>NZ_JBQSYH010000015.1:0-155942 GCF_052379125.1 Halomonas sp. AOP13-D3-9 | reverse complement strand
AAAGGCGGCCCGTAGGCCGCCCGCTCCAAGCACTTCCTCTGACCACTCCCTGGATCAACCTCCTCAGATGACTTCCTTGCCGGGGCTCACTTCACTGTATCACCCGGCGCATCTGACCTACATCCCGCTGCATCCTGACTGAAGCGTCCTTGCCTCCCCTTGTCCTGTGTATATTGTGTCAGATCACGGCAGCTTCTCAACAAAGCCAAAATGTAAAAGGGCGAGTCGCAGCGACTCGCCCTTTTTTTTAAAAACCTTTAAAAACAACAACTTTAATTTAAATTAATGGAAAATCACGTTGTTTCTTACCCAAATCGAGCGATTCTCGTCGGTATTTGTAAGATATCTCTTACAAAATCTTGAGACATCTCTTACAAACGCCTCTCAAAATTCGCTCGAAATTGGCTTTTACTGCCCCTTAATAGCTTTCAGACCTGGGTAAGTCACATCACCCAGTTCCGCTTCAATCACCAGTAAACGGTTGTATTTGGCAACCCGATCAGAGCGGCACAGTGAACCCGTTTTGATCTGCCCGGCACAGGTGCCCACTGCCAAATCGGCAATGGTGGTGTCTTCGGTTTCACCAGAGCGGTGTGAAATAACCGCGGTAAAGCCCGCATCCTGGGCCATCTTGATGGCATCCAGCGTCTCGGAAAGCGAGCCGATCTGGTTGAACTTGATCAAGATAGAGTTACCGATCTGCTCATCGATACCGCGCTTGAGAATCTTGGTATTGGTCACAAATAGATCATCGCCCACCAGCTGCACTTTATCGCCCAGCTTGTCGGTCAGCGCTTTCCAACCCGCCCAGTCCGATTCATCCATGCCGTCTTCGATAGACACGATCGGATAATCGGCGCACAGGCCTGCCAGGTAATCGGTAAAGCCTTGTGCGTCGTAGCTTTTGCCTTCACCGGAAAGGTTGTACTGGCCGTCTTTATAGAACTCAGACGAAGCACAATCCAGCGCCAAGGTAACGTCTTTACCCAAGGAGTAACCGGCATCAGCAACGGCTTGTTTAATCACCGCTAGCGCATCAGCGTTAGATGCTAGGTTAGGCGCAAAGCCGCCCTCGTCACCGACGGACGTAGAGAGCCCTTTAGCAGAGAGCACTTTTTTCAGCGCGTGGAAAATTTCTGCGCCCATGCGCAGCCCTTCGCGGAAATTGGGCGCACCTACTGGCTGGACCATAAACTCTTGGATATCGACGTTGTTATCCGCGTGCTCGCCGCCGTTGATAATGTTCATCATCGGTACCGGCATGCTGTACTGACCCGGCTGACCGTAGAGCTCGGCAATGTGGGCATACAGCGGCACGCCTTTGGCGTTAGCGGCGGCTTTAGCGGCGGCCAGGGAAACCGCTAGAATCGCATTAGCCCCCAGATTCGCTTTGTTCTCAGTGCCGTCTAACGCCAGCATGGCATCGTCCAGGCCGCGCTGGTCACGCGCATCCATCCCCATCAACGCATCACGAATCTTGCCGTTGACCGCTTCGACTGCTTTCAGCACGCCCTTGCCCAGGTAGCGCGACTTATCGCCGTCGCGCAGCTCTAACGCTTCCCGGGAGCCGGTTGAGGCACCGCTTGGGGCACAGGCTTCGCCGACGGCGCCACTGGCAAGGCGTACGTGCGCCTGCACGGTCGGGTTTCCACGCGAATCCAGCACTTCCAACGCACTGATAGCAACAATTTTGGTCATGGCAGTTTCCTTTACGGTAGGTCGGATAAAATTATTAATATAACGTCCTGCTTAGCGAATCGTCAGCGGCTCAAATCCTTTAACCAGCGCATCCAACTGGGCCAGCTGGGTTAAGAACGGTTCTAGCTGATCCAGCGGCAGCGCACAGGGGCCATCGCACTTAGCGTTATCAGGGTCAGGATGGGCCTCTAAAAACAGCCCTGCAAGGCCGACAGCCACACCCGCCCGAGCCAATTCAGCCACCTGCGCCCGACGACCGTCTGCGCTGTCAGCACGCCCGCCGGGGCGCTGCAGCGCATGGGTGACATCGAAAAATACCGGGTAGCCGGTTTGCTTCATATCACCAAAGCCAAGCATATCAACAATTAGATTGTTGTAACCAAAGCTTGAGCCACGCTCACAGAGCATCAGTTGGTCGTTACCCGCTTCCTGGAACTTGCTGAGGATATGGCGCATTTCATGGGGGGCCAAAAACTGCGGCTTTTTGATATTGATGACGGCGCCGGTTTTGGCCATGGCGACCACCAAATCAGTCTGGCGGGCCAAAAAGGCGGGCAGTTGGATAATATCAGCAACTTCAGCCGCCGCTTCCGCCTGCCAGGGCTCATGCACATCGGTAATAATGGGTACATTGTGGCGGGCTTTGATATCCGCCAGAATCTGCAGCCCTTTCTCGATACCCGGGCCGCGATAGGAGTTGATTGAGCTGCGGTTGGCTTTATCGAAGCTGGCCTTGAACACGTAAGGCAACCCCAGCTTTTGGGTCACCGTAACGTAAGCTTGAGCGACTTCGTCGGCAAGCTCGGCAGACTCCAGCACGTTCATGCCGCCCAACAGCATTAGCGGTAAGGAATTACCGGCAGTTAAGCCGGCAACGTTAATATGACGCTCTTGCGATCCATCTTGCGAAGCCATGCTTTTGCCCTCTTATTCCTGAGAATGCGCATGGGCGCGACTGCGCGCTGTTTTGTGATCCAACGCGGCGTTCACAAAGCCCGAGAACAGCGGGTGTCCATCACGGGGAGTCGACGTGAACTCCGGATGGAACTGACAGGCCACATACCAGGGGTGATCCGCCAACTCGACCATTTCCACCAGCGACTGATCAACGCTTTTACCCGAGATAACCAGCCCGGCTTTTTCAAGCTCATCGATAAACTGGTTATTGACCTCAAAGCGATGGCGATGGCGCTCCACAATCTCGTCGGAGCCATAGGCCTCACGTGCTTTAGAGCCCGATGCCAAGTGGCACACCTGACCACCTAAGCGCATGGTGCCGCCTAAATCGGACGCCGCATCGCGTAGCTCGATTTTGCCTTCCGGATTCAGCCACTCGGTGATCAACCCCACAACCGGGTGCTGAGTATCGTGGGTGAACTCGGTAGAGTTGGCGTCTTTCCAACCCGCCACGTTACGGGCAAACTCAATCACCGCCACTTGCATACCCAGGCAGATGCCTAGATACGGCACCTTGTTTTCGCGGGCGAACTGAGCGGTCATGATCTTGCCTTCTACGCCGCGTTCACCAAAGCCGCCAGGCACCAGAATGGCGTCTTTACCCGCCAGTCGTTCGGTGCCGTGGCGCTCGATATCTTCAGAGTCAATATAGTCGACGTTGACCTTGATGCGACCTTGGATGCCAGCGTGAATCAGCGCTTCGTTGAGCGACTTATAGGCATCCAGCAACTCCATGTATTTACCCACCATGGCGATGCTGACCGACTTGAGCGGATTGAGTTTGGCATCCAGCACTTTCACCCATTCAGAGAGATCGGCTTCAGGCGCTTCCAAACGTAGCTTATCGCACACGATCTCGTCGAGGCCGTGTTCGTGAAGCATCAACGGAATGCGATAGATGGTATCGGCATCCTGCAATGGCACCACCGCACGCTCTTCGACGTTGGTGAACAGGGCAATTTTGCGGCGCTCGCTCTCTTCCAGCTCCACTTCGCTGCGGCAAATCAGAATATCCGGTTGGATACCGATGGAACGCAGCTCTTTAACGCTGTGCTGGGTGGGCTTGGTTTTGGTCTCACCGGCCGTTTTGATGTAGGGCACCAGCGTTAGGTGCATGAATATGGCGCGATTGGCACCCTGCTCACTACGAATTTGGCGGATCGATTCCAGGAAAGGTAGCGATTCGATGTCACCGACCGTGCCACCAATTTCCACCAGCGCCACATCAAAGCCTTCACCGCCCGCGTACACGCGCTCTTTAATCTCATCAGTGATATGCGGAATAACCTGAACGGTGCCACCAAGGTAGTCGCCACGGCGCTCTTTACGCAGTACGTGCTCGTAAACACGGCCGGTCGTAAAGTTATTGCGCTGGGTCATTTTGGTGCGAATAAAGCGCTCGTAATGCCCGAGATCAAGGTCGGTTTCGGCGCCATCTTCGGTGACGAACACCTCACCGTGCTGGAAAGGGCTCATGGTGCCCGGATCCACGTTGATGTACGGGTCGAGCTTGAGCATGGTGACCTTAAGGCCGCGGGCCTCTAAAATCGCCGCAAGCGAGGCGGAGGCGATGCCCTTACCAAGAGAGGACACAACGCCGCCGGTCACGAAGATATATCGTGTCATGGATAACCTGTCGAAACGTGATCAGAAGGCACGGCAGAAAGCCACGCCAGGATGGGTCGACAGACTAGCAGATTACGACCTAAGGCTCAATTACGACGGAAACACGGGCCGAGGCGCCGCGGGCGATGCCCCATAGATAGCCTGATGCAAGACGGGGTCGTAGGAGCCCAATTCATTGGGCGATCAGCAATCATCGAAACGCCGATAGTAATAACCGGTAGATAGACTGATCGCTCGACAAGTCGAGCTCCTACAAGATCGGTACTGGAATCTGCATTAAACGCCCAGGTAATCCAAAATACCTTCCGCTGCCTGACGGCCTTCGTAAATCGCCGTGACCACCAAATCAGAGCCGCGCACCATATCGCCACCGGCAAAGATTTTTTCGTTGCTGGTTTGGAAGGCGTACTGGCCGTGCTCCGGCGCGGTGACGCGGTCGCGCTCGTCCACCTGAATATTGGCGCTATCGAACCAGGGCGCTGGGCTGGCCTGGAAACCGAAGGCGATGACCACGGCATCCGCGGCAATGATCTCTTCAGAGCCGGGCACTACTTCAGGCCGCTGACGGCCATTTTCGTCCGGCTCACCCAAGCGGGTGCGCACAACCTTCACGCCTTCGACCTTCTCTTCACCGACGACCGCCACCGGCTGACGGTTGAACAGAAACTCAACGCCCTCTTCACGGGCATTGGAGACCTCACGGCGCGACCCCGGCATGTTGCCCTCGTCACGACGATACGCACAGGTCACGCTGGCCGCATTTTGACGGATAGAGGTACGGTTACAGTCCATCGCCGTGTCGCCGCCGCCCAGCACCACCACGCGCTTGCCTTCCATGGAGATATAGTCGTTGGGATCCTTCTCGAAGCCTAAGCAGCGATTGACGTTGGCAATCAGGAAGTCGAGGGCTTTGTACACGCCCGGCAGATCTTCACCAGGGAAGCCGCCTTCCATGTACTTATAGGTACCCATGCCCAGGAAGACCGCGTCGTACTCCTGCATCAGGGTCTCAAATTCGATATCGGAGCCGATTTCGGTATTAAGACGGAACTCGACGCCCATCTCTTCAAACACCGCGCGGCGGCGTTCCATCACGCTTTTTTCCAGCTTGAACTCAGGAATACCAAAGGTCAGCAGGCCGCCAATTTCCGGGTACTTATCGAATACCACCGGCTTAACGCCGTTACGCGCCAGAATATCGGCACACCCCAAGCCCGCCGGGCCTGCGCCAATGATGGCGACTTTTTTATCTGTCCAGGTGACGTGTGACATATCTGGACGCCAGCCCATGGCAAATGCGGTATCGGTGATGTACTTCTCCACCGAACCGATGGTCACCGCGCCAAAGCCGTCATTCAGCGTGCAGTCGCCTTCGCACAGGCGATCCTGGGGGCACACGCGGCCACACACTTCGGGCAGCGAGTTGGTTTTGTGGGACAGCTCAGCGGCTTCAATAATGTTGCCTTCCACCACCAGCTGTAGCCAGTTGGGAATGTAATTGTGTACCGGGCACTTCCACTCGCAGTAGGGGTTACCGCAGTGCAGGCAGCGGTGCGCCTGGCTGGCCGCGTCAGAAGGTTTGTACGGCTCATAAATTTCCGCAAACTCTTTGGCACGGGCGCGGGCGTCTTTCTTTTCCGGGTCTTTACGACCCACATCAACAAACTGAAAATCGTTATTTAAACGGTTAGCCATGATCTCTCTCCTGTCAGCGTGAGGGGCATAAGCGGGTTATTGCGGCTGACGCCGAGACTGGTCCAGCAAACTACCCAGGCTTGCCGCTTTTGGCTTCACCAGCCAGAAGTGACGCGCATAGTCGCTGAAGTCTTCCAAAATAGCCGCCCCACGCGCCGAACCCGTCGCGGCCACATAGGCTTCGATCATTTCACGCAGGTGGCGACGATACGCCTCCATCGCTTCTGTGTTAACACGATGAATTTCGACCAGCTCATGGTTGTACTTGTCCACGAAGGTGCGCTCTTCATCCAACACATAGGCAAACCCGCCGGTCATCCCCGCGCCGAAGTTCACACCGGTTTCACCGAGTACGCAGACCAAGCCGCCGGTCATATATTCGCAGCAGTGGTCCCCCGCACCTTCAATGACCGCGGCAGCACCCGAGTTACGCACCCCAAAACGCTCGCCTGCAGTACCGGCTGCAAACAGCGTGCCGCCGGTGGCGCCGTACAGGCAGGTGTTGCCGATAATGGCGGTTTTATGGCTCTCAAACTGGCTGACTTTAGGCGGCACAATCACGATACTGCCGCCGTTCATGCCCTTGCCGACATAGTCGTTGGCGTCACCTTCCAGGTAGAGGTTCAGGCCACGGGCGTTCCACACCCCGAAGCTCTGCCCGGCGACGCCGGTAAAGCGTGCGGTGATAGGCGCGTTTTCAAGGCCTTCTTCACCGTAGCGCTTGGCGATGGCCCCGGACGTTAACGCTGCCACGCTGCGGTCACAGTTGGTGATGGTGAAATCAAACTCGCCACCCGACTGGCTTTCAATGGCGTCTTTCAGCGCCGCCAACACTTCCTGGTTTTTGGCACCTGGATCGTGAGGCACGTTACGGCTGACCTTGCAGAACTGGGGCGCATCTTTAGGTACAAAATCATTGGCCAGCAGCGGCGTTAAGTCGAGCTTACGCTGAGAAGGCGTATTACCTTCCAACACTTCCAGCAGGTCAGTACGTCCAATTAGATCGGTCAGCTTGCGCACACCCAGCGCTGCCATCAGCTCGCGCACTTCTTCAGCGATAAAGCGGAAGTAGTTTTTGACCATATCCACGGTGCCGCGGAAATGTTCGCCGCGCAGAAAATCATCCTGGGTGGCCACACCGGTGGCGCAGTTGTTGAGGTGACAGATGCGCAGATACTTACAGCCCAGCGCGACCATTGGTGCGGTACCAAAACCGAAGCTTTCAGCACCCAGAATCGCTGCTTTAACAACGTCTAAGCCGGTTTTCAGGCCGCCGTCGGTCTGCAGGCGAATCTTGTCACGCAGGCCGTTGATCCGCAGCGCCTGATGCACTTCCGGCAGCCCCAGTTCCCAGGGCGAACCAGCGTGCTTGATGGAGGTCAACGGACTCGCCGCCGTGCCACCGTCGTAACCGGAGACGGTAATCAGGTCAGCGTAGGCTTTGGCAACGCCGGTCGCGATAGTGCCGATACCCGGCTCAGAAACCAGCTTCACCGACACCTGGGCCTCAGGGTTAACCTGCTTAAGGTCAAAAATCAGCTGAGCCAAGTCCTCGATAGAGTAAATATCGTGGTGGGGCGGCGGCGAAATCAGCGTCACGCCGGGCACCGCATAGCGCAGCCGGGCAATCAGTTCGTTCACTTTACCGCCGGGTAGCTGACCACCTTCGCCGGGCTTGGCGCCCTGGGCGACTTTGATCTGCAGCACTTCCGCATTGACCAGGTAATGTGGCGTCACGCCAAAACGGCCGGAGGCGATTTGCTTGATCTTCGAGCTACGCACCGTGCCGTAGCGTGCCGGGTCTTCGCCGCCTTCACCTGAATTGGAGCGACCGCCCGCTTCGTTCATGGCCTGGGCCAACGCTTCGTGGGCTTCAGGCGACAGCGCACCCAGCGACATGCCCGCGCTGTCAAAGCGTGGCAGCAGCGCTTCAACCGGCTCAACCTCGTCGAGCGGCAACGGCGTTTCAACCGGCTTAAGCTTGAGCAGATCACGAATGGTGGCCACCGGGCGCTCGTTCACCAACTGGGCGAACTTCTTCCACTTGGTGTAGCTGCCCTCTTGAACCGCGGCCTGAAGCGACATCACCACATCGGGGTTGTAGGCATGGTACTCGTGGCCGTGGACATATTTGAACATGCCGCCCTGGGAGATTCCTTTGCGGGGAATCCAGGCATCTTTGGCCAGCAGCGCCTGCTGCATCTGCAGCTCGGCGAAGCCGGTGCCTTGGATGCGCGATGCCATGCCGACAAAGCACATATCCATGACTTCATCCGCCAGCCCCACGGCTTCAAACAACATCGAGCCACGGTAGGAGGCCAGCGTCGAGATACCCATTTTAGACAGGATCTTGAACAGGCCTTTCTGCAGACCTTTACGGTAGTTCTCACGGCCATCCGCCGGGTTACCGGTCAGCTCGCCGGTACGGTGCATATCCGCCATCACCTGGTAGGCAAGCCACGGATACACCGCCGTAGCACCTACCCCAAACAGCACCGCCATTTGGTGAGCATCGCGGGCGTAACCGGTTTCCACTACGATATTGGCATTGGGGCGCAGCGCCAGACGGCCTAAGTGAGAGTGCACGGCACCCACCGCCAGGGCAGCCTGAATCGGAATCAGCCCTTTCGCCAGCTCGGCATCGGTGAGCACCAGGATCACTTTACCGGCGCGCACTTGGGCTTCAGCTTCTTTACACAGCGCTTTGAGCGCCTGATGCAGGCTCTGTTGCTCAGGGTCGTAGCCCAGCGACAGCGTATAGCTGGCGAAGGCTGGGTCGTCCTGACTGACCAGCGCGGTAAATTTACGCGGCGACAGCACTGGCGTGGTCAGAATCAAGCGATGGGCGTGTTCAGGCGTCGCTTTAAAGACGTTAAGCTCGGCGCCACAGCAGGTTTCCAGCGACATGACGATTGCTTCGCGCAGCGGGTCAATCGGCGGGTTGGTGACCTGGGCAAACTTCTGACGGAAGAAATCCGTCAGCAGGCGGGGACGGCTCGACAGCACCGCCATGGGTGTATCGTCGCCCATGGAGCCCACGGCTTCCTGGCCGCTCTCCGCCAGCGGGCGGAGCACCTGGTCGCGCTCTTCAAAGCTGACCTGGAACATTTTCTGCTGCACGTTGAGCGAATCGGCATCCATGGTCTGGAAGCGCGCCAGTTCGGTCAGCGCCGACTCCAGATAGTTGGCTTCCTGCTTTAGCCAACGCTTATAGGGGTAGGCGGACTTCAGTCGCTCATCAATATCAGTCGTGTGCAACACTTCGCCGGTTTGGGTATCCACCGCCAGCATCTGGCCGGGGCCAACACGGCCTTTAGCCACCACGTCTTCCGGCTTATAACCGTAGGTGCCCGTTTCCGAGGCCAGGGTGATATAGCCATTTTTGGTAATCACCCAGCGCGCCGGACGTAAGCCGTTACGGTCGAGCATACACACCGCTTGGCGGCCATCGGTCATCACCACGCCCGCAGGGCCGTCCCACGGCTCCATATGCATGGAGTTGTATTCGTAGAAGGCACGCAGCTCGGCGTCCATGGTTTCGACGTTCTGCCAGGCAGGCGGCACCATCATGCGCACCGCACGGTGCAGCTCCATACCGCCGGTGAGCAGCACTTCCAGCATGTTATCCATGCTTGAGGAGTCAGAGCCGGTGGTATTGACGATCTCGTCCAGTTCGGCGATATCCGGCAGGCGCTCATTGACGAAATTCGCCTTACGCGAGTTCGCCCAACCGCGGTTGGCTTCAATGGTGTTGATCTCACCATTGTGGGCCAGCAGGCGGAATGGCTGCGCCAATGGCCAGCGCGGTGCGGTATTGGTCGAGAAGCGCTGGTGAAAAACGCAGATGGCGGTTTCCAGACGCGGGTCGTTCAAATCCTGATAGAACGCCGGTAGATCTTCCGGCATCACCAAGCCTTTATAGGAGACCACTTCTGACGACAGGGAAGCGACGTAGAAGTCCTCTTCGTCACGCAGCGCCTGCTCCGCGCGGCGGCGAGCCATAAAGAGGTCAACATCGAAGTGCTCGCCTTGGCCTGGTTGCACAAACAGCTGGCGAATGCGCGGCAGGCAATCCAGCGCCATGGGCCCACAAACGCTCGGGTCTGTGGGCACATCGCGCCAGCCCAGCACATTGAGCCCGCGCGCTTCAAGCTCGCGGGTCAGGGTGTCACGGGCATGCGCTTCACGGGCGTCATCGTTGGGTAGAAAAACGACGCCCACTGCAAAGCGTTCGCCCAGCTCGGCATCAAACGCCTCTTTGGCCAGTTCCTGCATGAAAGGCGTGGGCATTTTAAGTAGCAAACCACAGCCGTCGCCGGTCTTTCCGTCGGCAGCGATACCGCCCCGGTGGGTCATGCAGGTCAGGGATTCAATGGCAGTTTTCAGCAAGTCGTGGCTAGCCTGGCCTTCCATATGGGCAATCAGGCCAAAACCACAGTTATCGCGAAACTCGCCAGGCTGGTGAAGACCTCTATTCATGGGCGTGCCTCTACTAGTCAGCGTATTTTTTTAGCAGCGTGCTTATGGTATAAAGGACGGTTTCGCTTTTTTTATGGTGCTTATAACCTGCCCAGAATGGGGTGCTTCCCACGTTCGCTGCCGCAACAAAATGGCCGGTCAGCATAGCGATTGGTAGCCACTTTGCGCAATCTCTTGGCACCTACAACGTTAGAGAAACTCTTTTCAAATCCGTTATTTGCATTCTCATTCAAGAAAAAAATACATATACTTCAAACACTTGTAGTCATACAAAACGCTATTTTAACGCTTTTTATCTTCCATTAAACTTTAGTCTAAATAGGGTTCACACACCCATGCCGATAGCGCATAAGGCATACGGATTATATAAAAACACTGTTCTACTCCTTGGCTGAAAAATAACGCTGCGCGCATGCAAAAATCGCCCTCATTAACGCGCCTTGTTTTACACGGCGGCTAATGAGGGCTTGGACTCTCTCTTAACTAGAACGCGCTTAGCTGGCTTGGCGACTGTCGTTGCTCAACGGCGTGGATAGTCATCCAGCAGCTTGCGTAGAACGTCTACGGGCGTGGCATCGCTAACGCAGGCATCGCCCAGGGCGTTAAGCAGCACCAGGCGCAGGCGGGTATCGATATTTTTCTTATCCAGCCGCATACGGGCTAAAAAGTCATCGCTGGTCATATTCGCTGGGGCCGCTAGGGGCAGCTCGGCGCTCTCGATCACCGCCAAGCTCCGTGCCAGAGCCGCATTGTCGATCCAGCCTAAGCGGTTAGAGAGCGTGGCCGCCATGGCCATGCCCGCGCCCACTGCTTCACCGTGTAGCCAATTACCGTAGCCCTGGTGGGCCTCGATGGCGTGGCCAAAGGTGTGGCCCAGATTGAGCAGCGCACGTACGCCCTGCTCGGTTTCATCTTCGGCGACAATGTCCGCTTTGATTTGGCAACTGCGCGCTATGGCGTCGGCGACAATCTCCGGCACCACATCCAGCAGCGCGGCCATATTGGCTTCTAACCAGCTTAAAAACGCTTCATCACGAATCAAGCCGTACTTGATCACCTCGGCCATCCCCGCAGCGAGCTCACGGCGGGGCAGGCTCTTAAGGGTGTCGATATCCACCAGCACGGCTTTGGGCTGCCAGAAAGCGCCGATCATGTTTTTACCCAGCGGATGGTTAACACCGGTTTTACCGCCCACGGAGGAATCTACCTGGGAAAGCAGCGTGGTGGGCACCTGGATAAAGGCCACGCCACGCTGATAAGAGGCGGCGGCGTAGCCGACCATATCGCCAATCACCCCGCCGCCCAAGGCGATCAGGGTGCAGCGGCGGTTAAAACCGGCCTCCAGCAGCGCATCCCAAATGCGGCTGACCTGCTCAATGGTTTTATACTGTTCGCCATCGGGGAGCACCACGGTGCGAACATCCAAGTGATCCGGCAGGCTGGTGCAGAGCTTTTCCAGGTAGAGCGGCGCGATGGTCTCGTTGGTCACCACCATCACCTGCTGTCCGGCCAGGTAGGGGGTCAACATATCGGCACGTCCTATCAGGCCGGTGCCAATATGAATCGGGTAGCTGCGCTCTTCTAGGGCAACGTTGAGCGTGCGTTGCGCGCTGGCGGTCGAGGTCATGGGGATACCTTATGATTAAACGTTCCAGCCGACGGTGATGGAGATTCAAGCGGATCCACCAGCCGACGCACCCGGCGCAGGATTTCATTGACCACCGCCCTTGGGCTGCGCCGGTCGGTGCGTACGGCAATATCCGACGTAGCGCGATAAAGTGGATCGCGCTGGGCGAACATATCGTTGAGCACCTGCTCGCGGTTGGCGCACTGCAGTAGCGGCCGGTTACGATCTTTCGCCGTCCGTTTGAGCTGCTGGTCGACGGTGGTCAGCAGATAGACCACCGTGCCCCGCTCGCGCAGCGCGCGGCGGTTCTCTTCGCGCAGCACTGCGCCGCCGCCGGTGGCGACCACCACCGGAGAGAGCTGGGTTAACTCATCGATCATATGAATTTCCCGCAGGCGAAAGCCCTGCTCGCCCTCCACATCAAAAATCCACGGGATATCAGCCCCGCAGCGGTCTTGGATGGCGTGGTCACTGTCGTAAAACGGGCGCGCAAGCTCGGCCGCCAATAGGCGACCAATGGTGCTTTTGCCAGCCCCCATGGGGCCTATGAGAAATAAATTGGGTAAATCCTGCATCAGCGAACCGTTAAGCCATCGTCTAGGAGTCGTGGAGTAATAAAGACTAACAACTCTACCTTTTCATTGCTCTCTTCGGTATAGCGAAACAGTCTACCGAGCAAAGGAATATCACCCAATAGCGGTGTTTTGGCGATTTGGCGCAGCTCTTCGGTGGTCAAAATACCGCCTAACACCACTGTTTGGCCGTTATCCACGAGTACTTGGGTCTCTATCTGGTTGGTATCAATTGGCGGCTCGCCGCCAAACTCCGATTCTCGAAAACTGTCATTTTTGATCACCAGATCCATAATAATGCGGTTATCCGGAGTGATCTGCGGGGTGACTTCCAGCGAGAGCTCGGCTTCTTTGAACTCGGTATCCGGGTTGTCGTTGCCATCCACACTCTGGAAGGCGCGCTCCTCGCCCTGACTAATGCGCGCCGTACGCTGATTAGCGGTGATAATTCGGGGCTGTGAAATGGTCTGGCTTTTACCTTCACTCTCTAGCGCGCGCAGCTCTAAATCCAGCAAAATATCGCCGGATAAATAGCCAAAGCTAAAACCGGTGCCCGGCCCTGTGGCCTCCCCTAAATCTACGGCTAAGCCGCCCTGGGCGCGATTGATACCATTAGGATTGATATCGCGTCGGCTGAAGGTGCCGTCATCCCCCTCTTGAAAGCCGCGGGTACTCGATATGCCCCAGTTAATGCCCAGTTCGCGGGAAGCGGTGTCTCGAGCGATCACAATGCGGGCTTCTATTTGTACTTGGCGGACGGCGACATCCAAACGGTCAATGGTACGCACAATATCGCGCACCTGGTCGGCGGTATCCTGCACCAGCAACGTATTGGTGCGGTTATCAACGCTAACGCGACCGCGCTCAGTGAGAAGCCCAAAACCATCCTCATCGCCGCCGCGCAGCAACTGGGCTAAATCTTCGGCCCGGGCATACTTGATCTCGATAAATTCGGTGACTAATGGTGATAAGGTTTCACGCTGGTTACGCGCCTCTAACTCCTGGCGCTCTAAATCAGCTAGCTCACTGGCGGGCGCCACCACAATCACATTGCCCTGCTCACGGCTTGATAGCCCCTGGCTTTGCAGAATCAGCGCCAGCGCCTGGTCCCAGGGAACATCATTTAAGTTGAGCGTTACACGCCCCGTTACGCTATCGCTGGCGACTAAGTTTAGCCCGGTAAACTCAGCCAGCGTGGCCAGCACCGAGCGGACTTCGATATCCTGAAAGTTGAGGCTCAAGCGCTCGCCGGTGAAGCGCTCACCTGTCGCTGCAGAGGGTCGTGATTCCTCGCTGGCGGGCTGCACTTCCACGGTCAGCGTGCGGCCGCTTTGCGAGGAGATCATCGCATAGCCGCCCTGGGTGGCAATCGCTAACTGGGTGTCACCCTGATTGGCACGGGGCGTAATCCGCGTGATGGGGGTCGCAAAGTCGGTGACATCGTAGACCTGGTTAAGCGAGTCAGGAATGGCCACATCGCGCAGATCCACCAGCACCTGATCGGGCCCGCCTTCCCGCACGTTAGCTTCGACCCCTTCGCGGTCAAAGGTGACCAGCAATCGACCAGCGCCGTCTGCGCCACGACGAAAATCAATATTTTCAATCTGCGGCCCTGCGTCGATTTCCAGCCCCGCTGAAGCGATGCCGGGCGACGGGCTGGGCGAGCGGCTGGCGTCTGCAGCAAAGGTAATACGTAGACGGTCCTCCAGCACGCTAGATGTAAACGCTTGAGATGCGCTGAGATTGACTACCAGGCGGGTACGGCCATTGCCCTCCAGGGCGGTAATCTGCTCAATGCCAAGACGGTTTACGTTAATGCGTCGGTTATCGAGCCCACTTTGGGTCTCTGCTAAATCCAACGTCACCCGCGGCGGGGAGTCCAGGCGATAGCTGCGCATCGCGGGCACGTTGCCGCTAAAACGTAGGTCAAGGTAGGTTCCACCGTTCTCGGCGGGCTGGACGTCAATGTCCGTCAGCACCGCGGCTGCCGCCAGTGAAGGCAACAGTAGACATAGTGCGGCCTTGGCCATAAAAAGAGTCATTCGCCAAGCTGTAACTACCATGAGCTATTCCCGCTTACTGGTTGTTTTCGTTAATGACGAGCGACACCTGCCGCTCCTGCCAACCGTCCCGCTGAGTGAACACTCGTTCGGTAACACGTATTTCTTGGGCGTTGATCTCGGCGATACGCCCATAGTCGCTGCCCATATAGTTGCCCTCTTTAACGCTGGTCACATTGCCATCCGGTGAGGCAATCAATGCTACCTGCCGCCCCCCCATACGCATGGTACCGACCAATCGCAGCTCTTGCAGTGAGAAGCGCTCTAGCGGCTCCGGGGTGCGCTGCGGGTCAGGCGCAAGGGGCCCCTCGCTTCGATTAACGCCACTCTGAGCAATCGCGTCGGGGGGCAAAAAGGGGCTCCGCCCGTCGCTATATAAGTAGGCCAAATCCTGGCTTTCGGGCAGCGCGATAGCCATGACCGGCGGCTGTCCGCCTGGGGACTGACGAATATCGCCCAGCGTGCTTTCAAGCTGCGCCAAGTCGGCGTCCGCACAGGCCGTCAGTAGCGCCACTGAGGCCGCTAGCGTGATAACCGACGTTATCCTTACCGCCAGTAGTGCCGTTGGTTTAGCCCTCATGGCGCGTCTGTCCCCTCGGTGGTGGGTTGGTCGTCCTCCTCCACATAGCGGTAGGTGCGCGCGAGTAACGAAAGGCGCAGCGTGTCGCCACGACCATCAACGGGCGCCAAGGTAAAATCGTGCTGAGTCACCATGCGCGGCAGCGCGGCAATATCGGCACTAAAACGCGCCAATTGGTGATAGCCGCCGCGCACCTGTATATCCAGCGGCTGCTCGACATAATGGGCCTGGGTTTGCGTTGGACGCAGCCGAATCGTTTCAATGGTCAGGCGATTATCAACGGCGGCATCGCTAATGCTATCGAGTAGCGAGGGAATTTCCGCATCAGTGGGCAGCATGGTGCGCAAACGCCCCAGCTGGCCTTCCAGGGTCGCCAATTGCTCGCGCATTTCCGGCAGAAAGGCCGCCTGCGAGGCTTTACTGCGGTACTCACTTAGCAGCCTGACTTCTTGCCGCTGGGCGTCCATCAAGGCTTCACGCTGCTCGTTAACCACAAACCACGTCATTACACTCAGTGCAGCCAGCAGTGCCAGGCAGCAGCTCAATACTTTTAATAACCACGGCCAGCTACCGGCCTCTTTAACATCCAAATCCCGCCAGTCAACATCGCGCAGGCGCTGCCACTCGATAGCCCATTGTTCGCGGTTAAGCGTCATGGAAGCGCCTCCTTTACGCCTTTCTCCAGCGCTGCAGTGGTCTGTTCTACATCAAAACGAAACACTCGGCCTGAGCCGTTTTGCTCGCTCTCGACCGCCGAGAGCGAGGGCACGCCTAACCCCGGCAGCGCAGCAATCCGGCGCAGCTGTTCGGAGACTTGACGTTCGCTGCCCGCCACCGCGGTGACGCTCACGCTGTTACCGTTTTTCGCCAAGCGTTGATAAATAACGCCATTAGCCACGCTCTCTGCCACGTCGTTAAATAGCTGTACGGCATCCGTTCGTTCAGACTGCAACGCCTGGAAGACGGCGATCTGCTCGCCTAAACGCTCGGCATCGCTGGCGTAACGTGAAACACCGGCAATATCGGCATTAAGACGCTCAATATGGTCGCCGATGTAGGCATTACGCTGCTGCTGGGCCGCTAATTTAAACTGGTAGAGCTGAGAGATCAGCAGACCAAGCACTACACCCAATACCAACATGGCCGCCACGATGACATAGAACTTGCGGGTTCGCCGCTCACGCTGCGCTTCCCGCCAGGGCAGCAGGTTAATATTCAAGCTCATTGGCTAACTCTCATTGACTCACCCTCATAGCCAATCCACCCGCGGTGAGCATTGCCGGGGCATCGTTGGTCAAAGCCTGAAGGTTTAAGCGCTTATTAACTTGCATGCGCTGGAAGGGGTTGGCAATGGTTACCGACATACCGCTATCTTCAGCAATGCGCTCGGCAAGCCCTGGAATCACGCTTGACCCGCCCGCCAGCACAATGTGTTTTACCTCTTGCTGACGCCCGGCGGTGTAGTAGAGCTGCAACGAGCGCCCCACCTGCTGCACCACGGTTTCCAGAAAAGGGTTGAGCACCCGCTCATGGTAATCATCGGGTAGCCCACCGCGTTTTTTGGCGAAGCCCGCCTCCTCCATACTCAGGTCGTAGCGGTCACGAATGGCATCGGTGAGCTGGCGGCCGCCAAACACCGTGTCGCGGGTATAGACAATATGCCCACCACGAACGACGTGAAAGGCATTCATATTGGCACCAATATCCACCAAACCAACGCAGGCGGTGGGATCATTTTCCACCTTTAGCTGGCGCCGCAGCTCGGCCAGAGAGCGCTCCATAGCAAAGGTTTCCACGTCCACTGCCGCGGGTTCTAAGCCCGCCCGCTCCAGCGTGTCGGTGAGCTGGGTCACATCCTGCTGCCGACAGGCAACCAACACGACCTGCTGCTGCTCATCGTCAAAGGGCGCTGGGCCCAGACACTCAAAATCAAACGCCACTTCATTGAACGGAAACGGAATATGGCGGTCTGACTCGGCCACGATACGCTCTTCTATCTCCTCTTCACTTAATCCGATGGGGAAGCTCAGCGTTTTGGTAATCGCAGCGCTGGCGGGAACAGCCACCGCCGCTTTACGGGTCGAGGGTTTGGCGTGCTCCACCGCACGGCTAAGCACACTGGCGACGTCATCAATATCGCGGATACGCCGTTCCACGACCGCCCCTTCGCGCAGGGGGCGCACCGCGTAGCTTTCTACTTGGTAATTATCGTGGCACTGTTTGAGCTCAAGCAGTTTGACGGTCGCCGAGGTAATATCGACGCCGATCAACCCTTTACCAGATTTTAGAAAGCGCATATTGGGGTTTGGCTCCGCCTGCTTGTCGCCCGTTTATTACCTATGGTTTGAGGTTACATGATTTTTAGTTTCGTCACACGCGAACCAACTTAGCGCATATCAACACTGGTGGCCGCCGCCTCAGGTTCATATAATGGCTGCCAATTACATGATACGGCCGTTTTAGATGCCGATCTTTTTTATTCTTCCCAGGGTGCTCTTCGTACATGACGTTTCTTCGAACCCTTATTGTGTCGCTGTTTTTCCTCATTGTGTCATTGGTCGGTGCAAGTGCGTTAGCCGTGATTGGCGCCGCCATTTACTTTGCCCCAGGGCTGCCCGACGTACGCCAATTGCAGGATTTCGAACTAAGCACCCCGCTGCGCATTTTTACCCAGGACGGTAAATTGATTGGTGAGTTTGGTGAAGAGCGCCGCGTGGCGATCGACTTTGATGAAATTCCGCAGGATATGATCAACGCCTTGACCGCCGCCGAGGATGCCAGCTATTTCGACCATGCCGGTGTCGACCCACGTGGTTTGGCGCGGGCGGTGGTTCAACTGACGATGAGTGGCGATATCCAATCCGGCGGCTCAACGATCACCATGCAGGTCGCGCGTAACTATATGCTGACGCTGGATCAGACGTTTACGCGTAAAATTCGTGAAATCCTGCTGGCGCTGCAAATGGAGCAGATACTCAATAAAGAGGAAATCTTCGAGCTATACGTCAACAAGATTTTCCTGGGCAATCGCGCCTACGGTATCGCTGCTGCCGCCGAAACCTACTACGACAAACCACTCGCCGAGCTTAGCCTGGCGCAAACAGCCATGATTGCCGGCCTGCCCAAGGCACCCTCTGCCTTTAACCCGCTGGCTAACTCCGAGCGTTCACTGATTCGCCGTAACTGGATCCTATTCCGTATGCGCGAGCTGGGGCATATCGACGACACCACCTATCAGGCTGCTGTTCAAGAGCCTGTCACCGCCCGTCGTCACTACACTCAAGCGGAAGTCGATGCCGCCTACGTTTCCGAAATGACGCGTCAGTATGCGGTGGAGCGCTTTGGCGATGATGCCTACACCGGTGGCTATCGCATTTACACCACCATCAATAGCCAACTACAGCCCCTTGCCCGCCAAGCGCTGTCTAATGGGCTGACTGACTACGATCTGCGCCATGGCTGGCGGGGGCCTGAGCAGCGTGAGATTGCCGCAAGCCTTGTCGAAGCCCAGGAGCAAACCGCAATCCAAGGCCTTGAAGAGGAACTTTCCGAGTCTCCCGAGATTCGTCAGACCGCCCGCCAAGCCGCTCAGCGTAGCCAGACGGAAGTCGAAGGCATTGATGGCGATGTTAGCAACTGGGTTCAGGTGCTTGAGCGCACGCCCAACTACGGCCTGCTTCAGCCCGCTATCGTGGTAGAGAGCAGTGGCCGTGAAATGCAGGTACTGACCCGTGACGGTGGTCTACAGACGATTGGCTGGGAAGGCTTGAGCTGGGCACGCCCTTACCTGAGCCCGCGTAGCCGTGGTGCCGAGCCCAGTTCGGCGGAAGAGATTGCCGTACGCGGCGATATGGTGCGCGTCATTGAGAATGAAGATGGCTCGCTACGCCTGTCTCAACAGCCAGATGCGGAAGGCTCGCTAGTCGCTCAAGATCCGCAAACCGGCGCTATCCTGGCACTCCAGGGCGGCTTCGACTTTAACGCCAGTAAGTTCAACCGCGCGGTGCAGGCACGCCGTCAATCGGGCTCAATCTTCAAACCGTTTATTTACTTAGCAGCCCTTGCAGAGGGTGAGATGAACGCCGCCAGCGTGGTTAACGATTCGCCCGTGGTACTCGACGATGGCAGCAATTCGTTGTGGCGGCCGGTGAACTCTAGCCGCGATTTCCAAGGCCCTATGCGCTTACGCCCGGCCCTGGCCCGTTCGCGCAACCTGGTCACTATCCGTGTGCTACAGACCATGGGGCTGGATTACACGATTAACTTTTTGAAAGGCTTCGGCTTCTCTCCTGCTCAACTCCCTCGTGGCTTATCATTAGCGTTAGGCAGTGCGAGCTTAACGCCGCTGGAGATGACCAACGCCTATGCGGTACTCGCCAATGGCGGCTTCCAGGTGTCGCCTTGGTTTATTGAGCGGGTAACCCGTGACGATGACAATGAAGTGATTGATGAAGCCACACCACAGGTGGCATGCCCCAGCTGTGCCGAAGACCAAGAGACGGTGGAAATTGATGGCCGCGAATACCCCATCGCCAAACGGGTGGCAGACCCGGCGGCTGTCTACATTCTGCGTGATATGCTGCGCGACGTTATCACCTCGGGCACCGGCCGCGGTGCATTAAGCCTTAACCGTGAGGATATCGTCGGCAAGACCGGCACTACCAACAGTCAGCGTGACGCCTGGTTTGCGGGCTTTAATAGCGATCTGGTGACCACGGTCTGGGTCGGTAAGGACAGCAACGAAACCATCTCTGAGTATGGCGCTCAGGCCGCACTACCCATTTGGGTAGCGTTTATGGGCGATGCCCTGGAAGGTACGCCGAGCGCCGTGCCTGAACGTCCAGCGACGGTGGTCACCGCGCGCGTAGACCCGGACACCGGTCAACGCTTAGCGGACGGCCAGTCGGGCGGGATTATCGAGCTGTTCCATCAGGATCACTTGCCGGATTACCAGCAGCGCCGGATTAGTCGCGAGCTGGAGGAAGCTAGCGGCTCCCAGGGGTCAGGCACCGCTGAGTCGATCTTCTAACTCGATCTGCTAAAATCAGCCAATCCCGTAACACACCGAAAAAATACCCACCAAGCAAAAGGCCCGGAGATTATCTCCGGGCCTTTTCTGTTACTGGCTACCTTTGGGTCGGTATGTAGGGTCGCCTAACGGTTAACCACTAACGGGTGACGCAGGCGCTTCGCGCTTGCTAGCCAGCCAGTTGGCGCCAATGGCAACGACCATGACCACCACCCCGGCAATTTCGGTCATCAGATTGGGATAGAACACGCCAAAAATTGCGGCGGTAATCGCGATGCGCGGTAGCCACGACATTTTGGTAAACAAATAGCCCTCCAGCGCCGCAGCAAAGGCACCTAATGCCAGAATGGCAATCACCGCGTTCCAGATGACCACCGGCACCGGGCCGCCAATGATGATCTCGGGGTTGAAGACCATAAACAGCGGAATTAAGTAGAGGCCTTTCGCAAACTTCCACGCCTGAAAGCTGGTTTCCATCGGCTTACTACCCGCAATCGCCGCCCCGGCAAAGCCTGCCAAGGCGATGGGCGGCGTCACGTTCGAGTCCTGGGAGTACCAGAACACCACTAGGTGCGCGACCAGTAGCGGCACACCGAATTCAGCGGTAAGCGCAGGCCCCACGAGTACGATAAGCACGATATAGCTGGCGGTAACGGGAAGCCCCATCCCCAGCACCAGGCTTGCCAACAGCACCATCACCAGCGCCAACACCAGGTTGCCGCCTGAGAAAGCCAACATCATGGAAGAGAACTTCAGCCCCAGGCCAGTCAACCCCACCACGCCAACAATAATCCCAGCGACCGCACAGGCCATGGAAACCGCTACCGCGTTGCGCGCACCGAGTTCCAAGCCCTCGATCAGCTTGGCAAAGCCTGTACGTACCACGTCTTTAACGGCTGTTGCGGTCACTGGCTGGCCCTGTCTTGGCGCCACAAAGAAGAACCACAGCACATAGCGCAATACCGCTACCGCCAAAATGGTAATCACTGCGTAGTAGCCTACACGCATCGGCGACATACTCATCGCCAACAGCCACACCAGCACCGCCAGCGGCAACAGGAAGTGCCAGCCATCTTTCATGACCTGGCGCATCTGTGGCAACTCGTCTTTGGGCAGGCCCTGCATGCCTTGCTTAAGCGCAATGATATGCACAAACAGGTAGACCGTGGCGAAGTACATAATCGCTGGCAGGATGCTGACTTTGACAATATCCAGGTACGGGGTGTTGGTGTACTCAGCGATCAAGAACGCCCCGGCGCCCATCAGCGGCGGCATAATCTGCCCGCCGGTCGAGGCCGCGGCTTCGATGCCACCTGCCTGCTTGGCTTTGTAGCCAAGTTTTTTCATCAACGGAATGGTAAAGGCACCGGTGGTGACCACATTGGCAATCGCACTGCCGGAAATCGAGCCCATACCCGCCGAGGCCAATACCGCCGCTTTGGCGGGCCCGCCGCGCTGACGGCCAGTCGCCGCATAGGCCATATCGATAAAGAATTTACCCGCCCCGGTGCACTCCAAAAAAGCGCCAAACAGCACAAAAATAAAGATATAGGTGGCCGCAACGCCTAGCGGCAGGCCGAAGATGCCCTCTTGCCCCAGGTAGAGCTGACCGGCAACCCGGTCAATGGTATAGCCGCGGTGCTCCAGAATGCCCGGCATCCATTCACCCAGCCACGGCAGCTCACCGCGCGGCCCGGCAAACGCATAGACAATCGCCAGCAGGCCGATCACGGTCATGCCAAAACCCACCGCGCGGCGGCTGGCTTCCAGTACGGTCACGGTGGCAATACAGGCAACCAGAATATCGGTCTCATTCCAGAACCCCGCACGGCTAAAAATTGCATCCAGGTTGAGGACTAAGTAACCACCGGTGAGCATGGCACCGGCAAAAAACACCAGATCAAGTCCCCAGCCCAATACACCGCGCTTACGGGTGGGACCGAAGGCTGGAAACATTAAAAACGCCAGCACCATGATCAGTGCCAGGTGAATACTGCGCTGATAAAAAAGCCCTAAGGGCTGAATACCGGCTGAATAGAGTTGGAACAGGGAAAGACCCACCGCCACAATGGTGATCGACCACAGCACCATGCGGGGTTGAACCGCATTACCGCCGGGCACCACGCTCGACGGTTGATTGGATTCGCTCATGAAGTCCTCGGAAGCGTTAACTAATGTCGTTTTTATTCACGCAGGGGTGCGTGAGGGGCTATTAGCTGAATTGTCACGCGTTGCCCAGCGGCGTGTTCACTTAGGCTCGCCGGCGCATGCTCACCGTCTGGCCACACTACGCGATGGTTGACGGCAGGAGAACCGACCCTCAACACATAACGGTTATTGGCGACAGGCTCGTTAATCGCATTAATCCAGTAGCCGCCCTCACCGTCGGAGACCTGTTCACCACGGCCAAAGATATGCCCAAGCCCGGCGGCAAAGTCGGGTTGATGGCTACGCTCCAGTTGCATGATACCCGCTGCATTGCGATAACAGTCCAACACCGTGAAGTGCTCAACGGAGTGCTGCCACTTAATACACCAGCGACCACCCTCGGGCACCGCTTCATCCACCAGGGTGTCGCCCTGTTCGGTCACCACGGCTAAGCGCATAAACGCCGACGCCGAAGCGGGGGAAGCCCCCACTTCGGCGAATGGACAACATGCAATCAGCAGCACCATCAGTCGTAGCTGCCACTGCATGGCAATATCCTTCAATGTTCTTTAGCGGTTACGGACGTAGACGATCCGGGATATCAGCACCGACTTCTTCAAAATAACGCAGTGCGCCGGGGTGTAACGGTACCGGAGTAGAGTCCATGGTGAACTTCACGGTAGTGTCGTTCGCCGCCGGGTGAACCGCAATCAGCTCGTCAGTGTTTTCGAATAGCAGTTGAGTCAACTGGTAAGCCAGATCTTCGTCCATCTCAGAGTTAACGACGAGAACGTTGGGAATACCAATAGTCTGTACGGCTTCGTCCATACCCTCATACATGCCAGCAGCAAGCTCGTAGGGGGCGAAGACTTCCTCTTCTGCCCGAGCATTGGCCACTTCTTCATCAGACAAGCCGATCAGGCGAATATCGCGGGTCGCGGCCAGGTTGAGAATCGAACTGGTTGGCGGCCCAACGCTCCAGAACCCGGCGTCGATATCGCCATCGCGAATCGCATCGGCGGTTTCGTTGAAGTTAAGGCGCTGGGGAGTGAAGTCCTCATAGCTGACGCCATTGGCTTCCAGTAAGGCACGGACGTTGAGCTCGGTACCGCTACCCGGTGCACCAACAGAGACCCGCTTACCTGCCAAGTCAGCAATCGATTCAATATCCGACTCGGCCAACGTTACCAGCTGGACCGCGTTGGGATAAACCGAGGCGAGTGCGCGGATGTTTTCAACCTGACGACCTTCAAAATCATCGGTGCCGTTGTAGGCTTGATAGACCGTGTCGGCCAGTGCCAGGGCAAGATCCGCGTCGCCGCGCATGATCAGGCCCATGTTCTCAACTGAGGCACCGGTGACTTCGGCGGTCGCCTGGGCGCCTTCGATATGGTTGTTGATCATTTCGGCAAAACCGCCGCCGATCGGATAGTAAACGCCGCCAGTACCACCGGTGGCGATAGAGAGCTGTTGGGCGCTTGCGGGGAGCGCAACCGCGAGCATAGATGCAGCAGCGGCTGTGGCGTATAGAGAGCGTAGAGTTCGCATGAGCGTTTCCTCCGTCCTGCTTGGACTTATAGGTATGGTTGACGATAACGGAAGTGTTGAGTCCCCAGCTTCTGCTTGCCATCAACAGGCAACCAGAAGCGGTGGAAGAGAAGTTAGCACGGCTAATGCGTTAGATGCTAATAGGCGTTATCAGCGCAGCGGCCCCTGTGTGTGTTCAACTTTAGCGGTATAACCGGTAAGGCCGAGCTAGCTTCCTAAGCGGTTTAAAATAACGAAACCCCACATAAATGTCTTACTCTATGCCAAATTGTTAATATTTATTGATAATGGCCGTTAATTTCCCCCCACCCCACCTTTATTATTGATTCAGGATAGGAGCCACACTGCTATGGAGCCCGGTTTTAAAGAGGAAAACAGTAGGGAGAAAGACGCACCGCGGCAAAATCTCGCCATCAGCGCTTACCGCCAACTCAAACATGACATTATTCGTGGCCGCTACGCCCCTGAACAAAAGCTGCTAATGAGCCACCTGAAAGAGCAGTACGGCGCCAGCACCGGGCCGCTCCGGGAAGCGCTCTCACAGCTGGTCGCTGACCGTTTAGTCGTGGCGATCAGCCAGCGTGGCTACCGTGTAGCTCCCATGTCACTGGCAGAGCTCAACGACATTTACGATGCCCGTGCCCAGCTTGAAGGGTTGATTCTGCGCCTTGCCATAGAGCGCGGCGATGACGACTGGGAAGCCACGGTGCTGGCCACTGCCCATCGGCTAGCCAAAGTGACCGACATCAACACCCCGGACGACCTGCTCGACCTTTGGGATCAGCGCCATAAAGCCTTCCATACCGCCATCGCCAGCGGCTGCAACTCCCCTCACCTGCTACAAATGCGCAACACCCTGTTTGATCAGGTAGAGCGTTACCGCCACCTATGGCTGCAGGAAACCGTAATGTCGCCCCAGGCGTTGGAGCTCAAGCGTCAGGAGCACGCCGCGCTGGTCGATGTCATTCTGGCTCGCGACACCGCTGAAGCCGACACGCTGATGCGCGACCACTTGATGACCCCGGTGCCGATTATTACCCGCGTCCTTAAGGATCGTGGCATCAGTTAAGCGCTGCGTCGCGCAAATTAAATTCTGCGTTTTAAAAAAATGTAGATATTTTAAAAAAACGGCGATACATTGGCCGTAGGCTACTTTGCAACCAATCCATTGCTATCGGTTCTCTATACAACCGATCGAACAAATAAATCGAGGACTCCACGCCATGACACACTTTAACTGGGACGACCCGCTACTGCTGGAACAGCAACTCACCGATGAAGAGCGCCAGATTCGCGATGCGGCCTACGACTACTGCCAGGAAAACCTTCAGCCCCGCGTGCTAACCGCCTTCCGCGAAGAGCGCTTTGACCGCGAGATCATGACCGAAATGGGTGAGCTTGGCCTGCTCGGCGCCACCGTTTCCCCCGAGTACGGCGGCGCAGGCGTTAACCACGTAGCCTACGGATTGATTGCCCGCGAAGTAGAGCGCGTTGACTCCGGCTACCGTTCGGCCATGAGCGTACAGTCGTCGCTGGTGATGTACCCCATCGAGACCTACGGTTCTGAAGAGCAGAAGCAGAAATTCCTGCCCAAGCTTGCTAGCGGCGAAATGGTCGGCTGCTTCGGTTTGACCGAGCCGGATCACGGCTCAGACCCCGGCAACATGATTACCCGGGCGGAAAAAGTCGACGGCGGCTACCGCCTGACCGGCGCCAAGATGTGGATCACCAACAGTCCGATTGCCGATATCGCGGTAGTTTGGGCGAAGTCAGCGGCCCACGACAACCAGATCAAAGGCTTTATTGTTGAGCGCGGCACTGAAGGCTTCACCACGCCAAAAATCGAAGGCAAGGTCTCGCTACGCGCGTCGATTACCGGCGAAATCGTGCTGGACAACGCCTTCGTTCCCGAAGAGAACCTGCTGCCCAACGTCAGCGGTCTGAAAGGCCCGTTTGGCTGCTTAAATAAGGCGCGCTACGGCATCGCCTGGGGCGTGATGGGCACCGCGGAGTTCTGCTGGCACGCGGCGCGTCAATACACCCTGGACCGCAAGCAGTTTGGCCGTCCTCTGGCTGCCAATCAGTTGATCCAGAAAAAGCTTGCCGATATGCAGACCGAGATCACCCTTGGCCTGCAGGCCGCATTGCAGGTGGGCCGCCTGATGGATAGCGGCAACTGGGCACCGGAAATGGTTTCGCTGATCAAGCGCAACAACTGCGGTAAAGCGCTGGATGTCGCCCGTCAGTCTCGCGACATGCACGGCGGAAACGGTGTATCCGACGAGTACGGCGTGATTCGCCATATGGTCAATCTGGAGTCGGTGAATACCTACGAAGGCACCCACGACGTGCACGCGCTGATTCTGGGTCGCGCGCAGACCGGTATTCAGTCGTTCTTTTAATCACCGCATCTTGACCACTTGTCACTTATTAACGGAGCCTCTATGAGCGAGCTAACCAAACCACTGGCCGGTATTAAAGTACTCGATATTTCCCGGGTGCTGGCCGGGCCTTGGTGCGGACAAATGCTTGCGGACATGGGGGCGGATGTGATTAAGGTCGAGCGCCCCGGTAGTGGCGATGACACTCGCCACTGGGGGCCTCCGTGGCTCGCGGGCAGCGAAGAATCAGCGTATTACCTGTGCGCTAATCGGGGCAAACGCTCGGTCACCGTCGATATGGCCAAGCCCGAAGGCCAGGCGTTGATTAAACAGTTGGTCGCTCAATCAGACGTGCTGATAGAGAACTTTAAAGTCGGTGGCCTGAAGCGCTACGGCCTGGATTACGCCAGTTTAAAGGCGTTAAACCCCAGGCTGATTTACTGCTCCATCACCGGCTTTGGCCAGGAGAGCCCCTACGCCCATCGCGCTGGTTACGACTTTATGATCCAAGCCATGGGTGGGATCATGAGTTTGACCGGCAAGCCTGACGACGAGCCCGGCGGCGGCCCGGTAAAAAGCGGCGTCGCGTTTACCGATATATTCACCGGCCTGTATGCCGCCAATGCGGTGTTAGCCGCGCTTTATCAGCGCCGTGATAGCGGTGAGGGCTGCCATATTGATATGGCGCTAATGGATGTTCAGGTGGGCGTGCTCGCCAATCAGGCGCTCAACTACCTAACCTCCGGCAATGTGCCCCAGCGGTTAGGTAACGCTCATCCTAATATCGTACCTTACCAGGCGTTTGCCACCCAAGATGGCCATATGATTATGGCCGTTGGTAACGACGAGCAGTTCAAGCGTTTTTGCACGGTACTTTCATTGCCAACCTTGGCTGAAGACCCCCGCTTTGCCACCAACGGTGCCCGGGTCAACCACCGCGCCCTGCTGGTACCGCAGCTGGAAGCGGCATTGGCGCAGCGCAGCACCGACCATTGGCTGGCAGCCTTTGAGGCGGTTGGTGTGCCCTGTGGGCCGATCAATACGCTGGATCGGGTATTCGACGACCCCCATGTGAAAGCCCGCGGACTTAAGCAGACCCTTCCCCATGATCAAGCGGGCCAAGTGGATCTGGTCGCTAATCCCATCCGTCTTAACGGCGCCCAGATGAGTGCCACCACGGCGCCACCCCACTTAGGCCAGCATACGGAAAGTGTGTTGGATGAGCTCGGTATCAGTGCAGAACAGCGCGCTGCGCTTCGCACAGCGGGCATCATTTAATTAGCACCGACGGTTTATGTTTTCCCCTCTTAGGCGCCTCACCTGGCGCTTTTTTTTGAACCATCAGAACCGCAGGACATTGCGAACCAAAAGGCAGAGAGCGACCGGCTAGTGGTTCATAATAGACAGCTATACAAAACCTATACAAAGCATATATTACGCTCTAAACTGAGTACCGTTGAATGCTTCAGTGTAGGCTGTAGGCATTAAGCTTTTTAAGCTTATGGCATTAACAACCTCATCCCACCCACCCCGTAGGAGCCGCTATGAGCCAGTGCGCACGCGTCAATGGCCACTGCAAACGCTGTGAAGGCGATTTGCCCTTTGAGTTCACCATGGCCTTTCAGCCAATAGTGGATTTATCGTTGGCTCGAATCGTCACCTACGAAGCATTGGTGCGTGGGACGCAAGGCGAATCCGCCGGGAGTGTGATTGCCCAAGTCACCGACGAGCTGCTCTACCGTTTTGATCAGGCCTGCCGGGTGAAGGCAATAGAGATGGCCAGCGCACTGGATATGCCAACCGATCTCTCGATCAACTTCCTGCCCAACGCCGTTTATGAGCCAGAAGCGTGTATCCAGGCAACGTTAGACGTTTCCAAACGCGTGGGCTGGCCCACCCATCGGCTTATTTTTGAAATCACCGAAACCGAGCGCGTCCGCGACCGGCAACATCTATGCAATATTATTGATGCGTACCGCTCCATGGGCTTCAAAACAGCGCTTGACGACTTTGGTAATGGGTACGCCAACCTGGACTTACTTACCGAATTGACCCCTGATAAGCTTAAAATCGACCGTGAACTGGTGATGCATTGCGACAGCGATTTTCGCCGCCAGGCGCTATTAAACGCGATCATTTCACTCGCCCAAGAGCTCAAAATGACCCTTATCGCCGAAGGGGTAGAAACCCGCGCCGAAGCGTTATGGCTGGCCCGCGCGGGGATAGTTCGTCAGCAGGGTTTCTATTTCGCCAAACCCGCGATTAACTCTTTGGGCGCCGACATTACTCCGCTATTAGTGGATTTAAAACGTGAAGCAGAAAGCAGTTCAGGAGCGGTGAATGAAAGAGATTAGTCCCGATAAGCTCTACCAGCTTTTTAACCGCTCAAAGCGCAATACTGAAAACGTTATCAAAGCTTCCCCCATAGGCATCTGTATCACTACGCCCTCTGGCCACTTTGAAATGGTCAACCCCGCCTACTGTGAGTTCTATGGTTATCGGCCCGATGAGCTATTGGGCCAGCACTTCACCATGATGGTGCCAGAAGCGAACCGGGCTATTTTGTCGGCATTACACGAAGACTTTATTCGAGGCCATGAAAACCACGAGCTGCGCCAAGAGTGGGATGTGGTCAACAGAAACGGCGAATTACGCACTATTATTGCCGAAGCAGCACGCATTGAAGCTGACGATGGCGAACCGCGTAAAGTCACTTTTATTATCGACATTACCCAGCGCAAGCAGCTCGAAGAGCGGCTGAAGCTGGCCAATGAGCGCCTGGATCATCTTGCCCACCACGATGAACTCACTGAATTGTACAATCGTCGTGCGGGTTTGCAGCGTTTGGATGAAGAGATCAAGCGCTGCGAGCGATATAGCACCACCTTCAGCATCGCCATGTATGATCTGGACGACTTTAAAGCGATTAACGATACCTATGGACACAGCACGGGCGATAGCGTTCTACAGCAGATCACTACCTTAGTGAGCAGCGTACTGCGCGACACCGATTTACACATCCGCCTGGGCGGTGAAGAGTTTTTGATCATTATGCCCGGCGTGAACGCCGAAGAGGCCTATCAGGGTATGGAACGTGTGCGCAAAAGCGTCGCGCAACAAACCTTTAGCGAGCATCAATTAACGGTGACGCTCTCATCGGGAATTGCCAGCTACGTTGAAGCTTCGGGCACACGGCTACTTGATCGTGCCGACAAAGCTATGTATCAAGCTAAACAGACGGGGCGTAATCGTGTTGTCATTGCCTCGTCATCCATGTAAGCAACGCTATTAAGCACTATGCTGATAGGTACTGTGCTGATAAGTACCATGCTGAAAGAACATCCATCATCAATTAGGAAGTAAGCCATGAGCAGCAATGCCGAACTGAACGAGCTCAAACATAAATACGTCGCTGCTGGCGCTGCTAGCCCCGCGACGGCCTTCGCCGACCACGCTGAAAACGCTGAAATCTGGGACGCGGACGGCAACCGCTTTATCGACTTCGCGGGCGGCATTGGCGTACTCAACGTAGGTCACCGCCACCCCAAAGTGGTCGCCGCGGTCAAAGCCCAGCTCGATAAGCTGATGCACACCTGCCAAACGGTCATGCCTTACGAGGGCTACGTAAAAGTCGCTGAAAAGCTCAGCCAGATCGTACCGGTGCGTGGTCACGCCAAGGTAATGCTGGCCAACTCTGGCGCTGAAGCGCTGGAAAACGCGGTCAAGATTGCCCGCGCCGCCACCGGCCGTTCCAATGTGATCTGCTTTGATGGTGGTTACCACGGCCGTACCTTCTTCACCATGGCGATGAACGGCAAGGTGGCGCCTTACCAGAGCGACTTCGGCCCGATGCCGGGCACCGTGTTCCGTGCGCCCTACCCGGTGCCCTACCATGGCGTTAGCGAAGACGAAGCCATTCGCGGCCTGAAGATGACGCTTAAAACTGATGCCAACCCCAAAGATACCGCAGCCATTGTGCTTGAACCGGTACTGGGTGAAGGCGGTTTCTACCCAGCCTCTACTAGCTTCCTGACCAAGATCCGCGAGATCTGCGATGAACACGGTATTTTGATGATCATCGATGAAGTGCAGTCGGGCTTTGGTCGTACCGGCAAAATGTTTGCCATCGAGCATAGCGGCGTTGAGCCGGACATTATGACCATGGCCAAGAGTATGGCCGACGGCATGCCGATCTCTGCCATCGTAGGCACTGACAAGGTGATGGATGCCTCTGGCCCCAACTCACTGGGCGGCACCTACACCGGCAGCCCCACCGCCTGTGCCGCAGCGTTGGCGGTGATGGACGTATTTGAAGAAGAGAATATTCTGGAGAAAAGCCAGGCCCTGGGCGACAAACTGGCCAAGCGCTTCAATGTGTGGGCCGACAAGTTTGATTGCATCGACCACGTGCGCAACATGGGCGCCATGGCGGCGTTTGAGCTGGTGTCGAACAAAGCCGACCACACGCCTAACCCTGAGCTCGCGGCTGCGCTGTGCAAGAAAGCACGCGAAGAGGGCTTGATCCTGCTCTCCTGCGGCATGTACGGCAACACCATCCGCTTTTTGATGCCCGTCACCATTCAAGACGACGTGCTCAATGAAGGCTTGGATATTATTGAGTCCTGCTTAGACTCGCTGGTGTAACGCCAAGCTAACTGACGTTAGTGCATATGTGAGTAAAACGCCGCCCAATCGGGCGGCGTTTTGGTTTAACGAGGCCTACGGTCGCCTTCCAGAAAGTTGGCCGTAAATACCGCTTTGCCATGGGTTTCAAACGACCACTTCATCACCTCGCTTAACGCCGCCATCACGGCGTTGAACTCACCAAAAACCTGGGTGCTCATACGGTTGGGGTGTACTTCCAACCCCGTCGCTTCAAGACGTTTCACCACCTCTTTGACTACCGGCTTGAAGTCATCAGCCAGCGGGTAATAGCTAAGCTGTACGGAAAGATACATAACGCCTCCTTACGCTGTGTTTGATGGCCTGTTACTGCTTTCTAAGCGCAGCCAGGCAGCCATAATAGCGGCACGGGTTTCATCCGGATGCTCCATTGGGAACATATGCGTGCCCGGAACTTCGCTTACCGTTAGGCCCTTTCGCTTCAAACGCTTGATGCGCGAAGCGGTCAGTAAGTGGGACTCTTTGCCTGCCACTAGTTCTAAGGGCACGCCCAACCTCTGAGGCAAACGCGAGAGGTGATCGGGTAAATGACGGAAAATTTCCACCTCTACACCTGGATCAAAGGTCAGTTCAGCACTACCGTCATCTAACAAGCGCGTCCCTGCTTCAATGTAGTCGTTGAGCGCCTCGGGGGTAAAGCGGCGAAATAACCCCCTCCTTCCCAGCGAACTCGCCATCGCTTCGCGGCTCGGCCAAACAGTGCGCCGCCCCAAGGTTTTACCCGCAGGTGTGACCCGATCAACAAAACCAAACCGCTTGGCGGCTTTCATCGCCCAGGCATCGGTGCCCAGCATCAACGGCGGGTCGAGCATGATCACCCCGCAGAAGCGCTCAGGCTGCTTATCGGCGGCCATGGCCATCAATGTGCCACCCAGCGAATGCCCTACCCCCAGCAACGGCGTATCGCTTTCGGGTAGGTAGCTCAGCAACTCATCGACCAGATTGCCCCAGTTGTGATTAACCGGGTAATCAGGATGGTGACCCAAGCGATCCAAAGGGTGCAGGTCAAAGGTTTCAGCCAGTGGATTCAGCAGGCTGCGATAGCTTAGCCCTGGAAAACCATTGGCGTGGGCAAACACTAAACGGGGGCGTTGGGCAGCATTAGCAGACATGGCAAGGCTCGCGCGTTAAAAAAGGCAGGAAGACGGCTCATGTGAAACTTATTTATTTACGCCGCCTATCATACATCTGTTTTAACGCGCTCCTGTATGAGCGTCAATGACTAGAAGTGTTAACAGGCTAATTAAAACAGCGACAGCTGATGCTCTTGGCTGTTTTCCGCCAGCCGGTAGCCCACACCCAGCAGACGCACGGGCCGTTCGCCTCTGGCCCAGCCAACCTTCAGCAGGCTTTCAAACTGTTCAAGGTTGGGCGCTGGGTCGGCGTGTTCGACGGTGGTTTGGGTGAAGTCATTAAATTTCACTTTGACGATCAGCCCGCGCACTGCCAGGGGTGGGTCTAGCCGGGCATAGCGGCGCTCTAAATCCTCGATCAGCGCCGGTAGCTCATTACGGCAGGCATCCAGGTTGGGTAAATCCTGAGAATAGGTTTGCTCGGTGCTAATCGACTTACGCTCACGGTGGGTTTTCACCGGGCGCTCATCGCGGCCCCAGCTTAGCTCGTGCAGCCGCCGCCCAAAGCGGCCAAAATGTTCGACCAGTTCCGTTAGCTGGCGGCTACGCAAATCGGCGCAGGTGTGGATATCCAATCCCGCCAACTTTTCAGCGGTGCGCGGGCCAACGCCATGGATTTTTTTCACCGGTAGCTGCTGCACAAAGCTGTCGACTTTGTCCGGCGTAATCACACAGAGGCCGTTGGGCTTATTCCAGTCGCTGGCGATTTTGGCCAAAAACTTATTGGGCGCCACGCCTGCTGAAACGGTAATCCCCACTTCGCGACTCACCCGCTCACGGATTGCTTCGGCCATGAGTGTCGCGCTGCCGTGATGCAGCGTCACCTCAGAAACATCCAAAAAGGCTTCATCCAGGGAGAGCGGCTCGATCAGCTCAGTCACATCACGATAAATGGCAAAGACCTGGCGGGCGACCTCTTTATATTTGGCCATCTCACCGCGAATCACGGTGAGATGTGGGCAGCGCTTGAGCGCTTGGCCCATGGGCATCGCCGAATGGATGCCAAACTCGCGGGCAGGATAGTTACAGGTGGCGACCACCCCGCGCTGCTCAACGCTACCGCCAATGGCAATCGGTATATCTCGCAACGCGGGGTTATCGCGCATTTCCACGGCTGCATAAAAGCAGTCACAGTCGCAGTGAATGATTTTGCGCACCGGCTACCCGCCCAACTGTAAAAAAACACAGTCTAGCATAGGCGCTATGTACCACAGAAGGTTCTTAGCACCTGCTCATTTTCCGTGGCAGGCGCTGCCAAACGGCGCGCTTCAACCGACTCATCGAACGGCTTGGTCACCACGGCTAGAAGGGTATGGAAAGGCGAAAAATCACCGTCGTAAGCGGCATCAATGACATCCTGAACCCGGTGGTTGCGGGGAATAATCACTGGGTTGGCGTGACGCATGGCCGTGAACCGTTCGCCATCTTGACTGGCCACTTGCTCTTGCTGCCAGGTATCCAGCCAAGTTGATAATTCATCGGGCTGTGTCGTCAGCGCCAGCAGCGCCTCGCGATGCTCATCACTCAGCGAAAAGGCGTATTGGGTGAGCGCATCAAAGGTCGCGGTCATGTCCATCCGGCCCTGATGCATCTGACTTTCCAACGCTTCCATCAGTGGCACGGCTTGGTCGCTTTCTGTTGCCAGGCCGAGTTTATCGGCGTGCAGGCGACGCTGTTCGGCGCTGAACAATGGCTCAAAGCGGCGAATGACATCGGTGGCCTGCTCCACCAACGCCTCTCCCTCTTTATTCATTAACGGCAGCAGCGTTTCGGCAAAGCGCGCCAGGTTCCACTGGGCAATCGCCGGTTGGTTATCAAACGCGTAGCGCTTGCCCTGGTCGATGGAGCTGTACACCTTCTGGGGATCAAACTGCTCCATAAAGGCACAGGGGCCGTAATCAATGGTTTCCCCGGCAATGCTGCAGTTATCGGTATTCATCACGCCATGGATAAAGCCAGTGCTCATCCAGCGGGCAATCAGCACTGCCTGGCGGGCCACAACCGCCTCCAGCAGCGCTAAGTAAGGATCTTCGGCGTTGGCGGCATCGGGATAGTGGCGCTCAATGACATGATCCGCCAGCGCTTTTAGCAGTGCCTCATCTCGGCGTGCGGCGGCGAACTGGAACGTGCCAACGCGGATATGGCTGCTAGCCACGCGGGTAAACACTGCGCCAGGTTCTGCCATTTGGCGTACCACTCGCTCGCCGCTAGACACCGCTGCCAGAGCGCGGGTAGTGGGAATGCCCATGGCGGCCATAAACTCACTGACCAAATATTCACGCAGCACCGGCCCAAGTGGCGAGCGGCCATCGCCACCGCGGGAGAACGGCGTGCGGCCGCTGCCCTTTAGCTGCACATCGCGGCGCACGCCGTTCTGGTCGATCACTTCACCCAGCAGCAGCGCCCGGCCGTCGCCCAACTGCGGTACAAAGTTGCCGAACTGGTGGCCTGCATAACCTAATGCGCCCGGCTTGGCATCCGGCATGGGCTGGTTGCCGCTAAACCACTCGGCCAGCGTTGTTGAGTCAGGTATCTCTTTGGCGCCCAGCTCTTCGGCAAGCGTGGCATTAAAGGCAATCAGCTCGGGCTGCGCCACGGGCGTTGCTTGGGTGGCGACCCAAAGGGGTTCCGGCAATGTGGAGTAGCGATGTTCAAATTGCAGCACGATAGGCTCCGCTTTTAGTGGCAATGACTATCTAATACCCTAGCATTCTACTCAACTAAACGCCGAGGCGATGTTACCAAACATGCCAAATGTTAAAGACAGCATGCTACCTCCCCTCTCACGGGATTTTTATAATCGCGACACCCTTAAGGTAGCTAGAGACATGCTCGGCTGCTGGCTGGTGCGCGACCATAACGGCGAGCAGATGGCGGCAAGGATTGTTGAGACAGAGGCCTATTGCGGCGCTGAGGACTCCGCTTGCCATGCCCACCGCCGCCGCTCTCCGCGAACAGAAGCAATGTTCGTGCCTGCGGGCCACGCCTATGTCTATCTCGTTTACGGCATGCACTGGCTCTTGAACGTAGTCACCGAGCCAGAGGATTCGCCCTGCGCGGTGCTGATTCGTGCGGTTGAGCCCACCGCCAACGAAGCCGCCATGCGCGCCACCCGTCAAGCCGCGGGGAAACAACTCAGCAATGGCCCCGGCAAGCTCACGCGTGCTTTAACCATTGATAAAGCGCTGTATGGCCATGATATGACCCAGGCCGACAAGCTGTGGATTAGCACAGCAACGCACGACGCCAAGATCGCCAGTGGCCCACGCGTGGGTATCGATTACGCCCAGCCAGAGCACCGCGACGCGCCATGGCGACTCTGGCTAGAAGATAATCCGTGGGTATCCAAAGCCCGCTAGCGCGGAAGAATTGGCTCAGCGCCCTTTAAGCTACGAACAGCCTGCTCCAGCACCGGTGTTAACGGCGCCCGCCACTGGTGGGTTAACAGCGCATCGGCCCGAGTCACGCCGAGGGAGAGCGATGCTAGCGGTATGCCCCGATCATGGGCGGCGCGGCAGAAGCGGTAGCCGGAAAACACCATTAATGAAGTGCCTACTGCGAGCACTGCATCCGACTCAGCCAGCGCTACCTGGGCTGCCAAACGCCGTTCGGCGGGCACCACATCGCCGTAAAACACTACATCGGGTTTTAAAATGCCGCTACAGCGCGGGCAGTCGAAAATGCGAAAGGAGCTGAAGTCGGTTTCCAGGTCGGCGTCGCCATCTGGGGCGTGCCCCGCCTGCAAACCTGCAAAGCTCGGATTCATACGCGCCATTTCGGCATGCATGGCGTGGCGCATCATTTGATAGTCGCACACCATGCACTTCACCATGTCCGCTCGGCCATGCAGGTCGATCACCCGGCGCGAACCGGCGCGCTGATGTAAACGGTCAACGTTCTGAGTCACCAACTGCTGGATATAGCCCTGGGACTCCAACGCGGCTAACGCCCGGTGCGCGCCGCCCGTCTGGGCTTCGCGCATGGCGCTAAAGCCGATCAGTGCCCGCGCCCAGTAGCGCTGGCGAACGTGGTGAGAGCTCATAAAGTCGCCATGCTGAACAGGGGGCGGCCGCTTCCATTGACCATCTGCATCGCGATAGTCCGGAATACCGCTGTCGGTACTCACACCGGCGCCGGTAATCACCCACAGTTTGGGGTGCTGCTGAATAAACGCTGCCAGCTCCTCACCCGCCTGGGCAACGCTATTTGCAATTTCCACGGCCTGCGTCAATCGTTCACCTCTAGGCAATGTGGTTCAAACTCAACGATACTGTAGTGCAACAGCGGGCCAAACAACGCGCCCTTCAACGCTTATTGTGCACCCAGGAGATACTCTTATGCAGCACGATCATGACATTATTATTGTCGGCGGCGGCATGGTGGGCGCCGCCCTGGCGGCTCGCGTGGGTCATGCGGGCTTCTCCGTCGGGCTGGTGGAGCAAGGCGACGCCCCTGCTGAACCTAGCGGTGACTATGACCTGCGCATTTCATCGCTGAACGCGCGCTCGTTAGCCTTTGTTAAAGCCAGCGGCACAGCGCTGCCGGAAGAGCGTAGCTGCCCGTTTCGGCATATTGATGTCTCCAACCAGGACGGCACCGGCCACTCGCTGTTTTCCGCTGAAGAAAGCGGCATGGAGGATTTCGGCATCTTTATTGAAAACCGCACGCTGCAGTATGCGCTATGGCAGCGCTTGGAACAGCTGCCCAGCGTCACCTGCTACACCCAGTGCGCGCCATTAAGCACGATCACCTCGAGCACTGGCCGCCTGCTGGAGCTGGATAACGGCAAAACCCTCAGTGCTCGCTTAATCGTCGGCGCCGACGGCGCAAAATCGACCCTGCGTGAGCTAGCGGGTATCAGCGTTAGCAGCTACGACTACCACCAGCGGGCGATGATCATTAATGTGGAAACCGAACTGCCCCAGCAGGATGTCAGTTGGCAGGTTTTCACCCCCACGGGCCCCATCGCCATGCTGCCCCTGCCTGGCCACCGCGCTTCCCTGGTGTGGTACGACACCGAGCAAGCCACCCAAGACCGTGAACAGCTGGACGATGAAGCACTGAAAGCAGCGATTGAAATGGCCTTCCCCAAACGCCTGGGTAACCTCATCCGCATCGTCGCCCGGGCCAGCTTCCCCATCAAACGCCAGCACGCCCAGCGCTATATCGGCAAACGTCTGGCGCTGATTGGTGATGCTGCCCATGTGGTGCACCCGCTGGCTGGCCAGGGATTAAATATCGGCCTACACGACGCCGACACCCTGGCCGAGATTATCATTCAAGGCCGCGACCCCGGCGACTACCTCAACCTACTGCGCTTTGAGTGTCAGCGCCGCGCGGCTAACCAGGCGATGATTGCCGCCACCGACAGCTTCCACCATCTGTTTACCGGCGCCAAACCGCTTCGCCAGTTAGGCGATTTAAGCCTGCAGCTCGCCGAGCGCTTTCCGTTCGCCAAGCGCATGATGATGCAGCAAGCCAATGGGTTGAATCCGTTTAAAATGCGCTAGGGCTGACTATGTTCAAAAACTGACTAGATTCAAGAACTGACTATGCTGAGAGGGAGGCCACTGGCTGTGGCCAATAACAACCACAATTAACCCTCGTATAAGGCGACTCTATGACCTTCACACGACAAATGGTGATCACGGCGACGCTATGTTCCAGCCTTGGCCTGCTCTTGGCCACTCCTCTCTGGGCGTGGGATGGCGTCGTCGAGAAACAAACCTTCGAAATGGACAGCTTCACTACCCAGGGCGGCGAGACCATTCCCAACGTGACGGTGGGCTGGGAAGCCTACGGAGAACTCAACGACGCCCGTGATAACGTTATTTTAATTACCCACTTTTTCTCCGGCACCAGCCATGCGGCGGGCCGCTATGAAGCAGAGGGGCAGCCCACCGGCTACTGGGACGCGATTATTGGCCCCGGCAAACCACTCGATACCGATGAGTACTACATCATCTCCTCGGACACCCTGGTCAACCTGGGTGCCAATGATCCCAACGTCACCACCACCGGGCCTGCTTCTATCAACCCTGACACCGGCGAACCCTGGGGAATGGACTTTCCTGTGGTGACTATCCGTGACTTTGTCGAGGTACAGCGCGAGCTACTTGAAAGCCAAGGCATTGAAACGCTGCATGCAGTGATGGGCGCCTCTATGGGCGCGCTACAAGCCATTGAGTGGGCCAGCGCCTACCCTGACCGAGTCGAGCGCCTGATCCCCGTTATCGGCAGCGGCGTTGCCGACCCCTGGCTGCTAGCGACGCTCAGCGCTTGGGCAGCGCCAATTCGATTGGATGCCAACTGGAACGAGGGTAACTACTACGACGGCGAACCACCCACCGATGGTTTAAAAGAAGCACTTAAGCTGGTCACCCTCAACGCCAACCACTGGCAGTGGGCCAACGAGACTTTTAATCGCGATTGGGCCGATGAAGAGCGCGATCCCGCTCAGGATATCAACGCTCGTTACGCGATCGAGCAAACGCTAGATGATATCGCCGCCGCACGCGCCGCCACCTCCGATGCCAACCATCTGCTCTACCTGGTGCGCGCCAACCAGACATTTATGACGGGCCACGGTGATTCGTTAGAGGAAGGACTTGCCGCTATCGAGGCGCCCACGCTAATGCTCTACAGCGAAAACGATCTCGTCTTCGCCCCCGAAGGTGTTCGCCGCACTGCGGAGTTGATTGAAGCAGACGGCACTGAAGTGACGCTTGAAACCCTGGATGGCAATCGAGGCCACTTGGATGGCGTTGTTTCTATCGACCAAGCGAGTGATACGTTGCGGGCATTTTTGCAGTAAGAGTGGAAGCGCTGGCCTCTCTGGGAGCCAGCGCGCTCACTCAAGAGATCGGCGGATTAGCTACCGATTCTCATTTAAGCGACCTTCTACATATTTATGCAGGATGCTGGCAACAAACGTTTGGTAGGGAATGCCTTCCGCCAGGGCTTTTTTCTGTAGACCGCGAAGATCTTTGGAAGAAAGCCTGATATTGATGCGTGCATCTTTCTTGAACATCGCATCAGCATACTGCTGATGCCTCGCATTTCTGTCCTCAATATCTGTCGCTCGCCGCAACTCTCCCGCATCAAAGGCATCCAGAATATCTTGCTCTTCTTTATTTAACCTACTCATTTTGCCCCCAAATAGGCTTTGGTTGCTTTCCGGCTCGGAATGATTGTTTTCAGAAAAACCTCATCCTCCGACTCCATAAAAGGCCCCAATGTCTCTCTCCTTTAAATGGTTAGGCCATTACTGAGCTTGGCTATGCAGCGTTCAGCGGTTTAATTCGATCCACTTCCTCTTTGATCGATTGAGCTGCCGTCCATAGATCAACAGCGCGTTGTGCATTCAGCCAAAACTCTGGAGAGTTGCCAAACAAACGAGCAAGCCGAAGAGCCATTTCAGGGCTGACAGCACGCCGCTCACGCAACAGCTCATTGACCGACTGACGAGAAACGCCCAACGCTTCAGCCAGTCCTGCCACCGTCAGACCATAGTCCGGTATAAAATCCTCTCTCAACATTTCACCAGGATGGGTCGGCTTGCGCTGCATACCCGTTGTGTTAAGAATAGCCATTGTCATCACCTCATTCAGTGGTAGTCACAAACTTCAACGTCATACGCATCGCCATCTTCAAAACGAAAACAGATACGCCACTGATCATTTATTGAAATCGAGTGCTAACCTTGCCTGTTTCCAGAAAGTGGATGCAGGCGATTACCCGGCGGCACTTTCAAATCCTCCAACTGTCCAGCTAGATTCACGTATTCCAGTTTTCAAGCCGCTCTTGAAGCAACATCCGCAGGGAATTTCTTCGACGTCCCTTTGGCATAAAGCGCTTGGGTTCGTTTGTCAGCGAAAGATTTGATCATGCTTTAAAATGTATTTCGTCACGTGACGCGTGTCAGCTCATCATCACACGATTTGCATGGCAGGAACGCATAAAAGTAAACACTACAGTGTTAAAACGCAGACATAGTGAAGCGTGGGGCAGCTCCTAAGGAGCGGATTCATAGCTGATCAAATCGACATCCGCTGCCTGGGTGCGCAGCGGAATAAGTTGCTGATAAGCATCTGATTGATGCCTCTCGTCAACAGCAGCAATATCGGTATAGGACGTTACCGGTTGGCATTTTCCTCAGCCACCTGACGAAGTGCATCGACCAGCACATCGGCAGGCTGAGCGCCAGAAATTAGGTAACGTCCATCGAGAATAAATGCCGGTACAGCGTTTACTCCTGCCTCCATAAACCGCTGTTCTGCCGCTCGCACTTCATCTGCATACTGATCCGACCGGGCGATGGCCTCGGCGGCGTCGCCGTCCAGCCCAACCTCAATGGCCTTCTCCCGCAAAACCTCTGGGTCGGCGGGGTTTTTCGCCTCACCGAAGTAGGCCTCGAAGAGTGCCAACTGCAGGGCTGTCTCTTGGTTTTGCGTTCCGGCCCACGCCAGCACGCGGTGGGCAGCGAAGGTATTGTTCGCCCGGCGCTCCAGGGCACCCCGGAAATTCAGCCCAAGCGCTTCGGCGGCGGCCATAATCTCCCGCTGGGACTGCTCCATGCTGGCCGCGTCCTTGCCGTACTTGCGGCATAAGTGCTCCAAAATCGGCTCGCCCTCGGGCGGCATATCGCGGTTCAGCTCAAAGGGCTGCCAGAAGAGCTCAACATCGATCTCGCCATCAAGGATTTCTAGCGCTTGTTCCAAGCGCCGATAGCCGATCGCGCACCACGGGCAGGCTACATCGGACACTAGGTCGATTCTTACCTTTTGCATTTTGTATATCCCATTGACATATCCCAAAATTCGATCACACTAAACAAGGTATATTACGTGCATATAGTGAGTAACGGCAGTACTGATAAGGAGACCGCCATGGAAAAAGCAGCAGTGTTTAAAAGTAACCGCAGTCAAGCGGTGCGTATGCCGAAATCCCTCGCGCTGCCTGAGAACGTTACACGTGTTGATGTTATTGCCTTGGGTCGCGCGCGCTTAATTACCCCCGTAGGTGAAGCGTGGGATAGCTGGTTTGATGGCCAAAGTGTCACTGCAGACTTTATGAGTGAACGTGAACAGCCAAACGAACAGGAGCGCGAGGCGTTTTGATGCTTAAGTACATGCTTGATACCAATATCTGCATTTTCACCATCAAACATAAACCTCCCCATGTTCGTGAGACCTTTAACCAGCATAGCGACCAGCTCTGCATCAGCACCGTGACACTCATGGAGTTGGTGTATGGTGCTGAGAAGTCCGCTTCTCCCGAGAAAAACTTGAGTGTGATAGAAGGATTTGCAGCGCGGCTGGAAGTTCTCGATTACGACCCCAGCGCCGCCTATCACAGTGGCCAGCTACGTAGCGAGCTGGCAAAATCGGGGACACCCATCGGGCCATATGATCAGATGATAGCTGGGCATGCTCGCTCAAAAGGGCTGATTCTGGTAACCAACAACCTACGTGAGTTCAGTCGCGTACCTGGGCTTAGAGTAGAAGATTGGATTTAGTACGTCATTCATCCATAAGAGATGCCACTGCCCATGATCAAAACAGCATTAGCACTAATCGTCATGCTGCTGATAAGCGGATGCAGCAACAGCAACGCCACTTCATCTAACGCGCCTGCTCCGGATACGGCAACCGAGCAAAACCAGCCCCACCATCAGGTGACCGATCAATGGATTGGCCATTGGACAGGCGTAGAAGGGCTATTTCTGGACATCAGCAAGAACGAGCCTGCAGGCCCCGGCCACTATCTGCTTGAAATGCAGTACGGCCTGGATGCCGATCAAAGTGGAACATTTGAAGGCCAAGCCACAGCCGAGGGTATTAGCTTCAGCCGCGAGGACGGTCAACACCTGCTTCGCGCTGGCGACGGCGAAGCCACCGGCATGAAGTGGCTGTTGGAAAAGGAAGATTGCTTAATAGTCGCAACAGGTGAAGGCTATTGCCGCGACTGATCTGCGCGACTGACCTGAACGGAAAGCACTCAAGGAACGGCGGGATGAAATCGGCTATTCGCCCGCCAGTTCAGAAAAGCGGCCCGCTTTATCCAGGGTGTACTTAAACCACCGCTGCTTTAAGCGGCAACCAGCCTTTTTACTTTAAGCTCTTTACGGTGCTGTTCGGCGTGCCAGAGTTCGTATTGGGACTGCTGGTTCAGCCAGCTTTCCGCAGAGGTATCAAACGCGATAGAGAGCCGCACCGCCATTTCAGGGCTAATACCGGCCTTGCCGTTCAGCACAGCACTGAGCGTTTTACGGCTTACTCCGAGCGCTTCTGCAGCGGCTGTCACAGTCAGACCCAGGGGCTCCAAGCAAAGCTCGCGTAATACTTCACCAGGGTGGGGAGGATTGTGCATCAACATTGGGGCTACCTCAGTGGTAATCTTCATAATTCACTATCTCGGCATCTCCGTCCTCGAACCGAAACGTCACTCGCCAGTTACCACTAACTGTGACTGACCAGGTTCCAGAGCGATTACCTGAGAGTTCGTGCAACCGAAGCCCTGGTAAGTCCATATCTTTGGCATCTGACGCGGCATTGAGTCGACCAAGAATAAGCCGAAGCCTCTTTGTATGCGCGGCCTGAATACCTGCAGTGCTACCGGACTTGAAGAGCTTTGCCAAACCTTTGTGCTAGAAGCTCCGGCTCATCTCTAAAATGTACCCTGCAACGTATCAGGTATCAAAGACAAGGCGTTGCTCAAGTATGGCCGAGCATTTTTTCAACATGCCCCCTCTCTGAGGCATCTAATCGCTCATGACAAGTAACTAAAAATCTACTCGCTCTCTATCTCAGAAAAGCGGCCCGCTTTATCCAGGGTGTATTCGCTAAAATCCCGCGCCAGATAAAGCGAACCCGAATAGGTGCGGAGGGCCTCTTGGCGGATCTCCTCAATGGAAGGCGAGGCAAGAGGGTGGAGCTGGTAACGGGGGCTAAAATGCGTCAGCACCAGGTTGGGAAGCTTTACCGTTTCGGCAAACGCGGCGACAAGCTTGGCGTAACTATGCCCTACATCACCGGCCTTCTGGGCCATCTCTTCGGTGTAGGTGGCTTCATGCACCAGCACCTGCGCCCCCGCACACGCCTCGAACAACAAGTCAGGCTGGTCATTGTCCCCAGCGATCACGACTTTGCTCGGCTTGTGCTTAAAGATCAGGTAGTCATGGCTTTTTAAAAGCTCACCCTCAAACACAACATCAAACCCTTGCTTCAACTGCCCCCACAGCGGCCCTCTCGGAATGCCCTTTTGCGCTAGCTTATCCACGTTCAAGGCAGCGTCGACCTTTGTCTCCGTAAATCCATAAGCGTAGGACGGCGCCCGGTGTGAAAGCCTGAAGGTGTTAATCGCGATGCTTTCAAACTCAACGCTGGGCAACTCATCCGAGTCGATAAACTTCAAAGCGAAGGGTAAACATAGATGTGTAGCCTCACAGGTGGCCTCCAGCCATGTTTTGATACCTGCGGGCGCCACTATGGTCAGCGGCGTTTTCCGGCCTCCCATTCCCGCACTCGCCAGTATGCCCGGCAGCCCATAGCAATGGTCACCGTGCACGTGGGTAATCAAGATGGCTTTCAGCGAATGGAACGACAGCTTCGTGTGCAAGACCTGATGCTGAGTGCCCTCACCACAATCGATCAGATACCAGCCCTTGCCTTTGCTCTCGCGCAGGGCGACGCCGGAGACATTTCTGGTTTTTGTGGGTACACCAGCGGAGGTGCCGAGGAACAGTAGATTCATATCGCGTCCGTGCTTTCTCTTTAGAAACCTGAACCTAGGCTGGCGGCATACAGATTTCCAATACGTTTGGTTGCTCAGCTTTTTGACGACAGGGTTGCCAACGACAACAGTAGCTATCGTTAAGCGGCTTCAAAATCCAATGGCTGAAGGTCGTCCAAATTAATTGTGCTGCGAGCCATCCATAGGTCATACATATCCTGCATTGCCAGCCAGCTCTCCGGGGTACGTCCGAGAACCTTCGACAAGCGCAACGACATTTCGGGGCTAATGCCACTATCCCCTTTGAGCAACCGTGACAAGGTGGAGGGTGAAACACCCAAACTGGACGCAAGCTGACGGGAACTGATACCAAAGGGTTCTAGATAAACCTCTCGGATAAATTCGCCGGGATGCGGTGGGTTATGCATTGTCATCAGTGATAATCCTCATAATCAAGAATGTAGGCGTTGCCATCCCGAAATTCGAACCTCATGCGCCAATTTCCGTTGACCCAAATCGACCACCGCCCTTTGTCTTTCCCCTTCAATGGATGAAGCCGAAAACCGGGGATATCCATGTCTTCCACTGAAATAGCCGTATCCAAAGCAGCCAACTGCATACGCAACTTCTTGGCATGATCTACCTGTATGCCAGCGGTGCTGCCAGTAGCGTAGAACCGCTTCAGTCCTTTGTGACGGAATGACTTAATCATGAAGAAACTATAGCCTGTTGCGCACCAAGCAACAACTAGGTTTTATAATGATTGATTTTTCCGATCCCACGGTGTGAGGGTGATCACTGCCATAACGGTGATCCTGTCATCACTCACTTTTACGAACGTATACCAACTGGCGCTAAAGATGGCTTTAAGCGAATGAAACGATAGCTTCGTGTGCATGCCCTGATGCTGGGTGCCCTCACCGAAATCGATCAAGTACCAGCCTTTGCCTTTGCTCTCTCGCAAAGCGAGGCCGGAGACGTTTCTTGTTTTAGTGGGTACATACCGGCGGAGGTGCCTAGGAACAGTAGATTCATAGCTTGTTCATGGTCGCTCTAGAACCCAGGACATGGGCTGTAAGCGTATAGACTTCCAATAAGATCGGTTACTTGGGTCTTTTGACGTCACTTCGGCCTTCATGAAGCGTATAGTCTCGCCTAGACCGCTATAATGCAGCTCGCCTGACGCTTCCCGCCCGCCCGCCAAGCCTATGGCTCAGCCGCAGGCCAGTGAACAAAATTCGTTTAAGCATAAGTAGTTATTTGTCACAATTTTGCTACTATGGCAAGATGTGTATATAAACATTATATCTTACAGCTTTAATATTAAACTAAAAATCTATTAACGGATAGAATAAATGTCTAAAATTGCTAACGCACATCCAACAAAATCTTTTTTCGTAACGATGTTAACAAGAGATATAGAATTAAAGGATGCCTTACTAGATCTTTTAGACAACTGTGTTGACGGTGCTCTTCGGAAAACAAAAGATGACAAGATAGCAGAAAAGCCTTACGATGGATTTTATTGCAATATTAACCTATCTGAAGATGAAATTAGTATTATAGATAATTGTGGAGGCATCTCTAAAGAAATTGCAGAGAATTATGCTTTTAGAATGGGAAGAGAAAATGCTGAACGGGATTCAGACATAGCGACTGTAGGAATGTACGGCATTGGAATGAAGCGTGCTTTTTTCAAAATTGGTAATGCTGCAAAAGTATCTACTCAAACTGACAATGATTATTTTTCAGTAACGATACCAGATGATTGGATTGAAAATAATGACTGGCATTTTGATATCGAAGATCATGATAAAAAAATATTTGACGAGAACGGAACAACTATTAGTATAAAATCACTTCATAAAAAAGTTAAAGAACAAATCTTTGCTGAAGACTCTGAATTTGAAGAAGAATTAATAACAGAAATAAGCACACATTTTGCATACATAATGCAAAAGGGATTCAGTTTCAATGTGAATGGTTACGCGATAGCACCTAAAACTATATCTTTTGCTCTTAGCGAAAGCATCAAGCCATATATATATGAAGCAATCATAGATGATATATCTGTTTCAATGGTAATAGGATTTAGAGATCCGATGATATCAGAAGAAGACGAAGAAAAAGAAAAACGTGTCCGCTATAAAAAAGAAGATGCTGGCTGGACTGTCATATGCAATGAAAGAGTGGTATTGCTTAATGACAAATCAAGAATGACCGGTTGGGGAGATGCTGACATACCTCAATATCATAGTCAATTTATTACAATTAGCGGCATTTTAGAGTTCAAGAGCACTAAAGCCGAGCAACTGCCTTTAACTACTACCAAACGAGGCTTGGATGCAAACTCTGATATATATTTATATATAAAAAGATTCATGAGAGAAGGAATGAAAATACTGATTAGTTATACAAATAATTGGAAATCACATCGCGAGGAGGAGCGTCAGCATTATATAAATTCAGAAAAGCTATCCGCCAAAAAAATAATTGAGCAAATAAAAGCAGAAGAAAGTAATAAGTTTGGCCAACCACAAAATAAATTCAACTCAACTTCAAAAGTCGAACAGAACCGCTTCCTACCGACACTACCTACTCCAGATATAAAAAACAAAGTTAGAGTAATAAAATACACAAAAGATATTAATGAAATAAAGTTACTGGGTGAATTTTTATTTGAAGACCCTGAAGCTCCTGCATCTGAAATAGGAAAATTATGTTTTGAAAGGGTGCTTAAGGAGTATACATAATGAGCGGCGGAACTGTCCCTTACCATCTGAGACAAAATAAAGCTATTGATCGAAATGCTTTTATTGATTTTCTTCAAAACATTAATGGCATAGCTTCAATCAAAGACTATACATATGTTAGTTTTGGCGGCCCATACATGGAAGATTTTAAATGGATCCATGGTACGCTAGGGCTAACTAAAATGATCTCGATAGAGAATGATGAGGATGTCTTCGCTAGGCAAGCTTTTAACCAACCGTTTGGCTTTATTCATTGCGAACAAAAAGACAGCAGTGCATTTATTGAAGGTAGTATAAACGATGAAACTCCTTATATTTTTTGGCTAGATTATGCAAACCCCAGCCAAACCTTTGAGCAAGTTGATGAATTTGGTCAGCTCATTGAAAAGCTTAAGCCTATGGATGTTGTAAAAATAACACTTAATGCCAACCCAAGAACTTTAGGGAACCCAGAAACAGTTAAAGATAAATTAACAAATGAAATTCGTAGAGCGACGACAGATGATAAAAACAAAAAACGTCTGCATACTCTAAAAAGCCGTATGGGAAGATTCTTACCATCTGGAGTCTCAGAAAAGGATATAACTGAAAAGGAATTACCCAACACACTTCTACGCTGCTTGCAAAAAAGCGCCAACATGGCTACCAAAGACTCAAACCTATACTGTCAGCCATGTAGCTCTTTTATATATAGAGACAGTGAGCATATGATGCTTACATTAACGACTATAATTTTAAAGAAAGAAGATAAAGAGAACTTCAAAAATAATGTGCTGCAAAAATGGGAGATTGCGAACTGCAATTGGCACTCTCCCACAATGATATTACTACCTGAGCTTTCTATTAGGGAAAGACTTTTCCTGGATCAAAAAATACACTCTATCGAACCAGAAAAAATAGCGGAAGTGCTGCATTTCCTGTTTCAAAAAAAATCAAATCCTAAAGAAATAATAGATAGTTATAGCAAGCTCTATAGACATCTTCCTCATTTTTCACGAGTCATGGTGTAGCTCATGCCGAATTAATAATAGCTTTGAGAAGACTTTCACTGACAATAGGACTAACACTATTACCGATTTGTCTAAAACTGTGCCATTTGGTCTCATGAAACTGAAACCAATCTGGGAATCCCTGTAGTCGAGCTGCTTCACGAGGGGTTATTACTCGAGACTGAAATGGGTGGATAGGCCTTACTGCTTGATAGCTTCCTTTATCGCTTGCAGTACCTGCTCTTAAAGTTGGACAAAAACCATTTGGATCGAGTCTCACTGATTTAGATACCCGATCCATTTCTCCGGACTTTAGTAGGCCATATCTTTGAGCCACTTCTGTTCTGTGTACAGTACCAACACAACCGGATACTTCGCTAAAAGAATACAAACGCCTCAGGGCTTCTTCATCACCTATTCCTTTAGGCACATCAAAATAGAGCTTTTTATAAAAATCGCGTTCGCTTTCTATTTTAATTATTTCTTTCCAATGATTAAAGTTTGCATGCCGCCAATTATGATCAACTACCTCGGGCAACCCAACCAAAGCATCCTTTACAAAGATTTTATCGTAGCTCACTAGGTTACTAATTCTATTTTTGATTTTTTCACTGCTATATGGCGCACGAACTCCTACTACAAAAACTCTTGTCCGTGTAGTAGGAGCACCCAATTCAGATGCACTCAATTTAAAAGGGCCTATTAAATCATATTTTCCTGAAACAATAGACATTGCTTCATCCAATATACCTTTATTATTTTCTGCAAGAATTCCCGGAACATTTTCAGCAATAAAAAAAGATGGTAGCACATCAAGAACAAGCTGGTAAAAATGTAAATAAAGAGCATTTCTAGGATCTTTAACATTCCTCCTACCCATTGTACTAAACCCCTGACAAGGGGGGCCGCCTATAATACCTTCTACACCTTTAAGACTTGCTTCATTTAGCAAATCCACCCCTCCAACTTTAGAAATATCTTTATTCCAATGGCGTGAATTTGGGAAATTTATCGCATGGCTCTTAATAGCATGAATATCATTTTCAACTGCTAAATGAACATCAAAACCTGCACGAGCAGCACCTAGGCTTAGCCCTCCAACACCAGAAAAAAGATCAATAACCTTTGGTTTAAATTTTGACATTAAAATTCACAGTAGTAAGAACAATTGAAAGCCAAAAATCTATTAAAATTCAGCAGTGGAATTAAATACCAATCATAAAAACTCACATTTACAAGGTGAGGAGAAAACTATTAAAAAATAAAATTCAAGTCTACTTTATATACTGCTTTTTGAATTTATGTAGTTATAGCCTTTAGCTCATATCCCTTCCCCCCCTACAGACTTATCTTCTTGAAGCTTGAAGCTTGAAGGTGTAGATTATCGCATGAACTAGGGACACATGAATAGCGTTGTTACTAACGGCTATGTCAGTTACCGCTCCCTATTTTTACGCAGGCATTTTCAGGTGGCCAAGTTCAGCCAGCTTCCCGTAATCATCGGCATTTAATAACGTGATCAAGTAATCGAACTTGCCTAGCTTGATTACGCTGCCCGTCCATATCAAAAAGGTGAACGTCATTGCGTCAGGCCATGCACACTTGATTGCCCTAAGATAAAGCTTGGGAGAGCTGCTTTGATGGCTAAAGCGCTGCATATGGCTTTATGACCAAACGCATGCAGTCCAAACACGGTTGCTCCTAGCTAAGCACCACACAAACCACCTCCCCACCAAACCATTGCTGCTTTAGCCCATTCTGCTTTTCAAGCAGCAGCATCAGGTGCTCCCGCAATGGATGAGCGGATGACAGCGCAGCAAGGTGTTTGCGTAGCCTACGCTGATAAGGAAACTGCTCAGCAGGCACATGCAATGGCGTAGCGTTTTGGGAGAGCCATTCGATAGTGGGCAGGAGTAAGTGAGTGGCGTTGCTGTCCAGCGCTAGCGTCACGCCTTTTACATCAAAATCCCCGGCGTAAATATGTGGTCGTCGGGTTTTGTTCCAGGCACTGAGCAATTGCGCAAAACCACCGCCGTAGTGGCTGTCTCCACGGTAGACGATCAGCGGGTTTACGTAGCCGCTTAGCGCTGAAATATCTGGCGAAAACTCATAAAAGCTGTCCAGGTTTTCGACCTGCACCAGAGCGCTAAACGAGCTCAGCTTTAACCCCAGAACATCCACATCGCGAATAGCGCGTGGTTCGTTGGCAAGCCCTGCTATTGGCTGCGGCGGAAAGCTGACGAGTACTCGCCGCGCACGGGGGCTTTGGCGGGTAGCCTTGTCTTCTTCTACGCCCTCTTTTGCCTGGGCGGTGCTGGTCAGGCCGCTGAGTGAGCGGCCTAGCGGAGCTATTCGGGCGCTCTCTAACACATCATCAATTTGCGCCAGCAGGGCGGCGTCAAAGCGCAGCGTTTTACCGTTGATTCGCGTGGCCAGGTCTATGTCGTGTTGATGGCACCAGGCCACCACGTCGTCTACCCACTGGCGGCGCGGTTTCTCCACCGCGGGCTGGCGGAGAAGTTCGCGGGCGACACCGTTTAGCCCATTGCGGGCGCGACCGGGTAGGTTCATACGGCTAGCTGCAGCTCAACGTCGTGGATTAGGCGCAGGTGGTTGAATTGGCTGGCCTGGCTCTCCTGCTGTTTGAGCTTAAACGCTCGCTGGTCGCTGCGTGGCAGGCCCTGGTATTCGGAAATCACCTGGAAGAGCCATATTTCATCCGGCCATTCCAGCGGGCTTGCGTGCAGGTACTCAAGGGCGCTGACCGGCTCCGCCTGGGGCTGATCGATCACGCTTAAATAGAAGTGCTCTACATCCTGCTTGAGCGCCTGCTGGCGGGCGGCGGCCAGGCTGCTCTCCTGCGCTTGAGCAGGCGCTGCGGCTTCTACCGTTTGCGTAGTGTGGCGCGGCTGGGGGAGCTGATGGAGCAGTTCGGCGAGCACCTGGCTATCCAGGTTGCGATCCAGCGCCGGGGCGGCGGCGGCGCTTAGCGGGGCGGCTTGATTGACCAGCGTGGGCACGTCGCTGCGGCGGGCGTAGTTGCCGGGCACAAAGCCGGGGTGTTCGCGCATAAAGGCGGCCATGCCGCTCATCAGTCGGCTGCGCGCTTGTTGCTTGCGAAAGCGCGCCATTAGTTCGATCAGGCGCCGCTGCACTTCGCGCAGGCCGGTGTAGTGGTTACTTAACTGCTGTTGAAGCTGGCTGATCAACAGCTTGCGCAGGCTGCCGTCGCTGCCAACCAGCTCGATCAGCTCGTCGAAATCGATCAGCGCCAGTCCATCCAGCAGTCTAGCGATCTGCTTCTGGGCGCGGTCGTTTTCGCGGATCTTGTCGTTGAGCTGGCTGACGAAGCCGAAATCGCTATTCAGCCGCTGCCAAAGGCTGTCGATGGCATCGGCGAAGCGCCCGTTCAGGTCATCAACCTCCTGGCGCAGGCGCATTAGCTGCTGCTCTAGCCGCCAGTGCTCGCCGCGGCTGCGCGCTTCCCGGTAGCTGTGAACCAGGGCGCGAATCAGCTCCAGGGTTTCCGCTACGTCGGCGTTCACGTGGCGGCGGGTCTCATCGGCGAGCATTTCGGCGATCAGTTCTCGCACTTTGGGCGCCAGCTTCACGCCACTCTGCTCATCCGGCCGCCATAGAATGCGCGCCGCCAGCAGCTTGCGCAGCGCGCTATCGCTAAGCGATTCCAGCGGCACTTCATCACGGGTGTAGGCCTGCATTAGCGCTTCAGAATGCTTGCCCAACAGCGCCAGCCGTTCGCTGCCGGTTTTCAGCAGGCGGCTTTCCAGCTCATTCCCACTGCTGTTCACGCTCATACTCACAACAGCGCCTCCTGGGCGCCGGAGCCCTCCTCTTTATCGGCGTCGATGGGCAGGTTCTCTTCATCGCGGATAAAGCGCACCAAGTCCACCAGGTAGTCGATCTTGCCGGTGACTACAAACACCTGCCGCTCTGAGTGGGGCTGGAGCAAATAGCCGTGCTCTTTCAGGCGCTTGAAGACCTGCTTTACCTGGGCATCTAACTGGTCACTTTGGGAGCCGAAAAAGCTGTCGGTGGCCAAGCGCTCCAGGCGCTCGCGCAGGCTTTGGTTATCTTCACACTTGGCGCTGAACTCGGCGGGCTTGAGCACGTCGCCAGGGGCGGCCAGGGTATCGCGACCTAACGCTTCCTGAACCAGTTGCAGCCACTCCAACAGCGGCAGCAGGCTATTAAGTGTCTCACCCAACTGCCGCGAGAGCTGATCCCGGGCGCTGTCGTTGAGCTGACGCCAAGCCAGAAAGTAGACGCTACCCTCTTCGTTGCTGGCCAAACGGCGGTTTAGCGGTCGCAGGTAGGTATCGATCGCCTCCCGGGTCTCTTCGCTACTTAAATGACGATAGCCGCTCTCATCGCTGATCGGGCAGATAAACTCCCCCGCCAGCAGGCGTTCAAGCAGTGGGCCGTGTTCGATCATGCTGTCACCTCCTGCTGACGTTCCTGGAGCCGCTCGGCCAGGCGGCTTAGCCGCGGCTCGATGCGTTTTAACACCCGCTTATTGGGGTTGGCCTCATCGCGGTCGATCAGGTAGCGGTTAGCGAACAGCAGCAGTACGTCGGATTCTGGATTGGGGAAGGCGCCGACGATATGAATGCGGTTGCTGTCGCAGGCGTCGAACAGTTTTTCGACGTTGTGATAGGCCAGGGTGCCGATCTCATCAATGGGCCAGTGGATGGCGATCTCGGCGTCGCCGCGCAGCAGGCGGGTAAACGCCAGCAGGAACTTGCACAGAATCAAATACGCCATGCCGTGGCTGGACGATTCCAATAGTTGGCGGTCGTTTTTGATCACCAGATCGGTGCCGCCTTCGTTCAGGTGCAGCTCCAGGCGCAGCAGGCTCTCAAAGCTGTACTGCTGGTCGCTGCGCAGCAAATCGACCACGTCCGCCAGGGCGTTGAGGTAGTCGTCGCTGGGTAGCGTCTGGCCGGATTCCCGCCACTCTTTGTAGCGCTGGGCGAACAGCTTCAGCGGCTCCCAGAAGCCCAGTTCATCGATAGTGGACTGGATGCGCACTTCGGCCTTGGTGATGCCCTCCAGGCGCAGGTCATCGGCGACCTCCTCGGAGAGCCGGCGGCTCTGGGCGCTGATGCGCCGGTTCAAATCGCGGAACACGGTGAAGAACTTATCCAGGTCGTCGCTTAGGTTGCGCCCTTCCTGAATCAGCTGCTGCTGTTGATCTTCCAGCAGTTTGAGCATGTCGCGCAGTAGCGGCAGTTGTAGGCGCGGGTTGTCGCTCTGCAGTTTGCTGCGTTCGCTCTCCAGCGCTTCGGCAAAGCCGCTGCTGGCGTCCTTGATCAGTTGGCTTTCCACCTCCAGACAGCCACGGCGCAACTGCTCGATTTGCTGGTGGCGATTGCCCAACGCCTGGCGGGCGCGTTCGATGCGCTCGTCCACATCGCCCAGGGGCGGGCTGGGGGCTTGGCCGTCGGGCTCGATGGCCAAGGCTTCCAATTGGGTGAGTAGCGGCTTTAAGGCTTCCAGGCAGGCGTATTCGCTCTCCCGCTGGGTTTTCAGCGTGCTGACCGTGCTTTGGTGCGCTTTGCGCGCCGCCTGGAAGTCGTTTTTCAGATGCTCTTTATCACGCTGCAGCTTCTGTTCCGCCTGCTCCAGCTCGGCCTCCTGGGCGACCAGCTGTGGTTTGTGCTGGCCCCACTCCACGCGCATAAAGCGGGTGTACTCGGTGAGTTCATCCTGACGGGCGGCGGTGATGCGGATGCGCTCGTCCTGGCTCGCCAGGCGCTGCTTGGTATCTTTGAGTTTGGCGGGGTCAACGCCCTGCTCGGCCAGCTCCTGGCTAAAGGCCTCTTCCAGTTCCGCACGCTGGCGCTTGTGTTCGGCATTGGCGTCGCTCAACTGCTGCTTATACTGGCGCAGTTGGGCATCCAGGCTATCCACCTGGCTCTGGCCGTCGGCCTTGAGCTCCAATAGCTGGCTTTGATGGGTCTCGCTAAGTGCCGCAAGCGCCTGCTGCTTCTCTTCGCGCAGCTCTTTTTGCGCCTGCTCCTGGCTGGCTAACGCTGCCTGATGGGCAGCGCGACGCTCCTGTTGGCGCTTGGTGTGGCGCTCTTGCTGCTGGCGGCGGGCCTCTATCGCAAACTCGACTTCCTGCTCGGCGCGCTTGTGGGCCATGCGGCCCTGATCCTGGGCTTCATCGGCCTGCTGCACCCGCTCGTTATGCTGTTTGAGCGCTTTCTCGGCGGCCTGGCTCTCTGACTGCACCCGGCGTTTGGCGCTATCGGCTTCTTCGATGGCGGCCAGCAGGCTGGCTTCGTCCTGGGCGTAATCGGGCAGGGCAATGGCGGAGAGATCCAGCGCCAGCCCGAACAAGTCATCGCTTGCGCCTTCCGCCAGCTGTGGGGCGAGGTCACGCCGCTCCAGCAGCTCCGGCGCAATCACCTTGCCAAGCTGCTGCTCCCAGCCGGGGCGGTGGTAGCGCAGGAAGTGGCGCAGGCTGCCCTGCTCCGGGTCGCGCTGCTGATAGAGCGCAAAGCAGCGCTGCTCGGCGCGCTCCAACTGCTGGCGAAGTTGCACCAGCTGCTGTTCGGCACTGTCGCGCTCACGTTTGCGGCTTTCAAACTCCCGGCGCAGGCCATCCAGGGTAGCGGCCGATGCGTTGCGCTCCTGCTGAGCCTGATCCAGGCGCGCCTGGGCAAGCTCCGCTTCGGATGCCTCTTCGGCGGTCTGGGTCGAGAGCGAGAGCTGCGCTTTGAGTTCGGCTAGCTGCTCGACACCGAGTTCCAACTGCGCCTGGTACTCGCCCTCCAGGCGTTGGCGCTCCTGCTGGTAGCGCTCGTTGAGCTGCTGTTCGGATTCCCACTGCTGCTCCCGGCGCAAGGCTTTCTCTTCGACCAGGGCGTCGATCAGTTCCTGGGATTCACGGGTCTGGCGGGCCAATGCTTCGGAAAGCTCGCGCAGCCGCCCGTCCAGGCGCGCCTGGCTCTCTTTGACCGCGTCCTGCATCACGTTCAGGTGCTTTTGCAGCTGGTCGCGCTGCTCCCGCCACTGGGGCAGCGCATTGATGTCACGCTCCAGGGCGGGCATGTCCGCATCGGCGTATTGCTCGTACTGGGTTTGCAGGTCGTTGAGGCGGCGCTGGGTCTGCTGCAAATCGCTGACCACTTCGCTGTGGCGGTCGTTCAGCTTATCCCGCGCCTCACTATAGTCGCTCTCCCGCTGCTGGAATTCGCGCTGGTGGCGGGCAAGCTCGGCATCCACATCGGCCATGCGGCGCTCTGCTTGCTGGCGGTCGTCTTCCAACTGGGGTTTCAGTTGCCAGAGCGTGGCATCCAGGTCGGCGAGTTCACGATCGATACCGGCGAGCCGGGCGAGAGAGGCCTGCAGCGGTTCCAGGCGCATGGATTGGCGCATCTGGGCGATCCACTCCCGCGCCTTGGTGTTACGAATCCGGGTCACCGGCAGTTCAACACCATCCTCTTCGAAAATCGCCGCTAGCATGGTTTTGAGGGTGTCCATCTTGCCCTCTTTGGCATGCACCGCAGAAACCAGCTTTTCGATATGGCGGATGCGTCGCTCGGGTTTCACAAGGCTGAACTGCGACGCGATCTGGCGCAGCTTGAGGCCGTCGCGGCTGTTGCCGTGCAGTTGAGTAAAGTCGTTCTGGATTACTGAGCGGAATTCAGAGGTAGCGCCCAGCTTAGGCGACACCGGCGTACCATTTCGTCGCAGGCCGCTGGCCCACTGGGTGTAGTCCAGCGCCGCCACGCCCGCGTCGCTTTCCACCAGATAGTCTTCCGGCTGGTAGGGCGCGCCGACAAAGCGGTATTCCACCCCGCCCTCGGCCTTGCGGGTCAGCACCGCCTGGCAGATGTTGCCCGCTTCGCGGCGGTATTCGTACACCAGGTAGCTGTTGCGGTTGGGCAAGTAGAACGCATCAAACTTCATGCGGGTTTTGGGCACCACCTTATTGGGTAGCTCGCCATAAAACACCGGCACCAGCCGCTGTAGCGTGGTTTTACCGGAGGCGTTGGTGCCGCAAATATTGGTGTGGCCGTCCACACTCAGTTCTACCACCCCTTCCAGGTGGCCGTGAATCATCACGATGCGTAGCAGGTGGGCCATGCCGTGTCCTTTCGATGACTATTTCAATGACGATCCGGATCGTTTTGCTGATCGCTGAAGGTAGCCATTTTGCCAGACACCTTGATGGCTTGTCTTACTCATTACGCCTTACCCAGCAACCCCTCAAAAAAACTCACTGCATTGGCTTCCAGCCCTTCCAGGTAGTAACCGCCTTCCTGTACCACCAGCGTGGGCACGTTCAGGCCCGCTACCTTGCGGCCAAGCTCACCAAACCCCGCGGTTGAAACGGCGACTTTGGCCTGCGGGTCGAGTTCGTAGATATCGAACCCCAGCGCCAGCACAATGGCGTCAGGCTCAAACAGGCGAATGGCTTGGCAGGCTTGCTGCAGGCGGTCAAAAAATACTGACTCTTCTGAGTTATGGGGCATCGGCAGGTTGATGTTATAGCCCAGCCCATCACCCTGCCCGCGCTCATCTTCGAAGCCCGTCACCGCCGGGTAGAAGTTGGTGGTATCGCCGTGAATCGAGATATACAGCACATCGTCGCGCTGGTAGAAAATTTCCTGAATGCCCTGGCCATGATGCATATCAGGGTCTAACACCACGATGCGCGGGTAGCGCGTTTTAAGATGCTGGGCAGCAATGGCGGCATTGTTGAGAAAACAGAAGCCTCCGGCGGAGTCGATGCCCGCGTGGTGGCCCGGCGGGCGCGATAGCGCATAGGCAAACCGATCTCCGGCCAGCAGGGCCTCGGCACCGGCCACCGCGCTTTGCGCTGACCAGTATGCCGACTGCCAGGTATATTGCCCCACCGGTGCGCTGCCATCGGCCAGGTAGCGGGCGGCTTCCGCCAGGATTCCACGCAGGGCGTTGGGTGAACGCACGAAGATGTTGGAGATCACCTCTTCACCCCAGTCCTCTTCAAGGCCATGCCAACGCTGATGGGCGCTTGCCAGAAAACGCAGGTAGGCCAGCGAATGTACCGCCCTTAGCGGCGCCACGCCATAATCACCGGGAGCGTGAATATCAAACCCTAGCTGCTTGGCGGCTGCCAACAGGTGCGTGGCGCGATCAGGCACTTCCTGGGGCGTGCGCATTTTGCCCCGGGAGAAGTAGGTTTGCGGCCGATGAAGCGATTGATCAGCGTGAAAGAACGTCTTCATTGGCACTATCTCCATCAGAACTATCTCCGGTTTCGCCCACCCCCTTGACCACGAAATCGCGGGCCACGCCAATATGGTAGTCAATCGCCTCGCGGCAAGCGGCAGGGCTGCCGCTATCCAGCGCGTCGAGCAATTTGAAGTGGCTGGTGGCGATGGTGTCAGGGGCTTCATGGGTCTTGGTGATTAGAGTGATGCACAGGCGCAGCTCATGGGTCAGATCATCAAAGGCGCGCAGCAGCCGCTCATTGCCCGCGTAGTGCAGCATCAGGCGGTGGAACTGCAAATCTTCCTCGATGCGTCGGGTGCCATCGTTACCCGTGGCCGCTTCGCACAGCACCTCTACCTGCAATTCCAGTGCGCGCTTGGCCTCAGGCGTATAGCGCTCCACCAAACGGTGGATGGCATGGCGTTCAAGACACAGCCGCAGATCAAACACATCTTCGAGTTCAACGGCATTCAACGCGCGAACAAAGAAGCCACGGCGGGGTTTTGAGATCAATAACCCCCGGCTTTCCAGCAAACGAGCGGCCTCGCGAACCGGCGCGCGGCTAACACCCAAGTCCCGGGAAAGCTGCACTTCAGAAAGCCGTTCACCGGGTAAAAAGTGTTGCTGAATAATAGCTTGGGTCAAATAGTCAGCAACTTGCTCGACCAGGTTTTGCTGCTGGATAAAAGCCCTGGGAGCCGCCGTTGGTAAGGCCATCGCATTCACTCATGGGTATGACATGTTCTTTCCAGTATGACGAAAAATGCTTACTTGTCGACGAACGATTGCCGACTGTCGACAGTTTTACCGCATGCTGCTATTTTCAAAAAAGGCTGGTTTTAAAGTGCCGGATTCTAAAAATGCTAGTTTTAAAACAGATCCCCAACAAACATCACAACAGGGTCTGACACGCCTCGCTCGCCTAACGACTACGTAACCTTTACGTACTAATAACCGAGGAGCAGGAAACATGAAAAAACCTTTAGCTTTGGCTATTTCCGCTGCAGCATTCGCTTTTACTTCCGCCGCCCTGGCCGATGACCCAAAAACGGGAGGAACGGTAAACACTATCATCCAGCCCGAGCCGCCCGGGCTGGTGCTGGGTATGGTTCAAAACGCCCCCACGCGAACCGTGGCGGGCAATATCTACGAAGGCCTGCTGCGCTACACCACCGATTTAGAACCGATGCCCCAGTTGGCGGAGTCTTGGGACGTAAGTGACGATGGCCGCACCTACACCTTCCACCTGCGCGAAGACGTTACCTGGCACGATGGCGAACCCTTCACCGCCGAGGACGTGGTGTTCTCCGCCGATGTCTTCCACCGCGAGCTAAACCCAAGCGCCCGCGCCGTGCTCCAGCATGTGGAGAGCATCGAAGCCACCGATGACCACACCGTCGTATTTACCCTGAAGCAGCCTTTTGGCCCGTTCCTGCTCTCCTTTGAAGCGGGCACCTTCACCATGGTGCCGGAGCACCTTTACGCGGGCACTGATTTCCGCAATAACGAGCACAACGACCACCCGATAGGCACCGGCCCATTCAAGTTCTCCAACTGGGAGCGCGGCACGGTGATTGAGCTGGTCAAAAATGACGACTACTACGAAGACGGCCTGCCCTACCTGGATGGCGTGAACTGGCACATCATTCCTGACGGCGCTTCCCGTGCAGTAGCCTTCGAGAACGAGACCATTGACGTGCTGCCCAGCGGCACCGTCGAGAACTTCGATATTCCCCGTCTGGCCGAGATGGATAACGTCTGCATGACCGAAGAGGGCCACGAGTACTTCAGCCCCTTTGCCATGCTGTGGATGAACAACCGCGAAGGCCCAACGGCGGATAAACGCTTCCGCCAGGCGGTGATGTACGCCATGGATCGCGAGTTCGCCAAAGATGTGCTGTGGAATGGCCTGGGCAATGTGCCACTCTCCGCCTTTGGCTCTAATGCGCGTTTCCAGAATGAAGACCTGGAACCCTACGACCACGATCCAGACCGCGCTCGGGAACTGCTGGATGAAATGGGCTACGACGGCGAAGAGATCACCATTCTGCCGCTGCCCTACGGCGAAACCTGGACGCGCTGGGCGGAAGCCGTGCAGCAGAACCTGCGCGAAGTGGGTATTAACGTTGAAACCCAAGCCACCGACGTGGGCGGCTGGAACCAGCGCCTGGGCGATTGGGATTATGACCTCGCCTTTACCTATCTCTACCAATACGGCGACCCGGCACTGGGCATTTCACGCACCTACCTTTCCGACAACATTGCCAAGGGCTCGCCTTGGAATAATGTGGAAGGTTACGAAAACGAGCGTGTTGACGAGCTGTTCAACGAGGCCGCCACGGCATACCCTGACGAAGAGCGCGAAAAACTTTACCGCGAAGTACAGGAAATCCTTCACGAAGATGTCCCTGTTGGCTGGCTGATGGAGCTGGGCTTCCCAACACTCTATCGCTGCGATGTGCAGAACCTGGTCACCTCCGGCGTGGGTGTTAACGACGGCTTTAAGGATGCTTGGCTAGACCGCTAAGTCCGAGACTCCACCCAGGTAGCGAGAGCTGCCTGGGTGTTTCAGCTATTTCTTGAAGGTCTGAGTCAGGAAACTATTTATGGTATACGCTCGGCTAATTCTTATGCGGCTTTTCAAGGCCGTTATTGTACTGTTTTTAATCGTTATTTTTAATTTCCTGCTGATTCAACTGGCTCCCGGCGACCCGGCTGCCATTCTGGCTGGCGAAGCAGGCGCCGCTGACCAAGAATTTCTCAATCAACTGCGCGAACGCTTCGGGCTCGACCAGCCGATGTACGTGCAGCTGTGGCATTACGTTTCCGGCATCGCCATGCTCGATTTTGGTTACTCCTACCGGTTGGGCGTTCCAGTATTTGATCTGATTATGGATCGCTTGCCCGCCACCCTGCTGCTTACCGGCACTGCCTTCGTGCTTTCCCTGGTGCTGGGCATTGTGGCGGGTTCCATGGCCGCGGCGCGGGTCAAGAAGCCTTCCGGCTCGCTGATTATGGCGCTGGCGCTGGTGTTCTACGCCACCCCGCTGTTCTGGGTCGCGCTGATGTCGGTGGTGGTGTTTTCGGTTTACCTCGGCTGGCTGCCCGCCTACGGCCTTTATACCGTGGGGGCCGGCCACACGGGGTTTGCTCTGGTGATTGATGTTGCCCAACACCTAGTCCTTCCAGCGACGACATTAGCGCTGTTCTTTATGGCGATTTACACCCGCATGACGCGCACTTCGATGTTGGATGCCGCTCAGCAAGATTACGTCAAAACCGCCCGCGCCAAAGGCTTGAAGCCCAGCATTATTCAGCGGCGCCATGTATTGCGTAACGCCCTGCTGCCGATCATCACGTTAGCGGGCCTGCAGGCGGGGCAGATGGTTGGCGGCGCGATCCTGACCGAGACCGTCTTTGCCTGGCCCGGCATCGGGCGGCTGATGTTCGAAGCTTTGCAGCAGCGCGATTACAACCTGCTGCTGGGCATTTTCTTCTTCTCGGCGGCCTTGGTCATCGTCTTCAATATCATTACCGATTTGGTGTACAGCCTGGCTGATCCACGCATCAAGAAGGGGGCCGCATGAGCTTTTTCGCACGCTTCGCGCAAAACCGTGGCGCCCTGGTAGGGCTGATTATCCTGCTGGTGATTATCGCCATGGCGATACTGGCGCCGCTGCTGTTTCCTGAATCGCCCTGGCGCATGGTGCAGCGGCCCTTTTTACCGCCGCTCTCACAGGATGGCTTTCCCCTGGGCACCGATACCATGGGCCGCAATGTGGCATCTGGCTTAATGCATGGCGCCTGGGTATCGCTATTAATCGGGCTGGTATCCACCAGCGTAGCGCTACTAATCGGCGTTCCATTGGGGGCAATCGCTGGCTACTACGGCGGCATTATTGACGACGTATTGATGCGCTTCACCGAGTTTTTCCAGACCATCCCCAACTTCGCGCTGGCGATAGTGCTGGTGGCGATTATGCAGCCCAGCATCACCTCGATTGTGCTGGCGATTGCGATTGTCAGTTGGCCACCGGTGGCGCGTTTGGTGCGCGCCGAATTTATGTCGCTGCGCAACCGCGAGTATGTCGAGGCCGCGCGCTTGGTCGGCCAGTCCAACACCACGATTATTCTGCGCCAAATTCTGCCCAATACGCTGTCGCCGATTATCGTGCTGGCCTCCCTGATGGTGGCCACGGCGATTTTGCTGGAGTCGGCGCTGTCATTTCTCGGCCTGGGCGACCCAAACGTGATGTCCTGGGGCTATATGATTGGCGCCGCGCGCACGGTGATTCGCCAGGCGTGGTGGCTGAGCTTCTTCCCGGGGGTGGCGATTCTGCTCACTGTGCTGGCGTTAAATCTCGTCGGCGAAGGGTTAGATGACGCCTTGAACCCCAAACTATCACGCGAGCGCTAAGGACCTTATATGCCTATTACAGAGAATCAATCGGCTGACACCGTCCTCAGCATTCGCGCTCTAAACATTGCGCTCCCAAAAGGGGCGGATCGCGCCCTGGCGGTGGAGGACGTTAGCTACGAGGTGAAGCGCGGGGAGATCATGTGTGTGGTGGGTGAGTCTGGCTCTGGTAAATCGATGGCCGCCAACGCTGTGATGGGGCTGCTGCCCAAGGGCGTAAACGCCACCCAGGGCGAGATACTGTTTGAAGGGCAGAACTTGCTCGCCCTAACGGAGAAGCAGCACCGCGCCCTGCGTGGCCTAAAAATTGGCATGATCTTTCAAGAGCCGATGACCGCCCTCAACCCGCTGATGCGGGTCGGCGCGCAAATTGCCGAAGTGTTTGAGGCCCACGGCCAATTCACACCTAAGGAGCGACAGGCTCGGGCGCTGGAACTGCTGATCGAAGTGGGCATTCCACAGCCGGAGAAGGCCATTCGGGCCTACCCGTTTGAGCTTTCCGGCGGCCAGCGCCAGCGGGTCATGATCGCCATGGCACTCGCCCTGGAACCCATTCTGCTGATTGCCGATGAGCCCACCACTGCGCTGGATGTGACGACCCAGGCGCAGATTCTGGAGCTGATTCGCGATCTTCAGCAGCGCCGCGGCATGTCGGTGATGTTTATCACCCACGATTTTGGCGTGGTGGCGGAGATCGCCAACCGGGTCTGTGTGATGCGCCACGGTAAGATTGTTGAGCTGGGCGAAGCGAAAGCGGTGCTGGAGAACCCCCAGGACGCCTATACCCAAGCGCTGATTGCAGCGATTCCCAGCAATGCGGTTCCGCCTCATCGCGAGACCAGCCAAGTGGCGCCGCTGCTGGAGATCAAACAGCTCAATAAGGTGTTTCGCTCCCGGGGCGGACTGTTTAAACCGGCCCGGGAAGTGCATGCTCTTAAAGACATATCGCTTACCTTAGCCCGGGGCGAAACTGTCGGCATCGTCGGTGAATCTGGTTCGGGCAAGTCCACCCTCGGGCGCTGTGTCGTTCGCCTGGAGCACCCCGACAGCGGCGAGCTGCTGCTGGATGGCGTCAACCTTTCCCAGCTAAAAGGCGATGCGCTGCGCCGTGAGCGCCATAGGGTTCAGATGATTTTTCAAGACCCTTACGCTTCGCTCAACCCGCGCACCAAAGTGGGCATGGCCATCGCCCAGGGGCCGATCGCCAACGGCACACCCAAAGCTGCGGCGCTTAAACAGGCGGGCGAGCTGTTGGATATGGTGGGCTTGGGCGCTAGTGCTGTGGAGCGCTTTCCCCACGAATTTTCCGGCGGCCAGCGCCAGCGCATTGGTATTGCCAGGGCGCTGGCGCTAAACCCCGAACTGATTGTGGCGGACGAAGCCGTCTCGGCGCTGGATGTGTCGATTCAGGCCCAGGTTTTGGAGCTTCTGGAGGAGCTAAAACAGCGGCTTTCACTTTCACTGCTGTTTATCACCCACGATCTGCGCGTCGCTGCGCATATTTGTGACCGCATTGTGGTCATGCAGCATGGGAGAATTGTTGAGCAAGGCAGTGCGGAGCAGATTTTCCTCGCCCCACGTGAGGCGTATACCCAGGATCTGCTCAAAGCAATTCCTGGCCGCGAAGCGCCCGTAGCGGAAGCAGTGTAGGTTTTCAAACGCAGGTTCAATATGTACAAAACGAGTTAAGGAACACCCATGCAAATAACCCTGGAGACGCTGCGCGCTATTGTGGGCTCTGCCCATGTGTTGACCGGCGACGATGTGCATAGCCGCCGCGTGGACTGGATGACCGGCGCGCCCTGCCAGGCAGGCGCTATTGTACGCCCGGCGGATACCGAACAAGTCGCCGCGGTGATGCGCGCTTGCCATCAGGTGCAGCAGCCGGTGGTGACCCACGGTGGCCTAACAGGCTTGGTACACGGCGCTGAGGCGAGCCCAGATGAGCTGGTGATATCGCTAGAGCGGATGACCGCGATTGAAGAGATAGACCAGGTAGGCGGTACGCTTAGTGTTCAGGCCGGGACACCACTGCAACGGGTTCAGGAAGCCGCTAAAGAGGTAGGGCTGCAATTTCCGCTGGATCTGGGCGCACGGGGTAGCTGTACGATTGGCGGCAATATCGCTACCAACGCCGGGGGAGTGCGGGTGATCCGCTACGGCATGATGCGCCAGCAGGTGCTCGGCCTGGAAGCAGTGATGGCGGATGGCCGGGTGGTCAGTTCCATGAACCGCATGCTGAAAAATAACGCCGGTTTCGATTTAAAGCAGCTGTTTATCGGCAGCGAAGGCACTCTGGGCATTGTGACTCGGGCTGTGCTGCGGCTACAGCCACCCACCCCCAGCGAGCAAACGGCGATGGTGGCCTGCCCTTCGTTTGAGGCACTCACTGGTCTGCTCAGCCATATGGGTAAAGCGCTTGGCGGCAGCCTCGGCGCTTTTGAGGTGATGTGGCAAAACCACTACCGGTTGCTCACTGAAATCCTGGGCCGCCACACCCCGCCTATTGTCACCGAGCACCCGTTTTATGTGATCATTGATTCACTGGGCAGCGACGCCGAGCGCAATGCCACTCAGTTCAGCGAAGCATTAGAAAGTGCGTTAGAGAGCGAGCTGATTGTCGATGCGGTGATTGCGCAGTCGACTACCCAGCGCGATGGGCTATGGGCCATTCGTGAAGATATTGAGGGGTTGGTCAAAGGCCTCGCGCCGGTGCTCACCTTCGATGTTAGCCTGCCGATTGCCGATATGCAGCGCTACACCGATGCTTTGGAAGCCCAGCTAACCCAGCGGTGGGCAGAGGCGAAACTGGTGGTATTTGGTCATCTCGGCGATGGCAATTTGCATATTTCCGTTAGCGTGGGGAGCGCTGAGATCAAAGTACGCCGTGAAGTGGAAGCCATGGTTTACCAGCCGCTGGCAGCACTTGGCGGTTCAGTCTCCGCGGAACACGGCATTGGCCTGGAGAAGCGCCCCTGGCTAAGCACCTGCCGCTCTAGCGCCGAGATCGAGCTGATGCAGACGCTTAAGCAGGCGCTAGACCCACTTAATCTATTGAATCGCGGTAAAGTACTTTAAATAAACGCGCTACGTTAATCATTAATACTGATTTGAAAACGTTTTTAGGAATCGTTATGCCTTCTCAAAGCACGCCCCGTTACCCTAACCACCTACTGAGTGAAGGCCCTGTTAATCCGTTTCCGGGCATTAAGGTGCTTGAGCGTCGACTTGGTCGTGAAATTCCTCATCGGCTGGGCTCTAACGAAGGCCTGGATATGCCTCACCGCGCCCTGCGCGATCACTTTGGCGATGCGCTGGCCGAACACGTTTACTGCTACGGCGATTCCGAAGCGCTGGGCGTGCGCCAGCGCTTGAGTGCACAGCAAGGTATTGCGCTGGCAACGATGCTGGTAGATGCCGGGGCCGACAGTTTAATCGCCCTGGCCCTGCGCACCACCTGCGAACCGGGTGAAACCGTGGTGAGCACTGCAGGCACCTACCCCACCTTGGGCTATTTTGCCAAAGGCCAGGGCTGCCGCTTGGTTGAGCCCAGCTATTTTGAGGCGCCCGGCGTGCTGGCTCCCGATCTGGAAGCCCTTATCGCAGCGGCGCATCAGGAAAGCGCGCGGCTGGTGTATCTGGCCAACCCGGATAACCCCAGCGGCCACTTACACAGCGACAGCGACATCCTCAAGCTGCGCGATGCGCTGCCCGATACTTGCTGGCTGTTGTTGGACGAAGCCTATGGGGATTTCCGCGATGACGCAGGTAGCGAGTTCGCTGCTAAAGCAATACAGGGAGTGATTCGCCTACGCACGCTATCCAAGGCTCACGGTCTGGCGGGCCTACGCATTGGCTACGCCATCGCCGCCCCTGAAGTACTGGCGATGATGATGAAAGTACGTATTCACTACGCGGTATCGTCATTGACCCTGGCCGCTGCGGAAGTGGTGCTTGATCATCCTGAGGAAGTGCACCAGCACGTTGCTGATGTAAAAGCCCGCCGAGAGCAGTTGGCGGAGCACTTTCACGCCCTCGGTGCCGACGTACTCCCCAGCGCCACCAACTTTATCGGCATTCGCCTACCCAGCGCCGACCTCGCTGCCGAGGTGCATCAGCAGCTGCTCGCCGAAGGCGTTTTGGTCACTCGCCTGACACATCCAGAGCTTGCCAATGTGATTCGAATTACAGCGGTGCAAGCCGCGCTGGAGCAAGGAAGATTGAAGGCTCTGGAAAAGGCTATTAAAGAACACGCCTGATTCAATAGGTAAATTATAAGCGTGTGGATAGCTAACTAGGATTTCTTAAAGCAAAGTATAACTGCATGACAAACCACCGAAGGAGAGGAAATCGACTACAACAAGCAGCGCCGGCATAGTGCAATCGGGATGATCAGCCCAGAGGCTTTTGCAGCTCGGATAATCTTTTAAACCAGTGTCCACCGTTGCTGTGCAAAGGACTGAGTACCGAACACCGCAGGTGCTTCACTTATTGATTGAGTCCCAGGTTATAGGAACCATAATGGGAAGACATTGGCTTCCCATTATCTTTTTTCCTTCGTACCTGATTAATCATGCAATCGGTCGTCTTCTGCATAAATCGCAGTGTGAAGCCTACCGTAATCATCCCGCCACGCCCGATACATGCCAGGTGTATTGAAGCTCAACTGGGTTTTTCCATTTGGTGACACGGCGATAACGCCACCCTGTCCTCCTAGCGTTTTTAGCTCCTGATGGACGACTTCGTCACAGGCCCTATGAAGATCGCGGCCAGCAAAACGCATGCGGGCAGCTATGTCATGCCCTACTACAGCACGCATGAAGTATTCACCGTGCCCTGTCGCCGATATCGCTGCACTACGGTCGTCTGCCCAAGTGCCCGCGCCAATAATCGGCGTATCGCCTATACGTGAGTAACGTTTATTAGTGATGCCGCCGGTCGAGGTGGCGGCTGCGACATGACCATGGCTATCAAGAGCAACAGCCCCTACGGTGCCAAATTTATGTCCCGAGTTATCATTTACCGCAGTTTCTTCAATATGATGATCAGCGTGGCTTGGTTCGAGACTGGGGGCTGTTGAGCTAGAGCGGTTGCCCTGCCATTGACGACGGCGTAGCTCGGTATCAAACCAATCATTGGCTACTTGAGGCTGATTCTGCTCACGCAAGAAACGATCGGCGCCTTCTCCAGCCAACATGACATGATCACTGTGCTCCATAACAGCACGAGCTCCACGGATCGGATTACGGACATAATGAGCACCTGCAATGGCACCTGCGCTCCGATCAGCTCCGTTCATTATAGCAGCATCCATTTCATGAATGCCGTCTGCAGTGAACACAGCACCTTTGCCTGCGTTGAACCAGGAACACTCTTCTAGCGACACGACACAGGCCTCAACTGCATCCAGACTGGTGCCACCTGCTGCCAGTATCCGATGGCCAGCATCAATAGCTTGGCGCAAGGCCTCATGAATCGCGTCCTCATCCTGAGGCGACAACAAGCCGGGGGTTAGCACACCGGCGCCACCGTGAATCGCAATGGCGATAGGGGGCTTATTCATGCAGCAGTTACTCCATGGTCGAGAATCTGTGTCAGGAATCGCTTGGTACGGGCTGACTGAGGGGTATCAAAGAACTGCTGCGGTGGAGCTTCTTCAACGATTTCGCCCTGATCCATAAAGACAACACGGTCGGCGACGCGCCGCGCGAACCCCATTTCATGAGTGACGCACAGCATGGTCATGCCATCATTGGCAAGATCCACCATTACCTCCAGTACTTCAGCAATCATTTCGGGATCTAGTGCCGAAGTAGGTTCGTCAAAGAGCATTATTTTTGGCCGCATACACAATGCTCGAGCTATAGCGATACGCTGCTGCTGGCCACCTGAAAGTTGGCCAGGGTATTTATTGGCGTGCTCTCGCATCTGAACACGGTCCAGAAGAGACAGCGCATACTCAATCGCTTCCGTCTGGGACACCCCCAAGTTTGCTGTTTGAGGCAGCGTACAATTCTTGAGTACACTCAAGTGAGGAAAAAGATTGAAATGCTGAAAACACATCCCGACGTTGCGGCGGATCCGTTGCAGACGCTTACGGTTTTCATCCAGCGTTTCTCCTAACACGGTCAGTGTCCCTTGCTGATGCCGTTCCAACTGATTGAGGCAGCGGATCAGCGTTGATTTTCCAGATCCCGAAGGTCCACAAACCACAATACGCTCGCCACTGGTTACCTCGAGAGAAATGTTTTTTAGCGCGTGAAAGTCTCCATACCACTTGTTGAGGTTGTCGATGTTGATCGCAGTAGTGTCGTGGTTAGCAGATACTGTGCCACTGAATTGGGATGCAGTACTCATGAGCGACTCTTTTCCATTTGTTTTTCCAAATGTCGCGCGTAGCGAGACAATGTGAAGCAGATCGTAAAAAAGAATAAGGCAAGGAAGAGATAGACCTCATGCTCGAGTCCGAGCCATTCAGGAGCTGCTGTGGTACTCATCGCGATACCGACGACATCAAGCACGCCGACCACCACCACGAGGGTGGTCTCTTTAAAGAGGCCAATGAACTGGGTAAGCAGTGGAGGTATGGTGTTACGTAAGACCTGCGGCAGGATGATCAGCCCCATCGTTTTCCAATAGGAGAACCCTAGGGCTTTTGCGGCTTCATATTGCCCACTTGGCATACCCTGCAGGCCGCCACGAATGGTTTCTGCCATATAGGCCGCAGTGAACATGATCAACACGATCAGCACGCGGAGGAAAATGTCGATGGTCATCCCCTCGGGAAATAGCAGCTGGATCATCAGCGACGCCATAAACAGCAGAGTGATGACCGGTACAGAGCGCACGAGCTCGATATAAAGGACTGAAAGTAGTTTGATCGCTGGCTTCTGAGAGCGTCGACCAAGGGCGAGTAGAATCCCCATCGGTAGCGCGAATAGCATGCCGATTACGCCAAGAAATACGGTCACCAGAATCCCTGCAAACTTCGTCGAAGAGACCTCGGGCAGGCCAACCCCGCCCTTTAGAAGCCACCACATCAAAAACGGAAGAACGATTAGGTATCCCAACACACAACGATGATCAATTTGTTTGATATACAGCAAAGGTAAAATCGCCGCAGCTAGACCGAATGCGATATTGACGCGCCAGATTTCGGTATCAGGATAAAACCCATAGACAAACAGCTCGATACGTTGTGTCACTGGTAGCCAGCAGGCCCCATCACCGACACAATCGGCCTTACTGTCGCCAACGAAGGTAGCGGAGAATAGCAACCAATCCAGTGCGAGCGGAATGAACCATACCAATAGCGCCAGCGTGGCTAGGCTCAAACAAGACTGAAATGGAGTAGGGAAAAGTTGCTTCTTGATCCATCGAGTCACTTGATGCCCCAAAGGATGGCGAGGCGGTGCTTGTACATCACTATGACTTTGTGTAGCTGATACGGTCATCATCGCTCCTTAACCGTGGGTGCGCAGGCTGATGCGGTAGTTGTAAATGTTCATCAGCAGCGATGTAATAAGGCTGATAGCGCAGTAGGTAGCCATCACTAAGGCAATACATTCGATCGCCTGACCAGTTTGGTTAAGTGTTGTACCTCCCGTGGCAGATACTAACTCCATGTAGCCTACAACCACGCCCAGAGAAGAATTCTTAATGATATTGAGGTAAGTGCTGGTGACTTGGGGAACCATCGGGTAAATTGCCTGGGGCACGATCAGGCGCAGCATGGCAGGCATTTCAGAGAAGCCTAGGGCGCTGGCTGCTTCGTACTGGCCGCGTGAAACGGACTGAATCGAGCCCCGCACGATCTCGGCAATATAGCTGGCACTATAAAAGGAGAGCGCTAACCAAAGTGCTAGCAGCTCCGGAGGTAAGTTGACTCCACCTTTAAAGCCAAAACCTTGCGAAACTGGCACATCCCATTGCCAAGAACTTCCAGTAAAGATGTATACGAGTACCGGAACTACAATGGCACCAGCCAATATCGCTGGCCACACTGGAGGGCCAAACCCCTTCCACTGTAAACCTGCTCGATGACGTGCAATCAGTGCGTAACCGAGAGCGGCGCCTCCAATGATAGACACGATCCCCCAGCCGACCAGCGAACCATCGGATGCCCATGCAACGGTCAATCCGCGATTGCTAAGAAAGGCACTATCCTGAAAAGAAATAGCTTGGCGGACATTAGGGAGGGCCAGCATAAGTCCGTACCACCAAATCAAATGCACAATGAGTGGCACGTTTCTAAGGAATTCAACTGCTAGATGACTAAGACGCCCCAGCAACCAGTTTTCAGAAACACGGCATACGCCAAGGAAGACACCAATAATCGTCGCGAAAACAATACTCAATACTGAGACAAATAATGTGTTGAGAAGCCCAACTGCGTAAGCACGCAAATAGGTATCATCCGGGCTATAGTCAATCAGTTGAAAGCTGATCGCATAGCCAGCCCGTTCTTGAAGAAAACCGAATCCCGAGGTGATGCCTAAAGCATCAAGATTTGCACTGGCATTACTGATCAGCACATAGAAAGCAACAGCAACAACGGCTAGCACAATACACTGCTGTAATGCGCTTAGTACGCGGGCATTATGAGCAATCTTGGTCCACATAGGTGTTACCTGTTGTTAGGCCGTGTGATGACGAAATAGCAGTTGAGACATGAGAGACAATACAAGGGCGGCCTGATAGCTTTATGATCCGAACGCCCCAGTCAATCGATGCCTACTAAGCAGGGACAGTTTTATCGAACGGGAGCAGCGTAGAGGATGCCATCATCACTCCACAGACGGTTAAGCCCGCGCTCGAAACTCAGTGGAGTATCGGGACCGACATTGCGATTAAAAATTTCTGCATAGTTTCCGACCTGCTTGATGGCCTGATATGCCCATGCATCATCCAGCCCGAACTTCTCTCCAATATGACCATCGCTACCAAGCAGCCGCGCAACACTGGGGTTGTTAGAATTGTTGCGTTTTTCTTCGACATTCTCTGACGTCACATCGAGCTCTTCAGCATTCATCAATGCAAAGGCAGTCCAGGTAACAATATCGCGCCATTGAGCGTCACCCTGAGGGACATAAGCACCCAAAGGCTCCTTTGAAATGGCGTCGGGTAGAAGGGTAAAGGCATCTGGGTCAGCAAACTGTGTTCGCCTTGACGCAAGACCGCTCATATCATTGGTGATGGCATCACAGCGGCCATGCTGAAAGGCGTTATACAATTCAGTGCTCTTCTCAATCACTACGGTGCTATAACTCATATCGCGACGGCCAAAATAGTCTTCAAGATTTTGCTCGGAGGTTGTACCAGGCGAGAGGCAGAAGACGGCACCATCAAGCTCTTCGATAGCGCTAACACCGAAGTCGGCATGAGTCATTACACCCTGACCGTCATAAAACCAAGGTGTTGTGAAGTCAACTCCAAGGTTGGCATCACGTGAAGCCGTCCAAGTAGTAGCGCGAGCCAGCACATCTACCTCTCCTGAGGCGAGTGCGGTAAATCGGTTTTTCGCCGTAGTGATCACAAAATCGACCTTACTGGCATCACCGAGTACCGCTGCGGCTACGCTGCGGCAGAGATCGACATCCATCCCAATCCATTCACCGTCATCGGTCAGGTAAGAGAAACCTGCCTTATCGCTGCTGACACCACAGCGCAATGTGTCACGATTTTTCACATCTTCGAGAAGACTGGCTTGAGCGCTGCTCATCATGGAGATACCAACACTTAGAACACCGTAGACTGCATATTTTTTCAATAAGAGTGGTTGTTTCATATCTTTATCCCTGTTTCGTCAAGTTTTTAAACTGACTTATTATGATATTGGTTTTCTTCTGCTCAATAACTCTACCCCCCCTAAGAATCTGTCGCGAGTGCTGACTGATCGCCATTCTTGCACTCAGTATCTAATATACGGATAGCCTAATATTAAAGATGCCCGCTAATCTGGCACACTAGCTACCAGTTCCAGTGCAGTTCTCAAGTAATATTGGTTAGCAATTTTATTGAACTCCGCATATGGCTTACAAACAGAGACTGCTATCCCTAAGGTCTATCTGGAGACGACATGGATATTAATTGGTACCAAGACTTTCTAGCACTTGCTGAAACGGGCAAATTCACAGCCGCTGCCAGCTTAAGGCAATGTTCGCAATCGACTTTAAGTCGCAGAATTCGGTTGCTGGAAAATCACCTATCCACACAGCTGTTTGATCGACATGTCACACCTATTCGCCTGACCCCATCTGGTAATGCGCTTACGCCTACTGCGGCTGAACTAGTACGGCTCTCTCAAGAATGCGAACAGAGTGTAAGAGTCCTTGACCACCCTCTGACCTTTGCGTCGTTGCATACGCTTGCCTGTAACTTCTTTCCACAATGGATATCTCAGTACTCCACTCTCGATGATCCATTATTTACACGGATCGATACTGGGCATAAAAGTACCGAAAATTATTACATGTCACTCGTGTCTGGGCGCAGCGACTTTATTCTGTTCTACCGTGACACTGAATCGGAGCGATATTTTCAGCGCGATGACTTTGAAGTGCTATCGCTAGGAACAGAAGAGCTTTATTGGGTAGGAACACCAGAGATGGCCAAATTATGCCAAGAGTCTTGTGGCACAATTCCTTGGCTCACTTATGCCAGGTCGGCGCAATTACATGAATTATCGCGACCTCAAGTAGCACGCCATCCTGAACCAAATCGCCTAAAAAGAACCTTCGAAGCAACTGTATCGGAAGCGCTCAAACCTATGGTCTCGTTAGGAATGGGGATCGCTTGTATGCCACATAACATGATAGCCCCTCTAATCGAGGAAGGCCGGCTAGTTAGACTATACCCCAAGATGCCCACGAATCATTTGGAGATAATTTTAGTGAGATGGCTAGGCAATCATAATGCAGCCGCTGATACTTTCTGGAAGCGTCTTGGCAGCAATTAGCCTTGATGACGAGTAATTTGGACACTATCCGCAATACGCGCTGATGAGTGAGAGTTATCTCTTCAAGACTGAGTTATCCGGTCTCGTCAAACGATTGGCACAGTATCGAGCTGAATGCTCAGGCGCCCCAATCCGACGCAATGGAGTAAACGGGTAGGGACATCTGGACGACGGAAATGGACTAAAAAATGAACAACCTGATTCACGATAATAGGACATTAGCGACAGTGTGGTTCTAGGGCCTGTTGACGTTTCACTCACGACCGCGCTGGCGCCCGTTTTTATTCGCGGCAAGGCAGGAGGAGAAATTTTTGGTTATTCCAAATGAACGACGACTAGCGCCGCCGCATGTAAGAACGGACCCAGCCCTTCGGATTGCGCCTTGTTTGGCACTCTTTGAGGCAGCAACGCGGTTCGCGATGAAACGTCAGCAGGCCCTAGCTGAGGCGCTATAAAAAATCTGGGCTAGGAATACGTCAAAAGGTATAAATAATGATTTACGATACCTTAAGCAGGAGTGAGCCAGTGGCCGAAGTCATCCAGCTCGCCGCGCACCGCCTGACGATATAGACCCTGCAGTTGAGCAGTGACGCTGTCGGGGCTGATGGGTTCGTTGATGGGTGGAGAGCCAGCACGTCCACCAATACGACGACCATCTAGCTCGCGCAGCGGCAGTATTTCAGCGGCTGTGCCGGTTAAGAAGGCTTCATCGGCGGTGTAGAGCTCGTCGCGGGTAATCCGCCGCTCGCGCACCTCAATACCCAGCACCTTTTGCGCCAGCTGAATCACGCTATCCCGAGTGATGCCTTGAAGGCATGAGGTCACTTCTGGCGTATGCAGCACGCCATCCCGCAGCAGAAAGACGTTGGCTGCCGAGGCCTCGGCCACGTAGCCCTCCGGGTCGAGCATAATGGTTTCATCGAAACCGGCCTTGATCGCGGTATTCAGTGCCAGTATCGAGTTGACGTAGTGTCCATTGGTTTTCGCCCGGCAGAGGCTGATATTAACGTGGTGACGCGCCCAGGAGGAGGTCAGTGCGCGCAAACCATGGGTCGCGGCCTGGGGTGAAATGTACGGGCCTAAATCCCAGGCGGCCACCATTACATGGGTGGTTAATCCTTGAGCACGCAATCCCATACCTTCCGCGCCGAAAAACACCGTGGGCTTGAGATAGGCGCTGCTCAGGTTGTTTTTCGCCAAGCACTGGCGCTGGGCGTCGATCAGTTCCACTTCGCTAAACGGCAGCGGCATATCCAGCGAATGGGCACTTTCTGCCAAACGGCGGGTATGTTCAGCGGCTCTGAAAAGATGCGTGCCGCTGGGGCCTGCGTAGGCTCGTACGCCCTCAAAACAGCCCATGCCGTAGTGCAATGTATGGGACAACACATGCACCTTGGCGTCGCGCCACGCGCGCCATTCACCATCCTGCCAAATCCAACCATCGCGATCATAAAGCGGTGTCATTGTTTGAGTTGCTCCCACTGTTGGCGCCAGCTATCAATTAAGGTTTGCTGGTGCGGTTGCAGGGCCTGATAGCCCCAAGCGGCAATTTCGTCGTTTTGTGGGTCGGGCACGGCAATGGCGCTGCCCGCCAAGGTTTGGATCACCGCGTGGCCGCACAGCGGCACATAGCCTTCCGAATAGCCGCCTTCGTGAATAAACACCAGCTTGCCATCGCAGCAGCGATCGGCAAGTGCTTTAAGCTGGGCGGTCATGGTGGCGAACGCTTGGCTATTGAGCAACATTTTGCCTAATGGGTCTTTGGCACAGGCGTCGTAACCGCAGGCCACCACGATGAGTTCGGGGTCAAAGGTTTCAAGCGCGGGCAGCACTAACGTTTCCATCGCGTAGGCGTAGGCACCCAAACCACAGCCGGGGGGTAGCGGCAGGTTAAGGTTGGCGCCACGGCCTTTACCCTCGCCTAGCTCGTCAAAACCGCCGGTTTCTAGCGGGTAGTTTTCCGCTTGGTGGATGGAAACAGTCAACACCTCTGGTTCGCTATAAAACGCCGCCTGTTGGCCGTTACCGTGGTGAACATCCCAATCGAGTATCGCCACCCGGTTCACCTGCCCCAAAGCGCGGGCGCGCTTGACCGCCACGGGTATATTGCCGAGCAGACAAAATCCGCGGCCCTGGTCAGCTTCAGCATGGTGGCCTGGCGGGCGGCATAGGGCGTAGGCGTTGCTTACGTCACCCAACGCCACGGCTTCAACGGCGGCAATGGCCAACCCGGCGGACTGTGTGGCCGCTGCCCAACTACCGGGCATATAAGGCGCGCAGTCGCCACCATTGCCGCCACGCGCTTTATCCCCCGCCTGCAGTTCATCTAAATAACGCGGGGTATGAAAGCGCAGCAGATCATCCAGCGTCGCGGCAGGCGGTTTCACCACGCGAAGCTCGTCAATCAGCCCACTGACCTCAAGAATATTCTTCAGCCGCCGTTTGCTTTCCGGGCTTTCCGAAGCGGCTTGGGGCTGCAAGAACTCACCGGGCGCGGAGAACACGCCAATGGCGCCCAAATCATGCCAGAAACAGCGTTCGTGCCAGTAAAAACCGGTTCTGCTCATGCCGTAAAACCCTGCATAAACGCGGTCAGATTGGCGCTTAGGTGTTCAGTGGGGTAACCGCCTTCCTGAATAATCACCATGGGTAGCGACAGCGCCGCCAAGCGTTTGCCTACTTCGACAAACGCTTCGGTTTCCACCGTAAGTCCCGCTAGCGGGTCATCTTTATGAGCATCTAACCCTAGCGCCACCACGACGGCTTCTGGCTCGTAGCGCTGCAGGTGATCAATCAAAATCGCCAAAGCATCAAGATAAACCTCACCGTCGCTGCCTACCGGCAAGGGCAGATTAACGTTAGCGTCCACGCCCTCCTCTCCGCCCTCTTCATCAGCGCCGCCCCAAAAGAAGGGATAAAAATCGCTAGGGTCCGCGTGCAGCGAGCCCGTCCAGACATCGCTGCGGTGATAGAAGATATCCTGGGTGCCGTTGCCGTGGTGGAGATCCACATCGATGATCGCCACCTTGGCAAAGCGTTCACGCAGCACCGTGGCGGCCAGCGCTGAGTTGTTCAGCAGGCAAAAGCCACCGGCGCGCTCTGGCCCGGCATGGTGACCCGGCGGGCGGCATAGCGCGTAGGCCGTTGGCGCACCATTTAGCACCTCTTCGGCTGCCGCAGCCGCAGTGGCGGCAGAAGCCAGCGCTCCACGAAAGCTAGTAGCACTCAGCGGGCAGGCCATGTCGTGCAGGTGCCAGCCTGCCTGCCCAATGGGGTGGCGCGGGTAGTGGTGGCCGCCTCCACAGGGGTGAATATTGGGCGCGACAAACTCTGCAGCGTTAGGCAGCTTCTGCCAACGCTCATATATGGTTTCCAAAAACGATAGGTAGCGCGGCGAGTGGATCTTCTCTAAGCGCTTACGCAGCGTTGGCGAATCGGCCTCAGCAGGCGCGGTCAGGGTCAGCCCTGCCGTTGCCAGCCCCTGGGTAAGCAGCTCGGCACGCACCGGGCCTTCCGGCGACGCGGCGGGCTGGCCGCGCAGCAGAAAGGTCGGCGGCGCATGCAACGCCTGATCAGGGTGATAAAAACACTTCATGGGTCGCAGTCCTTAGCTAAATTACAGCAGTGACGGAATCCAGGTGGAGAGCGCAGGGAACGCCGCCAGTAACACAATCACCACTAAAAACGACACGTAAAACGGCAGCGAGGCCACAATCGCCCGTTCGTAGGGCACCTCGGCTATTCGCGCGGCGGTCATCAGCGTCATCCCCACCGGCGGCGTCACGTTGGAAATATTCAGCACCACGATCATCAAAATAGCGAAGTGCAGCGGGTCAAAACCGAGTTGAATCATCGCAGGCACCAGCACTGGTGCAATCACCACCAGGGCAGGCAGCACGTCCATCACTGTGCCAATCACCAAGAGTAGCAGACACACCAGCATCAGTTGCACAAAGGCCACATCGCTAAAAGTGGTGATCATGCTGGCCGCATCCCTGGCGATGCCCGAGCGGGTGACGAACCAGCCCAGCACCGCTGAGGTTGCCAGCAGAAAAAACACTACCCCGGAGAAGCGCACCGTGGTCACCAGCGAATCCCAAATTTTGCGCCAGGTAAGATTACGGTAGAACACCACGCCAATCACAATGGCGTAAACCGCCGCAAAGCCCGAGGCTTCGGTAATCGTGGTCAGCCCCGAAAGAATTCCACCGAGGATAATCAGCGGCACTACCATCGCAGGTAGCGCAACCAACAGCGCAATGATGGCTGCCTTAAAGGGTGTCGGCGCCTGTTTCGGGTAGTTGCGCTTCCAAGCCAGGAAGAAGCTAACGCCCAGCAGCGCCAGCGCCATCAACAGGCCGGGAATGATGCCACCCGCGAATAGGTCAATCACCGAGATATCCCGTAGCAGCGTGGCGTAGACCACCATCACCACGCTGGGCGGAATAATCGGCCCGATGATCGATGAACAGGCGGTGACCGCGGCGGCATATTCGGCATCGTAGCCCTGCTTTTTCATCTCAGGGATCATGATTTTGCCAATCGCAACGGTATCGGTGACCGCCGCGCCGGTAAGACCCGCAAAAAACACCGAGACTGAGATATTCACGTGGGAGAGCGACCCGCGCACCCGGCCAAACAGCGCATTATTAAACGCGATCAGCTTATGGGTCAGCCCGCCCTGATTCATTAGCTCAGCGGTGAAAATAAAGTAGGGCACGGCGATCAACAAAAAGCCCGAAACGCCGGAGAACATACGGTCAGCGATAATCCCCAGCATGCGCTCGCCACCTAACGCAAAGCCGCCTGCCAGCCCCGACATCGCCATCACCACCGCCACCGGTGCGCCGATAAACAGCAGCACGACAAACGCAATAATCGCAGGAGTCATGAGCGGTGCTCCCCATCAGTGGTGTCGATGAGTTCGCCAATCACGTCCTGCTCATCGATGAAGTGCTCCAGCAGGGCAAAGCCATGCACCAGATGCAGCAGCATGATCACACCGCTAATGGGTATGACAATGGCGGTGAACTTGCTGGGAATGCGGATTTGATCAGAGACCATGTAGACCTGGGTGGCACTGGTGAAGTAATCCCAGCCGTACCACGTCAGCATCAGTGCAAACAGGCCAATTACCGCCAAACAGAGTCCGGCAGCCACCTGCACCATCACGCGGGGCAAGCTGCGAACCAGTAGCGTCATGGCGACGTGTTCGCCGTAGCGCAGTGAAATCGTCATGGAGAGAAAGCCGATCCAGGGCAGAAACAGCCGCGCCAGCGAGTAGGTCCAGCTTAGCGTGCTGCCAGTGATCAACTTATAGAGAAACGCGGTAAACGAGATGCCTAGCATTGCCAGAATACAGCCCACACACACCACGATGGCCACCTGATTGACGCTATCGCTCAGGCGGCGCAAAGGTTGTAATACGCCCATAGCACTTCCTCACGCCAGGGCGGGCATTGCCGCCCCGGCGTTAATTAACAGCTGGCCGCACTGTTATTGACCCCAGTTTGATTGACCCCGGCTTTATTGACCCTGAATCTATTGACCCTGAATCTATTGACCATAGATGCGGTAGTCATCGTCCGCTAACTGCTGGCCGACGCGCTCGACTTCGTCCAGCAGCCCCTGCACGCGAGCTTCGTCCATACCGAAGTCATCGACGATCCACTCCTGCCAAGCGGGGCGAGCAATTTCCGCCATGCGTTCACGCTCGGCGTCAGGCATCAGGTAGCACGCTTCGAAGCGCTCGCAAGACTCCACCCAGCTTGCGGTCGCCAAAGCGCCTGACATGCCATGGCTCAACTGAATCGCTTCCCGCGCGGAGCTGACCAACGCCTGCTGATACTCCTCGGGTAGCGATTGGTACCAGGACTCACTAACCATCCAGGGCGCGCTGTTATACACATGCCCGGTGAGCGTGGTGTAGTCGGTGACCGCATCGAAGTTGAAGGTGGTATTGAGCACCGGCGCATTGAACTGGCCATCGGCAAGGCCGGTTTCCAGCGCGGTGATCAGCTCGCCCCAGGGCAGCGGCGTGGCAGAAGCACCTAGCGAGCGCATGATCGCCACGTGGGCGGGGTTCTCTTCGGTACGAATATTGAGGCCTTCCAAGTCTTCGACGGTCTCAATCAAGCGCACGTTATTGGTGAAGGCAACAAAACCGCCGCCATCGTCGAAGGTGCCCAAATAACGCATATCGGCGGCTTCGACGGTGCCGGACATAAAGTCAGCAAACCATTCGCTATCAAAGAAGCTCCATGCCTGACGCCAGTTGGTGAACAGGAAGGGGGCTGTGACGACTTGGTAGTCTTCGTAGAAGGAGGACATCGCCCCGGCCGACATAATGGTCGACTGTAGCGTACGCCCGCCCTGCACTTCCGAGCCGTTCTCCACTTCAGAGCCTAGCTGCCCGCCGCCGAAGATATTGACCTCAAGATCCCCGTCGGTGCGTGCTTCCACCAGGTTTTTGAAATGCACCAGCGCCGGATAGATTTCGTTGTTGCTCATATCTTCCGGAATCTGAGTAGCGATCACCATCTCATAGGATTGTGCTTGCGCATTAGCACTGGCAATAGCCAGAGGAAGTGCCGCCAAGGCGGCGATCAGTACAGATTTTTTAGCGTTCATAACATACCTCGTTTTGATTATTAGTCGGTCTTCGTTATGGCTGGCGGTGCCACCTGAACGGTAGCGATGTCGGTCTTGTTATGGTTGTGCGGGCAGTGACTCCCATACTTCTATCGCGGCGGCCAAGTCTTCAAGCGACGCGCCTACCGATTTGAATAGCGTGATAGCCTCCATCCCAGAGCGTCCCGATTTCGTCCCTGCTAACACCTCTGCAAGCTCCGCCTGAATCTGGTCGAACTGGAATTCGCCCTCTTCAATGGCTTGCAGAATATCGCCCGCTTCGCCTTTGGCACCGGCGTAGGTGTCTACAAATACTTCTGAGCATCGCAAACATAGCGCATCGGTTTCGCGCATCTGGGGACGAAATGCGCCGATCAAATCCAGGTGGGTGCCGGGCGTTAGCCACTCGCCTTTGATCAGCGGCTGATTGGAGAGCGTCACGCAGCTAATAATGTCCGCTTCTGCTACTGCGTCCGCTAACGCTTCCACTACATGGGTCTCAAAACGCTCGGCGTACTCGTCGGCTATCGACGCCGCCTTGCTGGGGTTACGCCCCCAAATCAGCACCCGCTTGATAGGCCGCACGCTGGCGTGGGCTTCAATCACCATAGGCGCCAGCTTGCCCGTGCCCACTACCAGCAGCGTTTCTGCATTCTCATTCGCCAAGGCTTGGGCAGCCAGCGCAGAAGCAGCCGCCGTGCGGCGCCGGGTAAGCTCACTGCCATCGATACACGCCAGCGGCTGGCCGTGTTTGCCCTCGCTGAGCAGGTAAAGCCCAGAGATCGCCGGGATACCATAGTCGGCATTTTGCGGAAACACATTAACCATCTTGACGCCGATATAGCCCGCCGCTTCCCAGGCGGGCATTAATAGCATGGTGGCTTCGCCATCCGGCCGGTGCATCGCATGGTGATGGCGAGGAGGAGACTCCACGCCGTTCACGAACGTCGTATGTAGCCGTTTAATCAAGCCATCCCACGTCAGGTGGCGCGTGACCTCTTCGGCAGAAACAACCCGCATATCAGGCCTCCGGCAGCGCGGCTACCACCATGATTTCCACTTTCCACTCAGGCTTGGCGAGCTGGGCTTCAAGCGCTGCACGCACAGGCGGGCGACCGGGCACGACCCAGGCGTCCCAGGCAGCGTTCATTTGGTCGAACTCCGCCATGCTGGTGACCCAGATTTGCGCTGAAATAAGATGCTCTTTCGAGGTGCCCGCTTGGGCTAGCAGTTGATCGATACGCGTCAGCACCTGCTCGGTTTGGCCGCGCATATCCGCCGTGGCATCAGGGGGAACCTGGCCGGCGAGGTAAACGGTGCCGTTGTGAATCGCCACTTGGCTCATACGCGCATTGCTGTCTTGATAGGTAACGCTCATGGTGTTGCTCCTTGAAAGCGGTGCTGCTGATATAAAGGGTGTTGATATAAGGGATTAGTCAAAGACTAAAGCGCTAGCAGGCAAATTACTTGCCCGACACTGAGGTAGATTTGCCCGCAAGTCATGCAGGCATGAAAATTTTATCACTTACGGTCAGGCGAGGGACTAGCGGTCAGATGAGAGAGATGAGGGCCTAACGATCTGAAGATGGGGAAAGCTCAAAATAACGCCGATAGGCGCGGGAGAAACTGCCCTGATCGCGAAAGCCGACCAGCATGGCGATATGCCCCAGACTGAGCGTGCTATGGCGGACTAACGTACGCGCATGTTCCAAGCGCCTGCGCTGCACATAGGCCAGCGGCGTTACGCCGGTCAGCTCGCGAAAGCAGCTGTGAAAATGCCCGGGGCTCAAGGCACACAGCGCGGCGAGCTGCTCCACACGGATCTCGTCGGCCAGGTGCTGATCCAGCCAAGCATCCAAACGGGCTAGGTCGAGGCGTTCACTAATACAGTGCTGCCCCAGCTGCCCAGCGGCGGTAGGCGTCGCATCCTGCAAATACATATAAAGCGCGCGCAGCAGCAGAATCGCAATTTCATTCTGTAGCGCCGGGCACTGTTCAAGCTGATTGGCCAAGGCGTGGGTGAGCTGGTTTAACGCCGGAGGCACGCTAAAAAAGCGCGGCTTATCGAACAGGCGCTCAATCTCGCTGCCTTTTTCAAGCGTGGCTAAGTGCGCAACCGGGATATCCAGCACCAAGGTACGGTTGCTGCCATCACCCTGAAACTCGTGATGACGCGACGAGGGAATCAGACAGCCGCGGCGGGCGGTCACCCTTTCCCCTTGCCCTTCCATGGAAAGCTCTGTGACGCCACAGGTAGCCAAAATCAGCTGGTGAAAATCGTGGGTATGGGCCACCTGCTCTTGGGCTAAGTTGCGGCTATGCAGCTCAAAAAGGGCCATGGTGAAATACCATCTTTCGTCGAATGCGAGTTATTCACTATAAAACGGCTAAGCAACAAAAAGCGAGGTGGTAGCCAACTGTGGGTTAACGCTCTCCCAAAGTGGCGCAATGCGGATGAAAAGCTGTCATCTGCCAGTCATGGGCTCGGGTTAGGGTGGAAATAAGCTGCCATAAGAGTTTAAACAACATGCCACAGCGTCGACGCCCCCCTCTCAACTCTCCGCTCAGTGACCAGGAAGTTGCGGCCCTCACCCAGTTAGCCAACGGCAATGCGCTGCACCGGCAGCGTGAAGCTGACCGCCAGGCACGGCAGGCATCTGCGTTGACGCTGCTTCACGCTACGGCGTCAACGGCTGAGGCGCAGCCGGGAAGCATGAAAATATTGATGATCTCGGATGTCTACTTCCCCCGCGTCAACGGCGTGTCTACCTCTATCGCCAGCTTTCTCGGCGCCCTGGAACGCCTGGGTCACTCGGTCACGCTGATCTGCCCCGACTACCCGTTGGGCCAAGTGGCCGAACCAGGCGTGATGCGCATCCGTTCGCGCCGGATACCCGGCGACCCGGAAGATCGCATGATGCGCTACAGGGATCTGCTCGCCCTGACACCGCAGCTTGCAGATGTGGCTTTTGACCTTATTCATGTCCACACCCCCTTTACCGCTCACTATGCCGGTGTTGCTCTGGGTCGTCGGCTCAACATTCCAGTGATAGCCACTTATCACACGCTCTTTGAAGAGTATATTCATCACTATATCCGCTGGCTTCCGCGACGCTGGCTGCGCCTTGCCGCGCGCAGGCTTTCAGTGCACCAGTGCCAGCAGCTCGACGCTTTGGTCGCTCCTTCACGGGCAATGCAGGACGCACTTTCCCGCTACGGTGTGACCACGCCTACCACGGTAATTGCTACCGGCCTGGCGCTGGAGTCGTTCTGCCACTCACAGGGTGGTCAGGATGACAGCGACTTTCGCACCCACTACAACCTGCCACAAGAAGCACAATTGCTGCTCTATGTAGGCCGCGCCGCTTTTGAGAAGAACATAGACTTTCTGATCGACATGCTGCCCAAGGTATTAGCCGAACACCCCACCACCCGGCTCATCATTACCGGCGAAGGCCCGGCCCATGACTCGCTTGTTCAGCGCGCCCAGGAAGTGGGCGTGGCAGACGCGGTGCTGTTTCTCGGTTATCTCGGCCGCAACGGCCCACTGCAAGCCGCCTACCGCGCCGCCGACGTGTTTGTGTTTGCGTCACGCACGGAAACCCAAGGACTAGTCCTGCTGGAGGCGATGGCACTGGGCACGCCGGTGGTTTCCACCGCCATGATGGGCACGCTGGATGTATTGAAAGAAGGTGAAGGCTGTCTAATCGCCGAGGATAACCATGACGACTTCGCCGCCAAGGTAAATCGCCTGCTAAGTGATGAACCCCTGCGCCAACAGCTCGCCGAACGCGCCCAAAGCTACGCTGCCAGTTGGCACGAGGATGCCAAAAGCGAAGAGCTTGTGGCTCTTTACCGAAAGCTTACGGATGAGCGGTTGGCTAATGCGAATAATTAAGCGCGAAAATCTAGCTTTCCTTAAGAGTCTAAAGTGACTGCCCAAGTTCAATATTCAGAAAACTCGAAAGCGATTAAAATCGGTGGAAAGCACACCAAGGGGGAAACTCATGCACATTGAAGAAAGCACTGAAAATGTTTATGGCGACATTCACAGCAATAATGTTAAAGAAATGCTGCTCAAAGCGCGGCTTGCCGCCACCATTGGCGAAGTGATCAAACAACGCCGTCTCACCCACGTGCAAGCGAGTGAATTAACAGGCTTACCTCAGCCTAAAATGTCTGCCCTGCTAAAAGGCCAGTTTCGAGAAATCAGTGAAGCGAAAATGCAGGAATGCTTGGCTCAATTAGAGCGCGATGTTAGTAACGCCAACAGGCCCAAGCTATCTAGCTAGGCTCACGAAGCCTGCCGGGTTAAGTCATGAAAGTGCACACCAGTGGCTTTTATGACCGCGGTCATTGTGCGCAAAGTAGGGTTACCCTTAGGCGATAACGCGCGGTACAGGCTTTCCCTTGATAGCTTGGCACGTTCAGCCACGACTGCCATTCCACCCTGGGCCTCCACCACATGACGAAGCGCCATTAGAAAGGCCGTTTCACCGCCCTCCTCATCCAACTCATCAAAAGCAGTGCGTAAATAATCGATAGCCATATCAGGGTCTTCACGTAGCATGGTAATCACAGCATCATCATGGCTTTTCATTTCTTCAACCTCTTACGGTAATCCACTAAAAATGCCTTAGCCTGTTCAATATCAGCCTGCTGGCGTTTTTTAGTACCGCCAGTTAGTAGCAGAACCAATCGTCTTCCCACTTTAGCGTAATAGACGCGATAGCCCGGGCCATAGTCGATACGAAGCTCTATAACGCCGTCGCCGACACTTTTAGTATCGCCCGCATTACCGGCGACAAGTCGGTTAAGGCGCGTTAATACGCGCATAACAGCCTGCCGATCTTTCGCCTTAGTAGCATCTAGCCAAGCTTGGAAGGGATCATGACCATCCGCGGTCAAGTAATGCGAGAGTGACGTCATAAACACAATGTAGCCTAAAAGCTACAACCTTGCAGGCGTCAACTAATATATTTGTGTTGGTGCGACCAAAACGCGACCAAACACGCATACGATGGGAATTACAGACACAAAAAAAGGCACCTAAGTGCCTGATTTTAAATTTGGTGCCGGTAGCCAGACTCGAACTGGCACACCCGTAAAGGCGGCGGATTTTGAATCCGCTGCGTCTACCAATTCCGCCATACCGGCAATGCGTGCGTAGTATACGTAAATTTCTAGTTAGGTCAATCACATTGACTGACTTTATCCAGCCAAAGCGCTATCCTATGCCGCCTGTTTGATCAACGCTAAGAGTTATACGCCATGCAGCGCGCGGATTTTCATTACGAGCTACCCGACGAATTAATTGCTCGCTACCCTTCTGAGCAGCGTAGCGACTGCCGTTTGCTGTGCGTGGATGGCCAGAGCGGTGCGCTGGAGCATCGCCGTTTTCCTGATTTGCTTAAGCTTTTAGAGCCCGGCGACCTGCTGGTGTTTAACGATACCCGGGTGATTCCGGCGCGCCTGCACGGCCATAAGGCCAGCGGCGGCAAGGTGGAGATGCTGCTTGAGCGCCCGCTGGATGCTCACCGTGGCCTGGCGCATATTCGTTCAAGCAAATCGCCGAAACCTGGTACCGAGCTGATTTTCGAAGGTGACGTTCACGCCGTCGTAGAAGGCCGCCGCGATGCGCTGTTCGAGCTGCGCTTTCTGGGCGATACGCCGATGATTGCGCTGCTGGAAAAGCACGGCCATATGCCGCTGCCACCGTATATCACCCGGGAAGATGAGCTCAGCGACCGTGAGCGCTACCAAACTGTTTACGCGCGGCGTGACGGCGCGGTGGCGGCGCCTACGGCGGGGCTGCATTTTGACCAACCGCTGCTGGATGCCCTCGCGGATAAAGGTATTAACCGCGCCTTTGTTACCCTACATGTGGGCGCGGGCACCTTTCAGCCGGTGCGGGTGGACAATATTCTTGAACACCATATGCACAGCGAGTGGATCGAAGTTACCGAAGAGACCTGCCGGCAGGTGCGCGAGACCCTGGCAGCAGGCAAACGTGTAGTGGCGGTCGGCACCACCAGCGTGCGTTGCCTGGAAAGCGCCTGCATGAAAAGCAGCGATGGGCAGATCGCGCCCTATAGCGGCGACACCGACATTTTCATCTACCCCGGTTACCAGTGGCGCTGTGTGGATGCTTTAATTACCAATTTCCATTTGCCTGAATCGACGCTGCTGATGCTGGTCTCCGCCTTTGTGGGCTATGACACCACCATGCACGCCTACCAACGGGCAGTGGCCGAGCGCTATGCATTTTTTAGCTATGGCGATGCCATGCTACTGACCCGCTAGTTGTTGACTGCTGATTGTTGACCCGCTGGCCCTGCACCCGTCGCGCCAAACGAACGAGATTAACGAGTTACTTTATATGCGAAACGAATGTTTTATGCGCTTTGAGCGCCTGGCCGACGATGGCCGCGCCCGTCGTGGACGTCTCCATTTCCCCCGCGGCACGGTGGAAACCCCAGCATTTATGCCAGTAGGCACCTACGGCACGGTGAAAGGCATGACGCCAGATTCCGTCAAAGAGATCGGCGCCGAAATCATCCTGGGTAACACCTTTCACCTCTGGCTGCGCCCCGGTACCGAGGTGATTGAAGCCCACGGCGACCTGCACGATTTTGCCCAGTGGGATAAACCGATCCTCACCGATTCCGGCGGCTTCCAGGTCTTCTCCCTGGGCGAAACCCGCAAGATAACCGAGCAGGGCGTGCACTTCCGCTCGCCGGTGGATGGCAGCAAAGTGTTTATGGGTCCGGAAGAGTCCATGGCGGTGCAGCGTTCGCTGGGCTCCGATGTGGTCATGATCTTTGATGAGTGCACGCCCTACCCGGCCACCTTTGAGGAAGCCGAGAAATCCATGGAGTTGTCGCTGCGCTGGGCCAAACGCTCGCGGGATGCCCATGGCGACTCGCCTTCCGCGCTGTTCGGCATTATTCAGGGCGGTATGCACCCCGAACTGCGCGAACGCTCGCTCAAAGGGCTGCTGGAGATCGGCTTTGATGGTTTGGCGATTGGCGGCCTTTCCGTCGGCGAGCCTAAAGAAGAGATGATCAAGGTGCTCGACTACCTGCCCACCTGGATGCCCGATGAGAAGCCACGCTATTTAATGGGGGTCGGCAAGCCCGAAGACCTGGTGGAAGGCGTGCGCCGGGGTGTGGATATGTTCGATTGCGTGATGCCTACCCGCAATGCCCGTAACGGCCACCTGTTTACCTCGGAAGGCACGGTCAAAATCCGTAACGCCAAGCATCGTTTCGATACTCGCCCGCTTGATGAAGAGTGCGACTGCCATACCTGCCAGCATTTCTCGCGGGGCTATTTGCACCATTTGGATCGCTGCAATGAAATGCTTGGCTCGATGCTCAACACCATCCACAACTTACGCTACTACCAGCGTGTAATGGCTGATTTGCGCGCGGCAATTGAAGCGGGTACATTGACGGCCTTTGTGGAAGGCTTTTATGCGCGGCGTGGCTTGCCAGTGCCTCCGCTAAGCCAGCCCTGACGAATTAATCACCACGCGCCTTGGCGCGTGGTTTAAACTGTTTGGCTATGTTTTAAAAACCAAGCTTTTAAAAACCAAGCATCTACAAACCTAAGCTTTTTCTAACTCAGGAGTTCTCTGCAATGCTGGATTTCTTCATCTCACCAGCTCATGCCCAAGAAGCCGCCGCCGGCGGTGGTATTGCGCAAATCGTCATGCTGGTTGGCTTCGTGCTGATTTTCTACTTCCTGTTGTGGCGCCCGCAGGCCAAGCGCGCTAAGCAGCACAAGCAGCTGGTCACCAACTTGGATAAAGGCGATGAGATCGTCATTGGCGGCGGTTTGGTGGGTCGTATTACTAAAGTGAGCGACGAATTCCTGACTATCGAGATTTCTGAAGGCACCGAAGTTAACGTGCAGAAGAACGCCGTTGCCGCCGTACTGCCTAAAGGCACCATCAAGTCCATCTAAGCCTTGTAATTTCCCCTGCCGACCAGTGCCAGCCACCCCGGCAGGGGTGACATGGTATAAATGATGGTGAACTTTGCTGTGCACGGCGTGTCCGTGCACAGCATTCCGTTTGTAATTGAAGGCAGGGCTTGCATGCTCAACCGTTACCCCCTGTGGAAGTATCTGCTGATACTGGTCGTCCTGGTGGCTGGCCTTATCTACTCGCTTCCCAATCTATTCCCCGAAGATCCCGCCATCCAAATTAGCAGCGCCCAAGGCGACTCGCTTGATGCGCGTCAGATAGACCGTGTCGAAACCGCGCTCAGCGAAAACGATATTGCGATCAAAGCGCTCGAAGAAGAGAACGGGCAGTGGCTCATTCGCTTGCGCCACGACGATGATCAACTTCCTGCACGCGACATTGCCACTGACCTGTTAGGCGATGAGGCAACGGTAGCCCTTAATCTCGCTGAAGCAACCCCCGAATGGCTGCAGGCGTTTTCCGCCTCGCCCATGACGCTGGGTCTTGATCTCCGCGGTGGTGTGCACTTCCTGCTCGAAGTCGATATGGAAGCCGCGCTAACTCAACGCCTGGAAGTTAACGCCAGCGCCATGCGTGAACTGCTGCGCGACGAGCGTATTCGTTACCGCAATACCGATATCGAAGAGCGCTCGCTGTCGATCGATTTTGCCAGCGCCGAAGACCGCGATACCGCGCGCAGCCTGATCAGCCGTGACTTTCCTGAATTTGAATACAGCAGTGAAGGCGATGGCCGCGCTTCAACGTTGGTCATGACGCTGAGCGATCAGTCGGTAAATGAAATTCAGGATTACGCGATCAACCAGAACTTGACCACCTTACGCAACCGGGTCAACGAACTGGGTGTCGCGGAGCCTATGGTGCAGCGCCAAGGCCCCAACCAAATTGTCGTAGAGCTGCCGGGCATCCAGGACACCGTTGCAGCTAAGCGGATTGTGGGCGCCACCGCTAACCTGGAATTCCGCCTGGAAGCGCGCAACGATACGCCGGACAACGAAACGGAAACCCTCACCTTCCGTAATGAGCCTTCGCGCACCGCTGAACTAATGCGCGATGTGATCATAACCGGCGATAGTGTATCCAGTGCCAGCAACAGCTTCGATGAGAATGGCCGCCCGCAGGTCAATATTGATCTGGACGGCACCGGCGGTACGCTGATGAATCGCGCTACGCGGACCAATATTGGTCGCAATATGGCGGTGCTGTTTATCGAGCACAAAAGCGAAGACACGGTAGTCACCGACCCGGAAACCGGCGAAGAGACTATTGAGCGTGAGCCCTACGTTGAGCGCGGTCTAATCAGCTTGGCGACGATTCAAAGTGCGCTGGGCAACAGCTTCCGTATCACCGGCTTGGATTCGCCGACAGAAGCGGCTGAACTGGCGCTTCTGCTGCGCTCGGGCTCACTTGCGGCCCCCATCTACTTTGTCCAAGAGCGCACCATTGGGCCAAGCCTGGGCGCTGAGAACATCGAGCGCGGGCTACTTTCAGTACAGATCGGCTTGCTGCTGGTCGTGCTGTTTATGCTGGTGCGCTACAAGGTGTTTGGGATATTTGCCAATATCGCCCTGGCGCTGAACTTAACGCTGCTGGTCGCGGTAATGTCGATGCTGGGGGCTACGCTGACGCTGCCAGGGATTGCCGGTATCGTACTGACGCTGGGCATGGCGGTGGATGCCAACGTGCTGATTTTCGAGCGAATACGTGAAGAACTGCGTAACGGCATGTCGGTTCAGCAAGCGATCCAAGCCGGTTATGAGCGCGCCTTCACCTCCATCGTCGACGCTAACATCACCACACTACTGGTGGCCGTTATCCTGTTCTCGATTGGCACTGGCCCGGTTAAAGGGTTTGCCGTCACGCTCTCTATCGGCATTTTAACGTCGTTGTTCACGGCGTTAATGGTGACTCGTGCCATGGTCAACCTGACCTATGGCAGCAAACCCGTCAAAAAGCTGTGGATTTGAAAAGCACGAATGTAAACCACGTGCTTAGCCCAGAATTTAAGAGGTGGTAATGAAACCCCTGTCACACTTGCAAATCGACTTTATGGGGCGGCGCAAGCTCGCGTATATCGTCTCCGCATTGCTACTGATCGTGTCGATTGGCGCCATCCTGTTCCAGCAGCTCAATCTAGGGCTGGATTTTACGGGTGGTACGCTGATAGAGGTGCGCTACGGTGCCGCACCCTCCCTGGACGCTATTCGTGTTTTGCTCGAAGAGAGCGGCTTCCAAGATGTCTCGGTGCAAACCTTTGGGGCGTCGTCAGAAGTATTGATCCGCCTCCAGCAGGCGTTTGATGCCGATGTTGGCGGTGAGGTTGTTAACCTGCTGCGCTCCAGTGGTGATAGCGTCGACCTTGTGCGCTCTGAGTTTGTTGGCTCCCAGGTCGGCGACCAGCTGCGCGACCAAAGCGGACTCGGCCTGCTGGTGGCCCTCGGCGTGGTCATGCTCTACGTCGCCTTCCGCTTTCAGTATAAGTTTGCGATTGGTGCGCTGCTGGCCCTAATGCACGACGTGATTATTGTGGTGGGCTTTTTTGCGCTGTTTCAGCTCGACTTCGACCTCACCGTGCTGGCGGCTATCCTGGCAGTCATCGGCTACTCGCTGAACGACACCATCGTGGTTTATGACCGCGTCCGCGAAGCCATCCGCACTTCGCGGATCGACGACATGCCGCAGATCTTCAACGAAGCAATTAACGCCACGCTCTCGCGTACGCTAGCAACGTCGGGCACTACCTTACTGGTCCTGCTCGCGCTGCTGCTGCTCGGCGGCGATATGATTAAGAACTTCGCCATTGCGCTGCTGGTCGGGATCGTCATAGGTACGTTCTCGTCTATCTACATTGCTGCGGCGCTGCTGCTACCGCTGAAGCTGTCGCGGGAAGATTTGATTCCCACCAAGAAAGAGCTCGACGAAGAAGAGGAAGAGCTGCCTTAACAGCGGATTCTCCAGCTACAAAAAAGCCCCTCTTGGTTTCCAAAAGGGGCTTTTTTTATTCGCCGTAAACGGCTTAGGCAGTGCCGTTTAGAAGTGCGGCGTTAGCTGTTTGATCAGCGCTTTATAAAGGCGCGGCCCGGCAGCCATTAACTGTCCTTCTACCTTCACCGTGGGCTGGCCGTCTGGCGTTCCCATCAAGGCACCCGCTTCTTTCAGGAACAGCGTACCTACCAGCATATCCTGCTCTTCCAAGCCAAGTACAAAAGCGCTATCCACTCGCCCAGTGGCCAACTCGCACAAATCCAGCAGCCCACACCCCGTGGCCAGCAGGTTTTCTACCTGTGGGGCAAGCTGCTGTGAAACGGTTAGATAGGCTGGTAAATTGCGCGGGCGCAGCCAAACTTCCGGCAGGCTCATGGCCATGCGCGTGCCGCTGATGGCAGTCGGCTTGCTAACGCGCATGCGCTTGTCGTTGTGCTGGGCGCCGCGGCCGCGGCTGGCGATATATTCATCGTCGGCGAACGGGCAGATAATCACTGCGTGTTCGGGACGACCTTTGATAAGACACACCACTGAGAGTGCAAAGCCCTTACCGGCAACGGCTAAATTTGAGTAGCCGTGCATCGGTTCAATTTTCCAGACGATATCCGCGCCTTCACCTTCACCCGCGCGATGCGGCGTAAAGCGGCCAGTAACACCGTGCTGGGGATAACCGCGCTCCAACTGCTGAACAATCGTCGCTTCGGCCTTGCGCGCCGTCTCGTCAAGCAGGCGGTCAAGGTTAAATTCATCGTGCGCGTTTTCAATACGTTCGCGTACGCGTAGGAAGTGTTCAACAGCGCTGCGCGCTGCGCGCAACGTAAATTGGACCATCGGATTCATGGTTGGGCCTTGTCACAGTGATGTTAAAGAACGTGATGCTAATAATATGGGTCGGCGCAGTATCCGCCTTTGGCGCGTAATTCTAGCAGACCGCTCTCGGGCATGCCATCGACTCATGCTAGACTGCGCGCTTTACGCCTATTTACCGAGCACTATTTCACCGGGCCCTATCATGCTTGAGCGCATTCGCATTGTTTTAATCGGCACCAGTCATCCTGGCAACATCGGCGGCGTGGCACGCGCCATGCACAATATGGGCTTGGCAGACTTAGCCCTTGTTGCCCCCCGCTGTGAAGTGATTGCTCAGGACAGTATTTCCCGGGCGTCCGGCGCTGACCACCTCCTCCATCAAGCCAGCGTGCATGCCACACTCGAAGAGGCGGTGGCTGATTGCACCCTGGCGGTGGGCGCCAGTGCACGCTCGCGCACGCTGCCCTGGCCAATGCTCTCGCCCAGAGAGTTAGCTGATCGCCTGCCCGGCGAGTGCCAGCCTGCTGATGCCCGTGTGGCGCTGGTATTCGGGCGCGAAGACAGCGGCCTGACCAACGCAGAGCTACAGCGCTGCCACGCCCATGTGCATATTCCCACCAACGCCGATTTTAGCTCGCTTAATTTGGCTGCGGCGGTTCAGGTACTCGCCTATGAGTGTCGTATGGCCTGGTTGAGCCAGGCTGACGCACCCGCAGTCGAAACTCATGCTGACGATGATCTGGCCACCCACGCCGAGCTTGAGCGCTATTTTGAACATTTAGAGCGCACGCTGATTGGTATTGATTTTCACGACCCCGATCAGCCGCGGCAGCTGATGGCAAGACTGCGCCGTTTATACCTGCGCGCCCGCCCAGAGCGCATGGAAATGAATATTTTGCGCGGAATTCTATCGGCCACCGAAAAGGCGGCGAACACCAAGCCACCCAAGCCGTAATTTATTAGGCAGGAAACGCTAAACTTGAAGTTGATGCTGCGTGCCCCAACTTCGCTATTCTGCTAACGTGATTTCTCTATTGATATTCCAAGAGCCGGTGATATTTCAAGAATCCGTTCGAATAGTTCAATAGCTAGACGCCGCCTTTATAACGCCAAGGAACACCTCATGTTTCAACGTCTACGTGAAGACATCAACAGCGTATTTGACCGCGACCCGGCCGCACGGAACTTTCTTGAGGTGCTGACCAACTACCCTGGCCTGCACGCCCTGCTGCTGCATCGCTGCGGCCACTGGCTGTGGAAGAAAAACCTCAAATGGCTGGCGCGGACGCTGTCGACGTTTTCACGCTGGCTGACCGGTATTGAAATTCATCCGGGTGCCACTATTGGGCGGCGCTTTTTTATCGATCACGGCATGGGCGTGGTGATTGGCGAAACGGCGCTGGTCGGCGACAACGTCACGCTCTACCAAGGGGTCACCCTGGGCGGCACCAGCTGGAGCAAAGGCAAGCGCCACCCAACTCTAGGCGATGGCGTCATTGTCGGTGCAGGCGCCAAGATACTCGGTCCTTTCACCGTGGGTGCCGGGGCCAAAATCGGCTCTAACGCGGTAGTCACCAAAGAAGTACCGCCGGGGTCTACCGTCGTTGGCATTCCCGGCAAAATTGTTAAACGTGCCGACCCTGATGTGGAAGAAGCATTGGACGTCGATCCTGCCCGCCGCGAAGCCATCTGCCAGAAATTTGGCTTTGATGCCTACGGCGTCAGCCAGGATATGCCCGACCCGGTGGCCCGCTCGATGCAGGCCATGCTCGACCACATGCACGCCGTGGATGAGCGTATTGAACGTATGTGCTCTACCTTGCGCAAGTTAGATGACAACTACCGCGATGGGCAGCTACCAGCGCTGCGCGATGAAGATTTTGCCGATATTCTGGACGAAAACGATACTGGCTGCTCTGGCGTAGGCAAGCACTCGGCAGAGGCGACGGCCAGTGAGCAAGAAACGCTGCCGCCGCGTAATGGTTGACCAAAGCACTCAGGTTTTCCCATAATGGCAGCACATTTGCCGTTAGTGCGCTGAGCATTCAGCGTCGAGGGGCTTGCCATGCGCTTGACCACCAAAGGCCGTTACGCCGTTACCGCCATGCTTGATTTAGCCCTGCATGCCCACAACGGCCCGACCAGCCTAAGCGATATCTCCCAGCGCCAAGAGATATCGCTCTCCTATTTAGAGCAGCTTTTTGCTCGCCTGCGCCGTGCAGGCTTGGTCAATAGTGTGCGTGGCCCGGGCGGCGGCTACCTGCTTTCCCAACCCGCGGACGTGATTAGTGTTTCAAAGGTGATTGACGCGGTGAACGAAAGCGTTGATGCCACCCGCTGCCAGGGGCTTTCCGACTGCCAGCAGGGTGACACCTGCTTGACGCACCATTTGTGGTGCGAGCTTTCCGTGCAGATACGCCGCTTTCTGGATGATATGACGCTGGCACAACTGATGCTGCGCCCTGATGTCATACGTATTGCATCGCGACAGAAACAGCGTGCTGAGGCGGGTATTCTCGCCTCGGCACCCTAATCCCACTTTCCCTGACCGAACAACCGCTGGAACGTAACGATGACCACACCCACGCTGCCCATTTACCTGGATTACGCCGCTACCAATCCGGCGGATGCCCGCGTGGTTGAGGTGATGCAGCGCTACCTGACGGTTGACCAGCTGTTCGCCAACCCGGCGTCGCGCAGCCATATGCTCGGCTGGCAGGCAGAACAGGTGATTGAGCAGGCGCGCCGCCAGGTGGCCGACGCCATTGGCGCCGATCCGCGAGAGATCGTCTGGACCAGCGGCGCGACAGAAGCAGATAACTTAGCGCTGATTGGCTTTATGCGCGCCAACCGCGAACGTGGCCTACACTTAGTCACCTCGACCATCGAGCATAAAGCCATCGTAGACACTGCCCTTGCGCTGGAAAAAGAGGGCTTTGAGATCACCTGGCTAACGCCGGGGCGAGATGGCTGTATTCAACCCGAACAACTGCGCACGGCGATGCGCGACGACACCGCGCTGGTCTCGCTAATGGCGGTTAATAACGAACTGGGCAGCATCAACGATATCGCGGCCCTGGCGGCCGTTGCCCATGAGTTTGGCGCGGCCTTTCATACTGATGCCGCCCAGGCGGTAGGGCGTATTCCGCTAGACGTTGTGGCCCAGCAGATTGACCTGATGTCGCTGTCCGGCCATAAAACCTACGGCCCCAAAGGCGTGGGCGCGCTGTATGTGAAGCGCCACCCGGACATTCGCGTGGAAGCGCTGATTCATGGCGGTGGCCATGAGCGCGGCATGCGCTCCGGCACACTACCGACCCACCAGATTGCGGGTATGGGTGAAGCCTTTGCGCTAATGCACCAGCAATACGACGAAGACAACGCCCATATTACACATCTACAGCAGCACTTTTTGCGCGGCCTTGAGGGTGTCGAGGGTGTTTTTGCCAATACCCCCTTAGACCACGCTGTTCCCAACATTCTCAATCTGGCGTTTGAAGGCGTCGACGGCGAGTCGCTGCTGATGGCGCTGCGCGATGTGGCGGTTTCGACCGGCTCGGCGTGCAACTCAGCCAGCGTCGACCCGTCCTACGTGCTGCTCGGCATCGGCACGCCGCGCTCGCTGGCGCTTTCGTCGCTGCGCTTTAGCTTCGGGCGCTTTACCACTGAAGCCGACATTGATCATGCGCTAACGCTCATACGCCATGCGGTGAGCGGTTTACGGACACCGCCACGCAAAGCGGCTGACACTTTTTAAGGAGGACGCCTCATGGCAACACTCAATATTACCCCGGCTGCCGCACAACAGATTCGCAACGTGCTTGACGAGCGAGGCCAAGGGCTCGGCCTGCGCGTCTCGGTCAAGCCCAGCGGCTGCTCCGGCTATAGCTACGTGCTCGACTTTGCCGACACTATCAGCGACGAAGAAGTGCATTTTGAAGCTCACGGGGCCAGCGTCTATGTCGCGCCCGATGCGGTGGAGATGCTTAACGGCAGTGAAGTGGATTATGTCAGCGAAGGGCTGAACCGCTTTTTCCGCTTCAATAACCCGAACGTCAAAGATGAGTGCGGCTGCGGCGAAAGCTTCACCGTCTAAGCCTTGTTGTGCCGAGCTTGGTCGTGTCGAGTTTCATCGCCGGTATTCATCCCCGGGCTTAAGCGCTATAATCGCGCACCTGGATAAAAACGCTCTGGCAGCTGGGTCGTACCCCGCATGCTTTTTAAAATGCTAGCTGATTAAACGTTAGCTGCTGAAGCGCCATTAACCGAATCATTTTCTGGGCCGCCCTGGCCTTCTGGGGCGGCACTTTTTGCTTAAGCCTTTTTGAGGAGACCATTAACATGGCTACTGAACGCACTCTTTCTATTATCAAGCCTGATGCCGTTGCTAAAAATGCGATCGGTGAGATCATCGCCCGTTTTGAAAAAGCTGGCCTGAACGTTGTTGCCGCGAAGATGGTTCACCTCTCCGAAGAGAAGGCTGGCGGTTTCTACGCAGAACACAAAGAGCGTCCGTTCTTTAAAGACCTGGTTGGCTTCATGACCTCTGGCCCGGTGGTTGTTCAAGTGCTTGAAGGTGAAGGCGCCATCGCTAAAAACCGCGATCTGATGGGTGCAACCAACCCGAAAGAAGCGGCTCCCGGCACTATTCGCGCCGATTTTGCGGAAACAATCGACGCTAACGCTGTCCATGGTTCTGATTCTCCAGAAAGCGCTGAGCGCGAAATTAGCTACTTCTTTGGCAACGACGAAATCTGCCCGCGCTAAGCCTTCAAGGTAGCGCCGCCGAATCAACTTTCGTTGCCGGCCATTTTGCGGGGGTTTGTCCCCCGCCCCTTTCTATAACGCTGACCGCCATGACCACCACTGTAGCCCAACATACGCCCGCCCCCCGTGACGCCGATAGCTCAGACGCCGCCAGCACGCCTGCTGCCAAAGCGACGCCTGAGCGGCAAAACCTGCTTGGCATGTCCCGCGAGCAGATGGAAGCCTTCTTTTTGTCGATCGGCGAAAAGAAGTTCCGTGCCGCACAGCTAATGAAGTGGATTCACCAGGAAGGCAGTGATGACTTTGCTGCCATGACGAACCTTTCCAAAGCACTGCGTGAAAAACTGGCCCGGCTGGCAGAAATTCGTGGCCCAGGGGTGATTTATGAGGGCACTTCCAGCGACGGCACCCGTAAGTGGGTGCTGGAAGTGGAAGATGGCAGCTATGTAGAAACGGTATTGATCCCGGCGGAGAACGGTAAGCGCCGCACGCTGTGCGTTTCCTCCCAGGTCGGCTGCTCGCTGGACTGTAGTTTTTGTTCCACCGGCAAGCAGGGCTTTCAGCGTAACTTAACCGCCGCTGAAATTATCGGTCAGGTATGGGTCGCCCAGCGCAGCGTTGGCCCGCGGCGTGATACGGCGAACCGTCCGGTGACCAACGTAGTGATGATGGGCATGGGCGAACCGTTGCTCAACTTCGACAACGTTGTACCTGCCATGAAGCTAATGCTCGACGACAACGGCTACGGCCTGTCCAAGCGCCGGGTGACGCTATCGACCTCTGGCGTGGTGCCAATGATAGACAAACTCGGCGATGAAATGGACGTCAGCTTAGCCATTTCACTGCACGCGTCGACTGACGAATTGCGCAATGAGCTGGTGCCCATCAACCGTAAGTACAATATTCGCGCGTTGTTGGACGCTTGCCACCGCTATCTTGCCAAGTGCCCGGACAATCGTCAGGTCACTATTGAGTACACGCTGATCAAAGACATCAACGATCAGCAGGAGCACGCCGAGCAGCTCGCCGCACTGCTCAAAGAGCTGCCGTGTAAGATCAACCTAATACCGTTTAACCCGTTCCCCAACTCAGGGTACGAGAAACCGTCGCGCAATCAGGTGATGCGCTTCCAGCAGTGGCTATACGATTTAGGCTACAACGCGACGGTGAGAACGACCCGAGGTGAAGACATTGACGCCGCCTGCGGCCAGCTGGTTGGTCGCGTGAAAGACCGTACCAAACGCAGCGCGCGCTATATCCAGTCGGTACAGCTTGATGCGGACTAGGGTGAGGTGTAGAAAATTGGGCTTATCTTGACTTCCGCTTGGCACGGCGCTTTGATGGACACGGTTTTTATGTAGCATAGGGTTAGTTTTCGGACGTTCACCACAAGAGGATTTACATGATCGCTCACCGCAGGCGCCAACACCCATCGCGGGTGCCCATGCTCACCGTGCTGATCGGTAGCTTGTGGCTAGCCGGCTGTGCATCGTCCAACAACCTTACACCGCAAGCCAATCCCGCGGCGGCAGAGGCCTATACCCAGCTTGGCGTCGCCTATCTGGAGCGCAACAATCTCCCCCGCGCACTCAACGCACTGGATCGGGCGCTGGAAATCGCCCCTCGCCATGCCGAAGCACTGCAGGCGCTGGCCCTTGTTTACCAGCGTCAGGGCGAAAGCGCCCTTGCCAATGACTACTTCCAACAGGCGGTGGACGCCGAACCTGACTACACCCGCGCCCGCAATAACTACGCGGCGTTCTTATACGGTCAGGGCCAGTTCGACGCCGCCTGTGAGCAGTTAGAAATCGCATCAGAGGATGCCCAGTACGCCAACCGTGCCCAGTTATTTACCAATTTAGGGCAGTGTTATCTGGCGCTGGAAGAATTTGATAAAGCGCGCGCTCGGTTGAAGCGCGCGCAAAGTATCGATCCGCGTAACTCACGCGGCTATTTAATGTTAGCTGAACTCGAATATTCGCAGGGCAATTACTCTCAGGCCTGGGCGCCGCTGCAAACCTATTTACAGCTCGCCGAGCCCGACCAAGCAGCGCTAACAATGGCGATTGATATCGCCCAAGCCCGGGGCGAGCATAGCACCGCCGCCGAATACCAGCGCCTGCTTGGCAACGACTGACTGATTGACGCCCTGATCACCGCTTATTAAATGAAGGATGCTCAGCCATGAGCGATACACAGTCACAAGAAAGCGTCATTGATAGCACTATCACGAACGACCAAAACACTAGCGCCTCTCCCGGCGAACTGCTGGTTCGCCAGCGCGAGCAGTTAGGTATTCCACTCGCCGATGCGGCCCGGGCGCTAAACCTGCGCCCCGCCGTGGTGGGCGGGCTTGAGCAGGACAACTACCAAGAAATTCCTGTCGCGGCCTATCGCCGCGGCTATCTGCGCTCCTACGCTAAATACCTGGGGTTGGATGATCGTCTGGTGCTCGAGGCTTATCAGGCCCGCAGTGGCGGTACCGATACCGAACGCAAAGTCACCCCGGTCTCTACGGCAAGGCCGCCCTCCCGGATTGGCGCTTGGCTGTTCAAGCTGGTGACTTTGTTGGTCATTGTGGGCCTTATCGCGGTGACGGTGATGTGGTGGCAAAGCCGGGGTGGCAACGAGCCGCCGGGCTTTGGCTCCACCTCCACGGAAGAGACCGCTACCGCCCCTGCAGAGCCGGCCAGTGAACCCGCTGAAACAGAAGGGAGCGCGAGTTCAAGCTTCACCAGTGGTGACGAAAGCGCGACGCTGCCCAGCAATGCCACCAACGTCACACCTTCAGCGACGGCTACGCAAGATCCAACGCCCAGCGCTCAAGATGATGCTGACGCCATCGCTGGCCTCGACGAGTCAGTGCTAGACGATTCAAACGACACCGCCAGTAGTGCTGATGGAAGCGACGAGCTGGCCAGTACCCAACAAGACAGTGAAGCACAGAGCAGTGCGGACAGCGAGCAAACAGCCGCTGCCGAGCAGACCGCCAATGCCACTGTCCTTGAGCTGACGTTTAACGAGCAGTCATGGACTGAAATTTTCGATGCCACCAACCAGCGCGTCTTCGTTGGCCTGCAAACGCCTGGCACCTCGACGACCGTCGAGGGCGAGCCCCCGTTTCGATTAACCGTGGGTAATGCCACCGGCGTCGAACTGCGCTACCAAGGCGAGGAAGTTGACCTTCCCGCCCGCGCAGGCGCCAACAACGTCGCCCGATTTACCTTGGGAGAGTGACCCGTCCTATGCACGCCCCTTCTCCGATAAAACGCCGCCTTTCCCGTCAGATTCAGGTCGGAAACGTCGCGGTGGGCGGTGATGCCCCCATTGCCGTCCAAAGCATGACCAATACCAACACCCTGGATGTCGCCGCCACCGTGGCGCAAATCCAGCAGTTGGAAAAAGCCGGTGCGGATATTGTGCGCGTCTCAGTGCCCGATATGGACGCCGCCGAAACCTTTGGTCAGATCAAAAAGCTCGTCAATGTACCGCTCGTTGCCGACATCCATTTTGATTATAAAATAGCCCTACGTGTCGCTGAACTCGGCGTCGACTGCCTGCGCATTAATCCAGGCAACATTGGCCGTGAAGATCGCGTACGCGCGGTAGTGAGCGCCGCCCGCGACCATGGCATTCCAATCCGCATTGGCGTCAACGCCGGTTCACTGGAAAAAGACCTGCAGAAGAAGTATGGCGAACCTACCCCAGCGGCGCTGGTGGAGTCCGCCATGCGCCATATTGATTACCTGGATCGCCTCGACTTTCCCGACTTCAAAGTCAGCGTCAAAGCCTCGGATGTGTTTATGGCCGTGGCCGCCTATCGCGACCTTGCCGCGCGCATCGAGCAGCCGCTGCACTTAGGGATTACCGAAGCCGGTGGTCTGCGCTCGGGCACGGTCAAGTCATCGATTGGTCTGGGCATGCTGCTGATGGATGGCATTGGCGACACGATTCGCGTCTCGCTGGCGGCCGACCCGGTGGAAGAGATCAAAGTCGGCTTTGATATGCTGCGCAGCCTCAAGCTGCGCTCGAAAGGCATCAACTTTATCGCCTGCCCCAGCTGCTCGCGCCAGAACTTCGACGTTATCAGCACCATGAACCAGCTCGAAGAGCGGTTGGAAGACGTGATGACGCCGCTCAACGTTTCGGTGATCGGCTGCGTGGTCAACGGACCCGGCGAAGCCAAAGAAACCGATATCGGCCTGACCGGCGGCAGCCCCGCCAACTTGATTTATATCGATGGCAAACCAACCAGTAAGCTGCGCAACGATCACCTGGTCGATGATCTAGAAAAGCTGATTCGCGATAAAGTGCGTGAAAAACAGCAGCAGCAAGACGCTATGATTGCCCGCAGCGTTTAACGCTGGGGCTGGCTGCCAGCCTGGGTGAGCAACGCCTGATGGCAGAATAAGGAGTTTTCTTTGAGCAAGTCCGCCGTTAAAAAGATTCAAGCCATCCGTGGTATGAACGACTTACTGCCCAGCGACAGTCCGCGCTGGCATTTTTTTGAAGCCAAGGTACGCCAGCTGATGGTGCGCTACGGCTTTAATGAAATTCGCACGCCTATTGTTGAACAAACCGCGCTGTTTGCGCGCTCTATTGGTGAAGTCACTGATATCGTCGAAAAAGAGATGTACACCTTCGATGATCGCAACAGCGAAAGCCTGACGCTACGCCCTGAAGGCACCGCCAGCTGCGTGCGCGCGGCCATGGAACACGGTTTGCTGTATAACCAGACCCAGCGGCTGTGGTACCAGGGGCCGATGTTTCGCTATGAGCGCCCGCAAAAAGGCCGTTACCGCCAGTTCCACCAGATCGGCGTAGAGACCTTCGGCTTTGATGGCCCGGATATCGACGCTGAGGTGATCCTGCTTTCGGCACGCCTGTGGCAAGAGCTTGGGCTGATGGAGCACGTAACACTGGAGCTTAACTCGCTGGGTTCATCGGAAGCACGGGCGGCCTACCGAGACACCCTGGTGAGCTACTTCGAGCAGCACCATGACGTCCTCGATGAAGACTCCAAGCGCCGCTTGACCAGTAACCCGCTGCGTATTCTCGACTCCAAAAACCCGGCTATGGCGGAGATGCTCGACGCCGCGCCGCAGCTGATGGATCACCTGGATGACGAGTCCCGGGAGCACTTTGAGCAACTCACGAAGATGCTTGAAGCGGCGGGTATTGCCTATGTGATCAACCCTCGACTAGTGCGTGGGCTCGATTACTACTGCCGCACCGTGTTCGAGTGGACCACGACGGCACTGGGCAGCCAGGGGACCGTCTGCGCAGGCGGGCGTTACGACGGTTTGGTCGAACAGCTGGGTGGCAAACCGACCCCAGCAGTCGGCTTTGCTATGGGCATTGAGCGGCTGATTTTGCTGCTCGAAACCCTTGGGTTGATTCCCGATGATGCCCTCGGCGGTTGTGATGTTTATCTGCTGCCAATGGACGATAGCGCCACCACGGCGGCCATTACGTTGGCCGAACAACTGCGTAGTGAACTGCCTGAGCTACGTCTGCAGCTTCACTGCGGCGGCGGCAGTTTCAAAAGCCGGATCAAAAAAGCCGACAAGAGCGGCGCCACAATGGCCATTCTGATCGGTGAAGATGAAATCGCGGCGCAGTCGGCAACCGTCAAATTTCTGCGCGATGACCGCGAACAGCAGAGCGTCCCGCAAGCAGCATTAGGCCGCACGCTGCGTGAGTTTTTGACGGCTAGCGCATAAGCTTTGCAGGCTAGCCGCCTGCTCGCATGCGACGGTCTAAACATACGATTGTAGAAGAATAGGAGCCCGCCCGTGGTGGAGCTGAGAAGCGAAGAAGAGCAGCTAGACGCCGTCAAGCGCTGGTGGAAAGAGAACGGCATGTCATTAATTGCAGGCGCTGTCCTGGCAGCGGCTGGGGTCTTCGGCTGGAACGCCTGGCAGAACTATCAACAGGGCCAAGCCGAAGCAGCCTCAATGCGCTACCAACAGTTGGTCAATATGACCGCTGGCAACGAGCTTGACGAAGATCAGCTAGCCAGCGCCCGGGGAATGGTCAGCGAACTGACCGACGAGCATGGCGATACCCTCTACGCGGAACTCGCGCTACTGCTGGATGCACGCCTGGCGGTGCAACAAGGCGATCTGGAAGCTGCGCGGACCGCGCTGGAAAGCGCTGCCGACTCCTCGCGCCGCTATGTACAAAGCCTTGCATGGCTGCGTCTGGCCCGTGTTGAGCTCGCTGACGGCAATCCTACCCAGGCACTGGCGCTGCTCGACGAGCCGATTAGCGACGCGCTAGCGGCCCAGCGGGCTAATGTACGCGGCGATGCATTCGCTGCCCAGGGCGACAGCGAGGCGGCCCGTGAGGCATGGGAAACCGCCTTACAACTGGCACAAACCCAAGACCAGCCGCTTTACGGCGTGCAGTTCAAGCTTGACGATCTCGGCGCTGAGGAGGCGACACAATGACGTTTGGTATCCCAACAAAACAGCTAGTACGCGCAAGCATAGGCGCACTATCGCTGGCACTGCTGGTCGGTTGCGCGAGTAAAGGCGAGCCTGCTTATACCCCCAAAGAGCTAACGAGTTTCGACGAAACCTCCTCGCTAGTGACTCAGTGGGATCGCAAGGTGGGCGATGGTTTTGGTCACTCACGCTACCCCATTGCACCTGACCGTGAGGGCGACAGCGTGTTCGCTGCGGACGCGGAAGGAGTGGTGATGGCGATGAATGCCGATAGCGGCGACGTCGAGTGGGAAATCGACCTGGATACCACTATTTCCAGCGCGCTAACGGCGATTGCCGGGCAGGTTTATTTGGCCACCGGTAACGGCGAAGTCATCTCTCTGGATCAGCGTGACGGCAGCGAAAATTGGCGCTCACGGGTGTCCAGCGAAGTGCTGGCCGCGCCCCAGGCCAATCAGCAACTACTGGTCGTGCAAAGTGTCGATGGCCGCGTGACTGCCTTGGACCGAGCCACTGGCGAAGAGCGCTGGGTATACACCAGTTCGCAGCCGTCACTCACTCTACGCGGCACTGGTACGCCGATGGTGATTGATCCGGTCAGCTTTGTTGGCTTAGCTAACGGCCGCCTGGCCACGCTGGACAACCGTAGTGGTCAGCCGTTATGGGATATGCAGATTGCTACACCACGCGGTCGTAGCGAAGTAGAGCGTCTGGTTGACCTTTCTGGCCAGCCGATTATCAGCCCCGATGGCCGCCTGTTTGTAACCAGCTACAACGGCCGTGTGGTAGCGTTGGAAGCAACCCAAGGCGACGTACTTTGGGAGGCGGATCTCTCGAGTCGCCATACACCCATTCTGGTCGGCGACTTCCTGTTTGTAGTCACCGACGACAGCCAAGTAGTCGCCCTCGACGCTAACAGCGGCCGCGAAATCTGGCGCAATGATGATCTTCAGGATCGTTGGCTGACGGCGCCCGCCTTTGCGGGTGGCAGCTTAGTATTCGGTGATTTTGAAGGTTATCTCCACCTGATCGATGCTCGTGAAGGCAACATCGTAGGCCGCACTCGCGTGCACAGCTCGGGCATTAGCGTTCGTCCGGTCACTGAAGGCAGCACCATTCATGTCCAGGCCAACAATGGTCGCCTGGAAACCCTGGAAGTCACTCCATGACACCCGTCATTGCTCTAGTCGGTCGCCCCAATGTGGGCAAATCGACGCTGTTTAACCGCCTAACGCGCTCGCGTGATGCACTGGTGGCCGATTTTCCTGGCCTCACCCGCGACCGTAAGTACGGCAATGGCATGCTGGGCGATAAGGTCTATACGGTTATCGACACTGGCGGTATCAGCGGTGACGAAGAGGGTATCGACGCCGCCATGGCCGAGCAGTCCCTCGCCGCCATTGATGAAGCCGATATTGTGCTGTTTATGGTCGACGCCCGCGCCGGCCTTATCGCCGCGGATCAGGCGATTGCCAACCACCTGCGGGTTAACCAGAAAAAAACCTGGCTGGTGGTGAATAAAACCGACGGGCTGGAAGAGCATTCGGCGATGGGCGACTTCTGGTCGCTCGGCCTCGGCGACCCCTGGCCCATTGCGGCCGCCCATGGGCGCAACGTTTCTACCCTGATTGACGTGGTACTCGAACCGTTTCCCGAGCGCGATGCCAGCATTCCTGCCGACACCGGCAGCAAAGGCGTTCGCATCGGCGTGATTGGTCGCCCCAACGTGGGCAAGTCCACCCTGGTCAATCGCCTGTTGGGTGAAGACCGGGTGGTGGTCTTTGATGAAGCGGGCACTACCCGCGATGCCATTGAGATTCCTTTTGAGCGCCGCGGCAAGCCCTATGTACTGATCGATACCGCAGGTATTCGGCGGCGCAAGAACGTGCGCGAAATTGCCGAGAAATTCTCCATCATCAAGACCCTGGATGCGATCAAAGAGTCCCATGTGGTGATCATGGTGCTGGATGGTTCCAGCGGTCTGGTGGAACAAGACCTACACCTGCTCGACTACGTATTGACCACCGGTCGTGCGCTGGTACTGGCGGTGAATAAGTGGGACGGCCTGGAAACCGAAGCCAAGGATAAAATGCGCACCGAGGTGAAGCGCCGCCTGGGCTTTGCCGACTACGCCGAGCTGCACTTTATCTCTGCCCTGCACGGCACGGCGGTGGGGGATCTCTACCCCTCCATTGATCGCGCCTTTGACGCCGCTAACGCCCACTGGTCGACCAACCGCCTCACTACCCTGCTCCAGGACGCGGTCAGCCAAAACCCACCACCGATGGTACACGGTCGCCGCATTAAACTGCGTATGGCCCACCAGGGTGGCAGCAACCCGCCGATTATCGTCGTCCATGGCAACCAAACCGAGTCGCTACCCGAAGCCTACCGTCGCTACCTGACCAACACCTTCCGCAAGGTGCTCAAGGTGCGCGGCACGCCGATTCGCTTTGAGTTCCGCTCAGGTAGTAACCCGTTCGACGACATGGCCGGCGCCAGCGACAAAGAGAAGGCGAAAAAGCGCGAGCTCAACCGCACCAAAGAGGCGCGCAAAAGCCGACGCTAAATGGCTTTAGTCACTGCTGTTTGAATTCGCCCGCTTGTATCGTCAAGCGGGCGTTTTGGTTCTAGCCTTACACCAGCGCCTGAACGCGCAAATTGTCTTGACAGAAAATAGCTTCAGCCCTCAAATAGCCGCGCTTATCACCAACCTAGCAAGCTAACATCAGCACCTAACCCTCAGCATCGTTACCCCACTACTTACGCCCTACTTAAGGGGAGTCTTATGTTTTATATTGCTCGCTACTGGCGCTGGCTGACCCTGTTTGGCCTTGCCAGCCTGCTCACGGGCTGCCTCGCCCTGCCTCAAACCGGCCTGTTTGCGTTTCGCTTGGCGGTGACCTCCCTGGGGGTCGAGGATGTTCGCATTGGGCCTTACAGCATTAATGCAGGGCTAGACACCAGCGATTTAACCAGCCTGATTGCGTCTAGCCTTGGCGCTGGCAGCCTGCCGGTTCAGGCCACCATTGCCATGGGGTTGGGCTTACCCGCGGGTATGCCCCCGGTGGAAATGTCAGGCTTTCGCTGGTCGCTGGATATGCCTGGGGTTGATCCTGTAGAGGGTAACTATGAGCAAGACGTCACACTGACCTCCGGTGACGATGCCAATTTACGCCTACCGGTAGCCTTTGATGTACTTGCCACCGACACCCAGCGCATGGCCCCCATGCTGGAGCTTGCCAGCCAGTTGGCGTCTCAAGGCGAGCTACCGGCCGGCAGTCAGTTGGCCATCACACCTGGGGATCTACGCGGTTTAGGCATGCGGCTTCCGGCGGGATTATTAACGCCGACCATTCGCCTGAACGTCGGCGCCGATGGGCAGTTGGTACCGCAAGGTTAAGCGTTCAACTGACTTCAATTCTTTGCCCCACAGTAGTAGAATATTTTGAAATGCATCGCATGAGGGCTCCTTATGGCTATTCCCGCAGAAGTTATTGAAACAGAAGCTCTTTCTCTTTCTAGAGAGGAGAAGACTCGTTTGGTAATGCATCTGTTAGAGAGCATTGATGAGAGACCTAGCTTGGATCCTCGACAAGTGGAGAGTGCTTGGGTGACCGAGGCGGATCGTAGATATCAAGCCTATCTTCGTGGCGAAGAGCACTCAATCCCCGCTGAAGAGGTGTTTGTGGATCTAAGGGCAGACGATCGTTGAAACCTGTTCGTTTTCTTGAATCTGCCCGTGAGGATGTTCGCCGGGGAAAGAGCTATTACCGCACTATCAGCCCTGAGTTAGCTCGAAGCTTTCAAAAGGCGGTGGAGGTCGCGGTTAAAGCTGCCGCAGCTCAACCTTTAGCGATGCAGATTATTAGCCATGAAGTGAGGCGCGGGCCTCTCGAAACGTTTCCTCATGGGGTGCTGTACCGTGACGAAGGCGAGTTCTTGCTGGTTCTTGCAGTTTTCCACCCGAAGCAAGCACCCGACAAATGGCAACAGCTCGCTCGCACATAGCGATGTATGACACCCATTTCTAGATGTGACAAAGCATGTTCAGTTTTAGTGCTGACACTGGATAAATATCGCCCGGCAGCCAGTCGTCGACATACACCAACCAGCGCATTAAACGGTGGCTCAATTCAGCCCCCATACTCATCCTCAAGGTGGGTTATGATGGGGGATTGATTTACTGCTATCAGCGGTTATCTTGTGTGCAAGAAATTCTTTCGTCTATAAGGAAACCGACTCATGCGCTGGCTTCGCCCTCTCGCTGTTACCGCGCTATGCGCGTCTATCGCCGCTTGTTCTACCTCGCCTACCGGCCGTTCTCAATTGCTGTTGCTCTCTGATAGCGAACTAAATGAAATGGGCCGCCAAGCGTTCACTCAATATCAGCAGGAACTGCCTACGGCCGGCCAAGCCAGTCATCGCTATGTCCAGTGCATAGCCGATGCCATCGTGGCGGAACTCCCCGCACAGCAGCAACAGCTAGATTGGCAAATACGCGTGTTTGAATCAGAGCAGCCCAACGCCTTCGCCCTACCCGGCGGCTATATGGGCGTGAATACCGGCATGCTGGATATTGCCACTAGCCAAGACCAGTTGGCCTCCGTGGTGGGACACGAAATTGGTCATGTACTGGCCAACCATGCCAATGAACGCGCCTCTACCGAAAGCGCTACCTCGCTAGGCCTGTCGGTGATTTCCAGCACCTCGGGCATGCAGTCCGCTGGTGGCCAGCAGCTCATGGGCGTACTTGGCATGGGTGCCCAGTACGGCATCGTGCTGCCGTTCTCCCGGGCTCACGAGAGTGAGGCTGATGTGATTGGCCTGGATCTAATGGCGCAAGCAGGCTTCGACCCACGTGAAAGCGTGACCCTGTGGGAAAATATGCAGGCCGCCTCAGGCGGCGGCGCCCCTCCCGAGTGGATGTCGACCCACCCCGGCCAAGGCCAACGTATTCAGGGACTACAAGGCAATATGGACCAAGCCCTGGCTATCTATGAACAAGCCCGCAGCAATGGCCGTACACCCAACTGCCCGCGCCCTTAATGGCTTGCTTGAGGTTTAAATGATTAAGCTGGGATTACTGCTGCTGGTACTACCGTTGTTTGTGCTGATGGGTGTGTATTTCTGGGAGCTCAACGACGTGCGCGCCTGCCAGCTTGATGGCGGTCACTGGGACTATATCGAAAGCGTCTGTAGCGATACACCGCAGCCCTTCGTATCCTGGCTCCAACGCTCGCCGCTGTTAGTTAATGGCGGCATGCTGCTTTCGGTGGTGGGGCTGGTGATGTGCACGGTGGGGTTGTACGTTAAGCGCGCTAATTGAAGCATTTTTAGCGGCATAAATAAGAAGCGGGGGCGGATACATTATCCGCCCCCGCTTTTTTAGCAGCGTTAACTGATGCGGTTATGAATAGTTAAGCGATTGACGCAGCATTTCACGCACGGGTGCCGTATCAGGGCGCACATTGCGCCACAGAAAAAACGACTCGGCGGCCTGTTCGACCAGCATGCCTAGGCCATCGAGCAGTTTTGCGCCGCGGGGGCCAGCCCATTGTAAAAACACGGTCGGTTCGGATCCGTACATCATGTCGTAGGCCCAGGCATGCGGAGCAAAAAGCGCATCCGGCAGCGGCGGTAAATCGCCGCTGAGGCTGGCGCTAGTGCCGTTAATCACTACATCAAAAGTGCCGTTAACGGTATCAAAACCACCGCCGTGGATAGGCCCAAGATCAGCAAAATCGCTGGACAACTGCTCGGCTTTGGCGGCGGTACGGTTAACCACGACGACCTCACTGGGCTGCTCGGCAAGCAAAGGCTCCAGAATGCCGCGCACGGCGCCACCGGCGCCTACCACCAAAATACGCTTCCCCGCTAGCGCTACGCGGTGATAGGCCAAATCACGCACTAAGCCAATACCGTCACTGGTATCGCCGTAGGTGCGGCCATTGCTACCGAGTATCAGCGTATTCACCGCCCCTGCACGACGGGCGCGGTGGCTTAAGGTATCGCACAGCGCGAAGGCATCCTCTTTGAACGGCACGGTCACATTGGCGCCACGCCCGCCTGCGTCGTTAAAGGCGCGCCAAGCACCGGCAAAGCCATCCAGCGGCGGCGCTTCGGCGGAGTACTCAAGCGCTTGTTGCGTTTGATGGGCAAACTCAGCGTGGATCTGCGGAGATTTGGAGTGTTTGACCGGGTTGCCAAACACGCAGTAGCGATCGGTCATGATGGCTCTCCGCTATTGGTGTGAACGGCATCCTCAGCGAATTCACCAAGCCAGTCACGAGGTTGTAAAAACGCCTGCAAGCGCGCTTCGGCACTGCCGGGCTCGGGTTCAAAGGCGTACTCCCAGCGTGCTAGCGGCGGCATGGACATCAAAATGGATTCGGTGCGCCCGCCGCTCTGTAGACCAAACAAAGTTCCGCGGTCCCACACCAGATTGAACTCCACGTAACGACCACGACGGTAGAGCTGAAAGTCGCGTTCACGATCGCCCCAGGCGTCGTTTTTACGCCGCTCGACGATGGGCAAATACGCCGCTAAGAAGCTGTCGCCCACCGCACGCTGCATGGCAAAACAGTCGGCAAACTCGCCGTCGTTTAAATCGTCGAAAAACAGTCCGCCCACACCGCGGGTTTCATCGCGATGTTTAAGATAGAAGTACTCGTCACACCAAGCTTTGTAGCGGTCGTAAACGTCGTCGCCAAAAGGATCGCAGGCGGCTTTTGCCACTTGGTGCCAGTGAACAACGTCTTCCATCACAGGATAAAATGGCGTTAAGTCATAACCGCCACCAAACCACCACACCGGCGGCTCGCCGACTTTCTCGGCAATAAAGAAGCGCACGTTGCCATGGCTAGTGGGTACATGGGGATTTTCTGGGTGCAGCACCCAGGAAACCCCTACCGCGTGAAAGCTGCGCCCGGTCAGTTCAGGGCGCGCGGCGGTGGCCGAAGGCGGCAGTTGGGCGCCATAGACATGGGAAAAGTTAACGCCGCCCTTTTCAAACACGCCACCATGGGTCATCACCCGCGAACGTCCGCCGCCGCCCTCTTCACGTTCCCAGCTATCCTCTTGAAACTGGGCAGCGCCATCGGCCTCAGCCAGTCCAGCGCAGAGCCGCTCCTGGAGATCAAGAAGGTAGCGTTTAACGTCATCAAGGTGTTCGTGGGCCACAGTAACTCCTGAGGGGTCATTGGTGAGTCGTAATGGGTGAATAGTGAGTAGTAATCGGTGAATAGTGAATGGTGAGTTGAACGACAGCTAGGAGCGCATGATTTTACCGGTGGCTAAATCCCTGATGGTGCTGGGTTTGGCGTTGCCACCGAGCGTACCTTCCACCACATGGGCAACTTCATCGCCAAAGATGTCATTGATCTCAGCAGCGCTCATGGCGGGTGGCTCTCCCGAACGATTGGCCGAGGTGGAAACCAGCGGGCCACCAAAGGCTTCGCATAGGGCTTTCATCACCGGATGGTCGGTTACGCGTAGCGCTACCCGCTCATGGGCGCCTCGTACCAACCCATGGCTGCGGCCATAGTCAGGCACTAGCCAGGTATTAGGCCCCGGCCAACTTGCCGCAAGGGGGGCGTGCATCGCTAATGGGAGCTGGCTCAACCAGGGTTGGAACTGCTCAATGTGCGCAGCGACGAGGATGACGCCTTTGGCAGGGTCGCGCTCTTTCATGCGCATTAGATGGGCCAAGGCTGCGTCGTTTTCGGGGTCGCAGCTAAGCCCCCAAACCGCTTCAGTGGGACAGGCAATCACCCCACCGGCACGTAAAGCGCTAATCGCAGGGGTTAGATCGGTCGCCAAACTCATGCTCTCTCCTCACGGCTAACAGGCCTTTAATGGTTTTATCCTATCATGGCCGCGGCAACCGCACCCAGCCTCCTGCCTGCTGGCTTACCCAGCCCGCCAACTCAAGCATAAGCAGCCGCTGCTGGCAGTCGCTGACCGATGTGCCAGTAATCGCTACCAGCGTGTCGATAGGCGTTGGTGTGGCCGATAGAGACGTTAATAATGAATCGGGTAAGCTATCCGTCAATGGCTCTTCGTTAGGCGGTTTTTCTGCCGTTTCCGGCAAGTGTTGCTGAATAGCGGCGTCGGGCGGTATGAACGCCTCCGCCCAGTGGCCAAGATCGGCAATGATATCGTCGACGTTACAGGCCAAGTGGGCACTGCCCTGGCGTAGCAGTGTCAGGCAGCCGCGGGCCTGGACGTTGTGCAATGAACCAGGCAGCACAAACAGCTCACGATTTTGCTCTAAGGTGAGCCGCGCACTGACCAACGAGCCGCTTTTTTCGGTCGCTTCGACCACCAAAGTGCCGAGCGAGAGGCCGGTAACGATTCTATTACGGCGCGGAAAAAATGCCGGACGGGCACGCGTACCAGGGGGATGCTCGGACAACAGCAGCCCGCCGGGCAGGCGACTAAGCTGCTCATACAGATCACGATTCGAGGCTGGGTAGATCACATCCACGCCGCAGCCAAGGACACCGATCGTGCGCCCGCCCGCATGCAGAGCTGCGCGCTGGGCAACGCCATCCACCCCTAATGCCATACCGCTAACCACACACCAGCCGCGACGAGAGAGATCCCGGGCGAAGGTCTGGGCATTGTGGGTGCCTTCGCCGGTGGGGCGACGAGTACCTACCATGGCAAGCTTGGGGCCCTCCAGAGCACCAAGATCACCCTGGGCCCAGAGCACCACGGGCGGGTCAGGCAACTCATTTAACAGTTCAGGCCAAGCGGGGTGGTCGCGATGTAGTACGTGGCGGCTTGGGCCGCTTTGCTGCCACGCCTGGGTTTCATCAATCACCCTTTGCAGCGGGCTGCGCTTTGGATGTTCAAGCCACAGGCGCAACTCGCTGGCTGCACGACTGGGCAGCGCGGCCAGCCACCCTTCCGGCCACTGCGGCTGACGGGCTACTAATTGCGCGATACGCAGCGCCCCCATACCGGGCAAGGCATTGACCACCAGCCACGCCTGGGCGTCCATAATACCTCCTTATCAATACGTTCTTTGCCGCCCGCTAATCCGCCGATGACTCAACTTGGTCGCCAACCTCTAGCACTCGGGATGCCTGCATCACCAAGGCGTAGCTGACACGATCATAGGGCTTAAATACCATCACAGTACCCGCCTCGGTGCTAGGTAGTTGAACCAGCTCCTGGCTACGCGGGTCGTTGATTAACTCCCCCTGTTGATTAACCCGCAGCACGTGCCCTGCCTGCAAGCCATCCAGAGTGCCGAGATCCAGCGTAACGATCTGCAATCGGCCAATAAAGCGCACCCCGCCGGGGACGGCAATAATATGGCCTTCGATAGGATTCAGCGGCGCGCGCGGGACAAGTTCGCTGCTTAGCTCGCGCTCTTCCAACGGCAGGATGATGTCATTAACACGCACTTCCTGGTGGGAACTAATCACTTCAAGCTGCGCAATATCGTCCTCACTGCTGACATGGCGGGCAACGCCCACGTTAATCAGCTCCAAACCAAGAGGCGTGCCATCCATGGCTAGATAGGATTCCGACTGACGATAGATGCCCACCTGACCGTGGCGCGGTACGTCGCCACGCACGTACACCTTATCCCCTGCGCCGCTAATTAAACGGCGATCATCCCCTGCTACTACATAAGCCAGCTCCTTCAGCGCCTCGGCATCGTCCACAACGCGGTGTTGGCGAAGAAAGGCCTGCGCTTCCTCCAAGGCGATGGGCTCAATCGCTTCACGATGGGGTAAGGTGCGCACCTGCGGCGAGAGTTTAATCACCTGCTGATCACGCTTCCATGCGGCGGCTTCGCTACTCACCAGCATCACTGCAATCAGCAGCAAAGCACTTAATCCCCCTCGGTAGGCGTGTTGTTTTGCCGCCATCCTGCTCTCCCCTAAAAGGTGAATAGTATGATTATTGTGCTGACGATAAGCCGCTATGCGCCTATGCCCAGAAACGTTGACAGCATGATATAGTGGCCCATCATAAAGTACCTAGGTTAAGCGACGCTCGTCACTGCCTAGCTTGACTTAATTTAGACTCAGCATAACGGTGATTGTAACGTCATGGCCAAACTTCCTATTCTTGAATTCCCCGATGAGCGCCTGCGCACCAAGGCTGCTGCGGTGGAAAGCGTCGATGATGAGGTACGCCAGCTCGTCGACGATATGCTGGAGACCATGTATGACGCACGGGGTATCGGCCTAGCCGCGACCCAGATCGATGTCCATCGCCGCGTCGTCGTCATGGACGTCAGCGACGATAACTCCCAACCGCTGGTGCTTATCAATCCGCGCTATACCCCGATTGGCGACGAGAAAGATCTGCTATCGGAAGGCTGCCTGTCGATTCCCGAGCATTACGCCGAAGTGCCGCGCTACCTGAAAGTGCAACTCAACGCGCTGGATCGCAATGGCGATGCCTACGAACTAGAGGCGGAGGGCTTGCTGGCACACTGTATCCAGCACGAGTACGACCACCTTGAGGGCGTGCTGTTTGTGGACTACTTGTCGCCGCTAAAGCGCGACCGTATCCGCAAAAAGATGCAGAAACGCCATAAGCAGATGCAGGACGCCTAAGCCTTTTTCCTACTTACATTTCAGCTAAGCCAGGTAGCCCTCTCTCTATGTCAAGATTGCGCGTTGTTTTTGCCGGCACGCCTGAATTCGCCGCCTCCAGCCTTGCCGCACTGCTGGAAAGCCAGCACGAGGTGGTGGCGGTGTATACCCAACCCGACCGCCCCGCCGGTCGCGGCCGTAAATTAACGCCCAGCCCGGTCAAGCAGCTGGCCTTGGCGCACGAACTGCCGGTCTACCAGCCTCAGACGCTGAAAGAGCCCGCTGCTCAAGCCGAGTTAGCCGCGCTCAACGCCGACATTATGGTCGTCGTCGCCTATGGGCTACTGCTGCCCCAGGCTGTATTGAATATACCGCGCTTAGGCTGCGTTAACGTTCACGCCTCACTGCTGCCCCGGTGGCGCGGCGCGGCGCCGATTCAGCGCGCGATTGAAGCTGGCGACAAGGTATCTGGCGTGACCATTATGCAGATGGATGCTGGCCTGGATACCGGCGCGATGCTCACGGAAGTGCGTACGCCTATTACAGAGCGCACCACCGGCGGCGATTTGCATGACCGGCTCGCCATTCAAGGTGCCAATGCGTTGATTAACACCCTGGATGATCTGGCCACAGGCACCGCTCACGCCACGCCTCAGCCGGAAGAGGGCGTTACCTATGCCGCCAAGCTGAGCAAAGCGGAAGCCGAGCTCGACTTTACCCAGCCCGCTCAGCAGTTAGCCAGCAAGATTCGCGCCTTTAACCCCTGGCCGGTGGCCTGGTGCGCCCTAGGCGATGATCGCCTACGCCTGTTAATGGCCAGCGTAGAGGAAGGCGAACATCCGCCTAGCGCACCCGGCACGTTACTTGATCACGGCGACGATCATCTGCGTATTGCCTGCGGGCAAGATGGCCGCGACGTATTGTGCGTGACCAGTGCGCAGCTGCCCGGCGGTAAAGCCATGGCCGTACGTGACTTATTAAATGCACGCCATGCGCGCCTGGCGACTGGCACTCGTCTTGGTGCTCGTTTTGAAGATTCTACGGCTCAGGCCAGCGAAGGAGAAACACCATGAGCCAAAAGCGCTCCCCCCAAGGCGGCAGTGGCCAGGAAGTCCGCGCCGCTGCAGCCCGTGCGCTGGCCCCGGTGCTCAGCGATCAAGGCTCACTGGCGGGACTTGATGAACACAGCGTGGTCGCCCGTGACCGCGGGCTGCTCAAAGAGCTCTGTTTCGGCACCTGCCGCCGTTTGCCGCGCCTGGAAGCCCTTGCAGGCGTGCTGCTTAAGCAACCGTTTAAAAAGCGCGACAGCGATGTTCAGGCGCTCCTGCTGGTGGGGATTTATCAGCTGCTGTATATGCGCATTCCGGCCCACGCGGCGGTAGGCGAAACCGCTGGCGCTGCACGCTTACTAAAGAAGGAGTGGGCCACCCGCGTTTTAAATGGCTGCCTGCGTCGCCTGCAGCGCGAATCCGAGGCGCTCCAAACCCAGGTAGACCGGGATGAGCATGTCGCTCTGGAGCATCCCCCCTGGCTACTTAACGCGCTGCGCCAGGCGTGGCCAGAGCAGTGGCGCGATATCATTGAAGCCAACAATCACGCAGGCCCGATGACGTTAAGGGTGAACCAACGCTACAACGACCGCGAGGCCTATTTGGGCATGCTCACCGAGCAGGGCTTGAACGGCCATTTATGCCCCCATGCCCCAGACGCCATCACCCTGGAAACGCCCTGCGATGTCACCGCGCTGCCCGGCTTTGAAGAGGGCCATGTGAGCGTTCAGGATGAGGCTGCTCAGCTCTCGGCGGCATTACTTGGCCCCACGCTCGCGCCACGGCCTGGGGCTCGTGTACTCGATGCCTGCTGCGCGCCAGGCGGTAAAACAGCCCATTTGCTAGAGCAGTTTGATATTGCGCTGACGGCTATCGATAGCGATAACCAGCGCTTGGCGCGGGTGGAAGACACGCTCAGCCGTTTAGGCGTCGAGGCGGTACTCGAACACGCCGATGCCACCGAGCGCGACTGGTGGAGCGGCACGCCGTTTGATGCCATTCTGCTCGACGCCCCTTGCTCGGGCACCGGTGTCATCCGCCGCCACCCCGATATCAAAAAGCTACGCCGCAAGGACGATATCCGTCCGCTGGCCAAGCTTCAGCGCCAGCTATTGGATAACCTCTGGCCGATGCTACGCGAAGGCGGCACCCTGCTGTACGCCACCTGCTCGGTGCTGCCTGAAGAGAACGTTGAGCAGATTGAGGCGTTTCTAGCCCGCACGCCGGATGCGCATGTCACCACGCCTAACGACGTTGCCTGGGGAATCACCAGCGGTTCGGGTCGCCAACTGTTTCCTGCCCAGAGCAGCCACGATGGATTTTTTTATGCCAGACTAGAGAAGCGCACTGCCTAGGCGCTAACTGATGCCGGGGGCAGTGAATTTATGACAAGGAAGGAGACATTTATGAGTCATCACACCTACAAGCACGTAGAGCTAACCGGCTCTTCCGAGAAGGGCATTGAGGAAGCGGTACAGAACGCACTGGCCAAAGCATCAGAAACGATTAAGCACATGCGCTGGCTGGAAGTCGTCGATACCCGCGGCCATATTGAAGATGGTCAGGTCGCCCATTGGCAGGTCACCGTTAAAGTGGGCTTTACGCTAGAATAATCCCCACCTGCTTTTCGGCGGCGGCTGGTTTACACTGGCCGCCGTCTTTATTGCAGCGCATGATAGACGTACCTGAACGACAATTTACGTCTTCAACGTCAGGACTGAGTCCTAAGACCGCCTGCTGGTCTTAACGATATTGCGCTGGCGCTTTTAATGGAACCGATGCTCAGCAATGAAAATCATCATTCTCGGCGCCGGCCAGGTCGGCGGCACACTGGCAGAACACCTCGCCCGCGAGGAAAACGACATCACCGTCGTTGATACTGACGCCAAAAAACTGCGCGACCTGCACACCAAACTCGATATCCGCACCGTTACCGGGGCGGGCTCCTACCCCATTGTGCTGCGCCAGGCAGGCTGCGAAGACGCCGATATGCTGATCGCCGTGACCAACAGCGACGAGATCAATATGATCGCCTGTCAGGTCGCCCATACGCTGTTCCGTACCCCCACCAAGATTGCCCGCGTGCGCGCCACGGCGTACCTGACCCGCAAAGGGCTGTTCGCCCACGAAGCCATTCCCATTGATGTGCTAATCAGCCCCGAGCAGGTGGTTACCGACCATGTGCGCCGCTTGATCGAGCACCCTGGCGCCCTACAGGTGCTGGAATTTGCCGGAGGGCTGGTGCAGCTGGTGGCGGTGAAAGCCTTCTACGGCGGCCCGCTGGTGGGTCAGGACTTGGCCTTTCTGCGCCGTCATATGCCCAACGTGGATACCCGGGTGGCGGCGATCTATCGCCGCAGCCGACCGATTATTCCCCGCGGCGATACGGTGATCGAAGCCGACGACGAAGTGTTCTTCCTCGCCGCCCGCCGGGATATTCGTGCGGTGATGAGCGAGCTGCGCCGGGTGGAACGGGACTTCCGCCGCGTCGTGATTGCCGGGGGCGGCAATATCGGCGAGCGACTGGCGGAGCATTTGGAGCATAGCCACCAGGTCAAAATCATCGAACACAGCCTGGAGCGCTGTACCACGCTGTCTGAGCGCTTGGATCGCACCGTGGTGCTCCACGGCAGTGCCACGAGCAAGCGTTTGCTGGAAGAAGAGAACATCGAAGAGTGCGATATCTTCTGCGCGCTGACCAACGACGACGAGGTCAATATTATGTCGTCGCTGCTCGCCAAACGGCTAGGCGCCAAAAAGGTGCTGACGCTGATTAACAACGCCGCCTACGTGGATCTGGTGCAAGGCGGCGACATCGATATTGCGATTTCACCTCAGCAGGCGACCATCGGCAGCCTGCTCACCCACGTACGCCGGGGCGATATCGTTAACGTTCACTCGCTGCGCCGGGGTGCGGCCGAGGCCATTGAAGCCATCGCCCACGGTGATAAGCAGTCGTCTAAAGTAGTGGGCCGTACGATTCGCGAGATCGACCTGCCCGACGGCACGACGATTGGTGCGATTGTACGCGGCAAAGAGGTCATCATCGCCCACGGCGATGTGATGGTAGAGAGCGGCGACCACGTCATTCTGTTTGTGATCGATAAGCGCCGCATTCGCGATGTGGAGCGTCTGTTCCAAGTCGGTCTAACGTTCTTTTGATAACCCTCGAATCACTGCCACTGGCAGCTAATAACAGGAGCATGCGACAACCATGAGTCTGCGGGTTATTTTGCGCATTTTGGGGCTGCTGCTCATGCTGTTCAGCCTAACCATGCTCCCTCCCACGCTGATTTCACTGTGGTTTCGCGACGGCGTGTGGAGTGCCTTTATTAGCGGCATTGCGATCTCAGTCTCCACCGGGCTGCTGCTCTACCTGCCCAATCGGCGCTCGCAAAAAGAGCTGCGCATCCGCGATGGCTTTATCATTGCCGCGATGTTCTGGACGGTGCTGGCACTGTTCGGCTCGCTGCCGCTGATGCTGTTCGGCGAAGGCTCGCTGGGTATCACCGATGCGGTCTTTGAGTCGTTTTCCGGCTTGACCACCACCGGCGCCACCGTGATTACCGGCATCGATTTTTTACCCGAATCGATTCTTTATTATCGTCAGCAGCTCCAATGGCTGGGCGGCATGGGTATCGTCGTTTTGGCCGTCGCCATTTTGCCGACCCTAGGGGTGGGGGGTATGGCGCTTTACCGGACCGAGATTCCGGGGCCGCTGAAAGACTCCAAGCTCACCCCCCGTATCACCGAAACCGCCAAAGCGCTGTGGTACATCTACGCCACCCTGACCCTCGCCTGCATGATTGCCTATATGCTAGCGGGCATGAGCTGGTTCGATGCCTTAAGTCATAGCTTTTCGACTGTCGCTATCGGTGGTTTTTCCACCTACGACGCCAGCATCGGCTACTTCGATAGCGCCGCCATTGAAATGATATGCGTGGGCTTTATGTTGATTTCAGCGTTCAGCTTTAGCCTGCACTTTATCGCTTGGCGTGAAAAAAGCCTGATGCACTACTTTCACGACCCCGAAGCGCGCTTTTTGATGCTATTTCTGCTCGCCCTGAGCGTAGTCACCATGCTTTCCCTTTGGTTAACCGACACCTACGATACCGTGCGCGGTCTGCGCCACGGGGTTTTTCAGGTTGTTTCAGTGGCCACCACGGCGGGCTTTAGCGTTGCTGACTTCTCCATGTGGCCCGGCGCCCTGCCCTTCCTACTGTTTGTGGCGGCCTTCGTGGGCGGCTGCTCCGGCTCTACCGGGGGTGGCATGAAAGTGATTCGGATTATTTTGATCATCAAACAGGGCATGCGCGAAATTATGCGCCTGATCCATCCCAACGCTGTGATTGCGGTCAAAGTGGGCAAAGTCAGCGTTCCCGACAGTATTGCCCAGGCAGTCTGGGGGTTCTTTTCGGTTTACGTTCTGCTGTTCTTTTTGATGCTGGTGGGGGTGATGGCGACCGGGGTTGATCAGGTAACCGCCTGGTCGACAGTGGGCTCCGCGCTCAACAACCTTGGCCCCGCGCTGGGTGAATCCCACACTCACTATGGCGACATGCCCAGCCTGGCTAAATGGATATTGGTCATAGCCATGCTGCTTGGTCGCCTGGAAATTTTTACGGTACTGGTGCTGTTTACGCCCGCTTTCTGGCGGCGCTAAGTCTTTCACATAAGTCCTTCACAAAAGTCTTTCACATAAGTTCCTTCACATCAGACCCACTTATTGATTTTGAGAGCTGTTAATGAACCACGACGATACGTCTCACGGAAACACCGAGCCAATGGCGGCAACGCCAACCACGTTTCCAGCCACTAGCGGGCCGCTAAAAACGATCACTGTGGGTGAAACCCGCTACACGCTGCTGGGCACGGCCCATGTGTCGGCGGAAAGCGCCGACGATGTACGTGCGCTGTTGGATAGCGGTGCTTTCGATGCAGTAGCGATTGAGCTGTGCGATGCGCGCCACCACAGCATGTCCAACCCGGATGCCATGGGCGAGCAGGATCTTTTCCAAGTATTTAGGCAAGGCAAGGCGGGCATGGTCGCCGCGAGCCTGGCCCTGGGCGCTTTTCAGCAGCGGATTGCCGATCAGTCCGGCATTCAGCCGGGGGCCGAAATGCGCGCCGCCGTTGAAGAAGCCAGCCGCCGGAAACTGCCGCTACTGCTGGTCGACCGTGATGTGGGCTTAACCCTAAAGCGTATCTACAGCAATGTGCCCTGGTGGCAGCGTTTCTCGCTCTTTTCAGGGCTGATTGGCAGCGTGCTCTCCCGCCAGGATGTCTCCAAAGAGGACATCGAAAAGCTCAAAGAGGGCGATATGCTGGAAGCCACCTTCAGCGAGTTTGCCGCCGAATCTGAAGCGCTCTATACGCCGCTAATTCGCGAGCGCGACCGCTATATGGCGCTGCGTTTGGCCGAAGACGCGCCGCCGGGGCGTTACCAGCATGTGCTCGTGGTACTGGGCGCTGGTCACCTGAAAGGCACCGGCGAGCATCTGGAATCACCGCTGCCCGCCGACCCGAAAGTAGAGCGTGAGTCACTAGAAGCCACCCCGCCGCCCTCTAAGCTCTGGAAGGCACTGCCCTGGCTCATTACCGCGTTAGTGCTTACCGGCTTTGCGATTGGTTTCTCGCGCAACACCGATCTGGGCTGGCAACTGGTGCTTGAGTGGTTCTTGATTAACGGCATTCTCTCTGGCGGCGCGACAATTATCGCCCTGGCACACCCAGTGACCGTGATTGCCACCTTCTTTGCCGCTCCACTAACGTCGCTAAACCCGACCATCGGTGCGGGTTTTGTCGCCGCCGGGGTTGAGCTCTATATGCGCAAACCCAAAGTGCGCGATTTTTCATCGCTGCGCCACGATGTCACCCAGTTGAAAGGCTGGTGGCAAAACCGCGTATCGCGCACCCTGCTGGTGTTTATTCTCGCCACGCTAGGTTCAGCGGTGGGTACCTGGGTAGCCGGGTTCAGAATCGCCGGTACATTGTTTGGCGGCTAGGCGCCGCATTGCGGCTGTCGGCGGGTCGATTTTGTGATGCAATCGGCTCGCCGCGTAGCTGTCGTTAAACACCTCAAAGTAATCATCCAGCACATCCGCAGCCGCCGTATCTCCGCCCTGGCGCAGCAGCTCGATCGCCACTTCCGCAGTACATAAATGCGCTTTAGACGCCGGTTTGCGCAGCCGATAGCGGGTCTCGCGCTCACTCTTCAGTGGCAGTACCGGCAAATCATCCAGGTAAGCGCTTTTTCGAAACATACGCCGCGCCTGACGCCAGGTACCATCCAGAATGATAAACACCGGAATGCGCGCCTGCGCTTTTGCCGCATGCACCGCGTCTATGCCAACCACCCGATCCGCATAGTCGGGCTGATCGTCCGGAAAAATCACAAAGGGCGCGTAGCGAGGGTCTTTTAGCAGCGCGGCTAACTGGGCATCCGGCGCCACGCGGTACCAGGTAAATACCTGCGTCGTGGTGATCACGTCGCGAATCAAACGCCCGGTATTGGTCGGCTTATAGTGCTCGATGGGGTGTGTTAACAGCCACACCTGAGCGACACTCTCCGCCTTCACTTGATAGGGGCACAAACAATTAAGCACCGGTAAATTGCACCCTTCGCAGCGCGTGACAAAACTGCCGCGTGCTTTAAACTCACGTCGCGGCGGACGCTGATGCTCGACGACGGAATAAGAAGCACTATCATTCACAGAGCTCTCGCCAACAGAGCTATCAAAAGCAGACATCCGCGCTCCAGAGTACGGAAAAGGGGCAGAGTATAAAGCGATGCCCTCTACAGTAACAATATAAAGCCATGTTGACATGGGTAGATATAAATATCTGTATTTTAACGCTTAACGCCACCTTTCCTACCCATGCCAGCAGCTACACGAAATAAGTCAGGTATATTGAGACGGCCATCAGGAATACGGTTAGCCACACCAATATCTATTAAAGCTTGAATCAACGCATCATGCTTTTCAGCTTTAGTAACAGCCCCTTCCATAGAATGCGGAGGCAAGTAATTATCGTTATTAGAACTTGAAGCACTAATCTCAGTCATTTTCTCAATATCATTTATAACGCTTCCTGCCTTCCACTTCTTCTTAAGCTCAGCAGGCTCCACTGGAACACTTAAACCTCTAAGCGGGACAAAAACACTGTCAATCCAAACATAGTCCTCTTTTAGTTCCTGAAGACGTATATCAGAAGCCTTAATAACCCCTCTTTTAATACCATCGTAATGAAGCACCTCGGCACTCTTCTTTTCCTTACTAGCCTCGTGCGCCTTTTTAATGGCGATCAAAAAGCTTCTCGGGCTTACTTGCCCTCTAGCATCTGCCAAATGTGTTGGCAACCAAGTATATGTTTTTCCTCTCCGCCTATTTGTACCCATAAATTCACTTGAAAAACTATTAAGTAACTCTGCCTGCTTTTCTTCACTCGACTGAAGAAACTGAGGAACAATATATATTTTCCCACTATCCACACTATCTAAAGAAAAATGACAACTTAAATTCTTTTCAACCCATGTTCTAAAAACCTTTCCTGAATCCTCTCTATGATTAGCAAGCCAATGCCAAAGAAGACCATAAAGATCAACTCTTCTCCACTCTAACATTACACAGTTATGATGTAACTTTGAAGCATCAGGAAACGCCCAAACACTTTTATCCTCCCACATATCAGGACGCATAAATAATTTCGTTCTGATGGCACTGAAACTTCTCAGATCAAGGCAAACTCTCAGCAATCCTTGCAGCAGATTTCTTATACTGGCCCAATCCTCACCCAGCCTATCCAGAGCATCAAAAACAATTAAATATCGACGTCCCTGGCTAAGAAGAAACTCATCCACTTCAGCTAGAAGTGCTTCTTCTTCTTCCGGGTTATCCTCTACGAATTGAGTTTTTTCATACCAATCTTTGCCAGGAATGTTTTTGTCAACTTCCCCTACTAACTGATCAAGAATAACAGTTCGCCAAATCACTTCAGTGTCGACGTCGTTAGCTACCAAACTCTTTAACACTTGCCTTGAGGGACAGCCCTTCACTCCACGTCTTGCCGAAAACCCCCAACTAACAGAGCACCTTTCAAGCCTTAGTCTTGGAAACTGACTGCCAATTAGCTTACGAGATTCATCGGCATTCAATGCAGCGCACCAAAAGCTTTTACCGCTGCCCCGATCACCGACAACGATAGTCGTATCTATATTCAATGCTTTTTCATGGCCAGGAACCATAAAGATATCCTGGGTAACGGGAGGCTCGTTTCCAGAGTGAGCCACCACTTCAGGTATCTCTGACAGCGAATCGCTGATTGCCTGAAAGGCTATGCTATCTCCGCTCATCTACTCCCCCCATCCGTTCATTTAAAAAGGAAAAAAGCTCACCAAATACTTCTTGCAATTGTGACTCGCCTACCTTCTCCACATCTAGCTGAGGATCAAAATTTTCAAATAAATCTGATCGCAGAATAGTAACTGGATAATGGGGAGCTGACTCATCTTTTATATCGAAACTGAAACCTTCAATTTCATCATCATCTTCAACTTCTAACTTTTTTTCTGGCGAACTTTCTTCTGAATCATATAAGGTATCAACCCAAAGCGCATAAGAGTTTTCAACAAAACTCTCTTTTTGCGTTAGTGTCGAACGCGCATTAATCATTTTGAATCTTTCTCGCCACTCTATTTCACTGTCCGCAGGTTGAGATTGAGCCAATTGAGCCAAATGACTAAATAAATATTGATAGCCTTGCCAAGTAACCTTCAAGTCAACAGCAAAACAGAGCACCTCAGCAGAAAGGTGTAATAAACTAACGGCGACTGTTTCATGCAAACCAGCTCTGCTGTCAATCAATACTACATCAGCATTATATTCAGCCTCCAAAAGGGCGATCATCTCTTTCAACCTATGTGCAAACCCTTGCGGCTGAACACCCACTTCCTTCTCTAAGTAAGCTCGTGCTAACTTAGATATAACATTTTGAGGATGATCATCTGCCTTTTTCCCAAAAGCAGGAACTACCCATAACCCGGCATTAGCTATCGGACTCTGTCGTGCCATATCGCGAATGATTTCACCAGTATTCTCACTGACCAAATCATTAACCAACCAATCTGCTACACCATAAGCAGGTTTTTCAGGTTGTTCTAAGAGCTGGGCACCAAGTCCCGGCGCTTCTAAATCCATATCGATGACAAGTACGGTTTTTCCTTGCCTACAAAGCTCACGAGCCCATAGAGCCAATGCTGTGCTACGTCCAACGCCACCTTTTAAACTAAAGAATACAAACCTAGGCGGATGTTTACTATCCTCAAGAGTCGGTTGCTGAACCCAGTCAACCCCCATTGCCCGGCGCTCAATCACATGTGCACGAAAACCTTCAACCCAATGCACTATGCTGGGTTGTTCAAACAAGTAATTTCCAGCAAGAGTGTCTTCACATGCCACCACTGTGTAAGGTTTAGCTGCAAAACTGCCTAACTCTTGTGTGATTTTCTCGGCTATTCTATCTACAATTAATTTTTCACTTTCATGCTTGATAACTACGTGCAGATAACCTTCTATATCTCGCACAAATCGAACATTACCTTCACCCACCGCAGGTGCTAATTCTCTGATCAAACGAACAGCCAGGGGCAGGCTTTCGTCAAACCTGACTACTTTACTGGCACTCAAATTCCACCTCCTAAAGCACTCAGGGCCTTAAATGCATCATTTTTAATTTTTCTAGATGATTGCTCATCAAACTGATTGCTCGCCCAGTAACGATTTCCAATGTCCCAACCACTCATATAATCTGGATTTTTAATCACGTTGAACAAGTGAGTCCTTGAGCGACCACTTAACCACTTTTTAGCATCATCCAAGAGCATAGGTATATGTTTACGAGGTATTTCCCGCTCTCCACCAGGCACTCTTTTCAAGACCTCCTTAATAGCACACTCTGCTGCTAATCCGTACAAGTGCGTGGCGGTTGGATAACGCTCACCGTCAAACAGCGTATTAGCATCTTTATACATTCTCAACCCAGCTTCATAGTAGTCGTCATCCGCCACAAAAACTCCATATAACCGTAAGAATATCACTAATTAATAGATTAAATTCAATAATCTATAAAGAAATCCCCGACTGTTCGGCGAGGCTGAAAATAGGTGGATAATTTCCTCGACCTGGATAGTCGATCAACATATCGATTTTTTGTTCGCCAAGCGCTTGCTGCAACTGTACTTGGCAACGCATTTCGGCTCGTACAATATCGTTAACATCCTGTATGTCGGTGGTGATCAGCAGATCGATATCACCACCACGGCGACCATTATCGGTACGGGAACCAAACAGCTTTACACGCGCCTGAGCGCCAAAGCAGTTTTTCACTGACTGGACGATCATTTGTCGCTGATAGTCGCTCAAACGCATAGCCGCTCTCCTTGCCTACTTTTCTCAACACGCTAATTTTATAAAGACTAGCATATTTCCTTACCACCACCGTAAACCTAAAAACTTTCCAACGTTGACACCCAAAGCGCAACGCCGCTAAAGTCTCGTCAACTATTAAAGGTAAAAAGGTTTACACCATGACCGTGCATCACGAACAGCTTCTTCATGAACATTGCCTTCATGAACAACGTCACGACTGGACGCTGGATGAGATCAACGCGCTTTTCGCGCTGCCGTTCAATGACCTGCTGTTTCAAGCCCAGCAGGTTCACCGTGCCCACTTTGATGCTAACGCGGTGCAGGTCTCTACCCTGCTGTCGATCAAGACCGGCGCCTGCCCGGAAGACTGCAAGTACTGCCCGCAGTCCGGCCACTACAATACCCAGCTGGAGAAAGAGAAGCTGCTGGAAATTGAAAAGGTGGTCGAACAAGCCAAGGCAGCCAAAGAAGCTGGTGCCAGCCGTTTTTGCATGGGTGCGGCATGGCGCAGCCCCCGGGACAAAGACTTACTGCTGGTCGAAGAGATGGTTCGTCAGGTGAAAGCCGTAGGCCTGGAAACCTGCATGACCCTGGGGATGGTCGATGGCGAACAGGCCAGCCGATTGGCTACTGCCGGGCTTGATTACTACAACCACAATCTGGATACCTCGCCGGAGTACTACGGCGAAATTATCACCACCCGCACCTATAGCGACCGGCTGGAAACGCTCTCTAACGTACGCGATGCGGGTATGAAGGTCTGCTCTGGCGGCATTCTTGGCATGGGCGAAGATGCCCAGGATCGTAGCGCCCTGCTGCAACAGCTGGCCAAGCTTAACCCGCATCCGGAGTCCGTACCCATCAATATGCTGGTCAAAGTACCCGGCACGCCGCTGGAAAACGTCGAAGATTTAGACCCCATTGAGTTTATCCGCGCTATTGCCGTCGCCCGTATTATGATGCCCCAGAGCCATGTGCGACTTTCCGCTGGCCGTGAGCAGATGACCGAATCGACTCAAGCGCTGGCGTTTTTAGCGGGCGCCAACTCGATATTCTACGGTGATAAGCTGCTGACCACCGGCAACCCCCAGGTAGATCGCGACCGCGCCCTATTTGCCAAGCTGGGCCTGCACCCGGAAAAGCGCGAAACCTGCGAGAGCGAAGATGTTCAAGCGGCACGGCTCGCCCAACAAGCCCAGCAGCAAGCGCATGCCGAACGCGTTGCCGAGCTGGCGGTAGATGCCAGTGTCTAAAGCGTGGCAACAGCGCTTAGCCGCTGCCCGCGCTGATCGCCAGCTGGCACAGCGTTGGCGAACTCGGCAGGTAGTCGCCAATAGCACGCTGGACTTTGCCGGAAACGACTACCTGGGTTTGGCTCAAGACCCACGAATAAGCGAAGCCCAAGCGGCAGGTGCACGCCTTTACGGCGCGGGTGCCGGTGCATCGCATCTGGTGAGCGGCCACTTGGCGGTACACGATGCCCTGGAAGACGCCTTGGCACGCTGGACAGGCCGCGAGCGTGCGCTGCTGTTCTCTACCGGCTATATGGCCAACCTCGGCGTGCTGCAAGCATTAGCAGATCGCCATACGGCAATCTTCCACGACCGCTTGAACCATGCATCGCTCATCGATGGCGCCGCATTAAGCGGCGTCCGCTCACGGCGCTTTCATCACCGCGACACAAGCGATCTGGAGAACCTGCTGGGGCGCAGTGAGTGCGCGCATAAGCTGGTGGTTAGCGATGGCGTGTTTAGCATGGATGGCGATGTGGCTGACATCGCCAGCTTGGTCGCCACCTGCCAACGCCATAGCGCTTGGCTGATGATCGACGACGCCCACGGCGTGGGCGTACTGGGTGAAAATAGCTGCGGCTGCGTGGCCACCTGGGATAGCACCGAGGTACCGATTTTGGTCGGCACTCTGGGCAAAGCATTGGGCACCGCTGGGGCTTTTGTGGCCGGGGATGCCGAGTTAATCGATCACTTAATCCAGTTTTCACGCAGCTATATCTACACCACCGCCCAACCCCCGGCGATTGCCGCCGCCACCCTCAAAGCGCTGGAGATCGTTCAGGGTGAACCTGAACACCGCGCTCAGCTCAACGCCAATATTGCTTACTTTCGCCGCGAGGCCATGCGCCTAGGGCTTCCACTAAGCACCTCCGACACGCCGATTCAGCCGCTGATCTTGGGAGATGAAGCGCGCACTTTACACTGGGCGGATCAGTTGCAAAAGCGAGCCATTCACGTGGGAGCCATTCGCCCGCCAACGGTGCCCAAAGGGGAAGCCCGGCTGCGCATCACCCTAAGCGCCCGCCATCAGCGGGAAGATATTGATCAGCTGTTAGCCGCGCTCGATCAGTGCCAGCATCAAGAGGCGTTATGCAGTCCCTGCGTTTAATACTGCTCTCCGGCTGGGGAATCGACCAGCGTATCTGGCAGCCACTCGCCGCGCACTGGCCTAACCACTTGGCTGTCCAGGCAATCGATTGGCCTGGCTATGGCGATGCCCCTGCGCTGGGGAATAACGCTACGCTTTCAGAGCTCGCGAAGGTGATGGCCGGGCCACTAGCCAGCGATGCGGTATGGGTCGGCTGGTCATTGGGTGGGTTACTGGCGACGGCACTCCTTAAGGAGTTGCCCCCACCACGCGGGCTGATTCTATTGGGTGCCAGTAACACCTTCTGCGCAACCGGCGGTGTCACCTCTGCCGAGCTAAGCGCCTTTCGACGTGCCTTTCAGCGTGACCCCACCGCGACCTGGCAACACTTTTTGCGCTGGCAGGCGCAAGGCGAACCCAGCCCACGACAGGCATATCGGCAGCTAGGTGATTTACTGGGTGATACGCTACCTGCTGACATCACCACACTCGCTACCGGCCTGGACTGGCTGGCGTCGATTGATAATCGCCAGCGCCTAGCGGCGGCCCCTTGCCCGGTGGTACGGCTCACCGGTGAACACGATCCATTAATCAGCCCTGTCCTGCGCAGCGCCAGCGAACGCTTAAGCGGTGTTGGCCACTGTCCTATGCTCTCCCAGCCCCAGGCTCTCGCCGCTGCGATTAACCACCATGCCACCCAGATGGCTAACGCCGATATGGCGGCTTTATGAACGTTCTAACGCTGAACAGCGATACTAACTGGCAGGCGCGGGTTGCTCACGCATTCTCTCGGGCCGCCCCAAGTTACGATGCGCTCGCCAGCGCACAGAGGCAAATAGGTCAACGGTTGTGGGACTTGCTACCCAACAGCGCTTATAAAATACTCGATCTAGGTTGCGGCACCGGTTACTGGACTCAGCGGTTGGCTGAACGTTACCCCCGCACTCAGGTGACCGGGTTAGATTTAGCTCCCGGCATGCTGTCACGGGCCCGCCAGCGCTATGGTGACCATATCCACTGGCAGCAGGGCGACGCGGCGGCGCTGCCGTTTGGTGCCCATGACTTTGATCTGGTGTTTTCCAACTTAGCAGTGCAGTGGTGCCGTGAACTTGGTGCAGTGATGCATCAGCTTTATCGGATTCTCACTCCCGGTGGGCAGGCGCATATCACTACGCTGCTACCCGGCACCCTGGAGGAAATCGCCTTTGCCTGGCAGCGCCCCGAAGCGTTGCTGCAAACACCTAATCGCGCCAGCGTCGAACGGGCGATTGGTAAAAGCGGCTTAACCATCAACCAACAAACGGCCATCGTTGAGCGTTTTTACTACCCCGACCTGCAAGCCGTGATGGCCTCTATTAAAGGCGTGGGCGCCCAGCTTCCCCGACCGAACACAAGCCTTACCCGAGCGGATATCGCCGCTGCAAAAGCGCGCTTTGAGCAGTTGCGCCAGCCGGAGGGCCTGCCGGTGAGCTACCACTGTTTAACACTGCAATTGGAAAAATCGCCATGAACGTTTGGTTTGTGACGGGCACCGATACCGATGCGGGTAAAACATTAGTGACGAGCGGCTTATTGCACGCCGCCCGCCAACGGCAGTTGAGCACGCTGGGCCTTAAGCCGGTGGCTTCCGGCAGCGAGCAGACTAGCGAAGGTCTGCGGAATGATGATGCAGTGGCGTTACAGCAGCAGAGTGTGCCGCCGGTCGCCTATGCCACGATAAACCCCATCGCCTTTGCCCCCGCCATTGCGCCCCATCTTGCCGCGTTAGAGGCGGGCCAGCCGCTTGAGGTTAGCGCTATCGTTAGCTTGTTGCGCGAAACGCTTAGCCAAACACCCAGAGATATCACCCTGATTGAAGGCGCCGGTGGCTGGCGCGTTCCGTTAAACGCACAGGAAGATTTCGCCGACCTGGCGATAGCGCTTGAGCTGCCGGTGATTCTGGTCGTCGGCTTAAAGCTAGGCTGCTTAAATCATGCCCGCTTAACGGCGGAAGCCATCCGTGCCGACGGCTTGGCACTCGCCGGCTGGGTGGGCAGCGTGGTGGATTCCGCTTTTGCCACTAACGCGGCACGCTTTGAGGCCAACATCGCGCATCTAAATGCCAAACTTGAAGCCCCTTGTTTAGGCATTATTCCGCATCTTGATGCCCCCAGTGCCGCGACTGCCGCCCCCTACCTATCCCTGGAGCCGTTATGAACACGCCGGTTTGGCATCCTTATGCACACCTAAAAACCCAGACACCCGCCCCCAAGGTAGTGAACGGCGACGGCGCTCACTTTGTGCTTGAGAGCGGCGAACGCATGCTGGACGCCACCTGCTCCTGGTGGTGCATGATCCACGGTTACGGCCACCCGCGCTTGGTGGCGGCCATTCGCGAGCAGGCAGGCCAGCTATGCCATGTGATGCTCGGCGGCTTAACCCACGACCCCGCCGACCAGTTGGCCCGCGAGCTGGTGCGCATTACCCCCGCCGGGCTGAATCACGTCTTCTATTCGGACAGCGGCTCGGTGGGCATGGAAGTGGCGATGAAGATGGCGCTGCAGTACCAGGTACTTACTGGCCATCCGGAAAAAAGCCGGATGCTCTCGTTGATGAAGGCGTACCACGGCGACACCACCGGCTGCATGGCGGTGTGCGACCCTGAAGAAGGCATGCACAGTCTGTTCGCCAGCCTACTGCCTCAGCACCATTTCGCCCCAGCGCCCAAGGCGCCTTTTGATGCCACCGCTGAGCAGGTCGAACACGATCTTGGCGCCCTACGTAGCGTGCTTGAGCGCCACCATAATGAGGTCGCCGCGCTGCTGATGGAGCCGCTTTTACAAGCGGCTGGCGGGCTCAATATGACCTCGCCTGCCTATGTTGATGGCGCCAGGGCACTGTGCAATGAGTTTAATGTGCTGCTGATCTTTGACGAAGTGGCCACCGGCTTTGGCCGCACCGGCAAGCTGTTTGCCGCTGACCACGCGGGCGTTACGCCGGATATCATGGTGCTCTCCAAAGGCTTGACCGGCGGTTATTTAGGCCACGCCGCCACCTTGGCGACGGATCGAATTCACGACGCCTTTATCGGCGATAGTCCCCACCACGCCTTTATGCACGGGCCAACCTTTATGGGCAACCCGCTGGCCTGCCGGGTGGCGCTGGAAAGTTTGCGCGTCTTCGAGGAGGAGAATTACCTGGGCAAAATTGCGAAGCTCAGCCAGCAGCTGCAGCGTGAGCTACTTGAAGACCAAGCGCTGAATACACATCCAGCCGTGGCTGACGTTCGAGTCCTTGGCGCCACCGCCGTGATCGAAGCCCACTCCGCTGAAGCGTTAAAAGGCGTAGGCGACTTCGCCCGCGAGCGCGGCGTATGGCTGCGCCCCATAGGCCGCTGGCTTTATACCATGCCCGCGTACATCACCTCTGAAGCAGAAATGACGAAGATTACCGACGTGATGAAGGCGTGGTTTAACTGCAGCGAAGCAACAGTGTCGTTAGGCTAAGAGCCCACACATTCGCGAGCTAAAGCTCCCTCCCACAAGGGCAAAAGACAGCCCTTAGTTTCATCAGAACCTAGAGGTTACTGACGAGGCCTCAGTGCCGATCTTTGAAGGCTTGAGCCAGGCGAGCAAGATAGGGAATCGTGCGATTATCGCTTGCTCGCTGATGGGCATCCGGGTAGAGAATGGCAAGCAGGCAGTAGTGGTTTTCTTCCAACTCGCCTTGCACGTACACCAAGGCCGCATCCTGATCAGGTGCGCTCATCGGGCACTTCCTATCTGCCTGGGGACGCTTTCTGGGAAAGGTCGTTGGCGGCACGGCAATATGGATGTGCATTAACCCCGCACGAAATGCGCCGTGAGGCTGCGTGTAGGGCGCATCGTTGCCGAAGCAGTCAGGTACGACTTCTCTGCTGGAAGCGATATAGTCCGTAAAACTTTCCAGCAGTTCCTGCTTGAACCCGGGAAAGGTGGCATCGATCCTGTCGAAGTAGTGTTCCGTCTCTGGATGGAAGGCTACCTCAATCACCTGACTTGCCTACTTTTTCACCCAGGTTTTCTGACATGAGCTTAGCAGCAGCGGCGTAAGCCTCCGGGGTAACCGTCGATTCATAGGTCTTGACAATCACTTGTCGCTGCTTGGAAACATGGGCTGCCATGGCGATGCGACTACGGGTCTTGGCGATGGCACGGCGAAAACCGCACTGCTCCAACAGAACCGTTACATCGCTGGGCGTCTCGGGATCATTCATCAAGCGCTTGAGTTCGCGCTCCATCGTGCGCAACCGTTCGGTAAGCCCCTCCAGTGAACGATAGTCAAGCGGGGCGTCACCACTCTCTTCGACCGTTAGAATGTACTGGTCGGCATCTTCGACCAGTTGATCGAAGGACACCTGGGCCTTACGCATCAATCGCTGAAAGGTGTCGTCCCCTGGCTGGGCGCTTTCACGGGTATCTGCAATACGCTGAATAAGCCGGCCAGCATTGTTGACCAGGTCAAAGGCAACGTCGAGCAAGTGCTGGACAAGAGGGTTAGGGGTAGCTGTTATCATAATCAATACCTCCCACCGTGATATTAGGGTGGCTGACAACGAGTGTATCATACCGATGCAAAACGCTTGTGTCCGTCACGCCACTGATAAGAACTTAGCAGGGGGCAGCCTTTTTTTCAGGTGGACTGCCTGAAGCGTCGCGAGCTGAAACTATCTTCTACTGGAAACGTCCTAAGACAGCAGCAGGTTGCCCTGCTGCTTCCAGCGATTAACCAATGCCGGAACGCCCTCGCCAGCGGTAGTATTGATCGCCAGCACTCCCGGCGGGCTAAGGCTATCCGCCTCTGGGTCGACCAGTGCACAGGGCGTATCGTAGTCAATATAAGATAACAGCGATGCTGCAGGCATCACCGCCAGCGACGTACCGACCACCAGCAAAAAGTCAGCCTGGCTAACCAGGTCGCAGGCCTCGGCAAATAGCGGCACTGACTCGCCGAACCAGACTACATCAGGACGCAGCTGGCTGCCTTTGTCGCAGACATGACCCAGCTCAATTCCCCCCTTGAGCAGCGGGTAGCGCATGCGTTCGTCGATGGAGGAGCGCGCTTTTAAGATTTCACCATGTAAGTGCAGCACTTGGCGGGAGCCTGCTCGCTCGTGCAAGTCGTCAATATTCTGGGTAATGATGCTGACGTTAAAGCCGTCTTGCTCAAGGCCAGCCAGCGCTTTATGGGCGGCATTAGGCTTGGCGCGACGAATCTGCTCCCGGCGCTGATTATAGAAATCCAGCACCTGCTGCGGATTACGCTGCCATGCCTCGGGGGTCGCCACATCCTCAACCGGATGGTTCTCCCATAGGCCATCGCTGGCACGAAAGGTTTTAATCCCGCTCTCGGCGCTAATCCCCGAGCCGGTAAACACCACCAAATGCGGGCTTGCTGCCATGATTACCTCGTCGTTTATGATTCACTGCACCTTACAATAGCCACCTAATATACTAGCTGGCCGATGCTGCCCGCAAAGCGCTGCTTGTTACGGTAAGGATAAACGTCAATGACGCGGCCATCGATAATGGCCTGCTGCAGCTCCAGCCAGTAATCCGGGTCGAAGAGCTCAGGATGCTGGTACATAAACATATCGCGCAGCGCTTTATTGGCAAACATAAAGGGCCCAAATTCCTCTGGGAAAATATCGTTAGGCCCAATGGATAAGGTGTCGCCTCCCTGGAAGTCATTGCCGTAGGATTTAGGGATACGCCGGAAACGGCACTCGGTGAGGTAGCAGACTTCATCGTAGTCGTAGAAGATCACCCGACCATGGCGGGTAACGCCAAAGTTCTTTAGCAGCATATCACCAGGAAAAATATTCGCCGCCGCCATCTGTTTAATGGCATTGCCGTAATCCTTAAGCACCATCTCTTTCTCGTCGTCGCTGCACTGTTCCAGGTAGATATTGAGCGGGGTCATCATCCGCTCGGTATAGCAGTGCTTGATGATGACCTTGTCGTCTCGCAGCATCACCGTGGAGGGGGCCACTTCCAGTAAGTGCTCCAGGCACTCCGGCGAAAAGTGATCCTGACGTACAGTGAAATTTGAGAACTCTTGGGTGTCCGCCATGCGCCCTACCCGGTCGTGGCGCTTTACCAGCCGATACTTTTCGCGCACCACGGCGTGGGTCACGTCTTTGGCCGGGTCGAATTTATCTTTAATGATCTTAAAGACGGTGCGAAAGCTGGGCAGTACAAACACCGCCATCACCATGCCACGCACGCCTGGGGCGATAATAAACTGATCTTCGCGCTTCGCCACCTGACGATTCAGCGCCCGGAAAAACTCGGTTTTACCATGTTTGAAGAAGCCGATGGCAGCATAGAGCTCGCCTTCCGGCTTATGCGGCATTAACTGCTGCAGGTAATCGACAAACTCCCTGGGCACGGGCACCTCAACCTGAAAGTAGGCGCGGGTGAAGGAGAAAATAATCGACACTTCGTCGGTTTCGATGAGCACCGTATCAAGGTGCAGGCAGGGGTCGCCGCCCTGCTGCTCGCCAAATCCCTCGCCGTGAAGCACAGGCAGTACCAGCGGCACCTGCTCGCCGCCGCCGCGGATACGCCCTACCAGGTAGGCGCCTTTATTGCGGTAGAAGACGCTATTTAGCAACTCGATTTCAGTGTCATCAGCTTCCAACATCGCCGCGGGTAAGTGCTGCTGTAAGAAGCTGGCGCCGAGGTGGGTGTCCTGATCTATATCAGCAAAGCGATTATCCAACGGAGCATCGAGAAGCGCCCACTTGAGCGCAGCCTGCCAATCGCCGTTGACCTTGTGCCGACGGCACAGTTCAATCCCCGAGCGGTGGGCGGCATCCTCCCGGGAGCTATACACAAACATCCAGTCGTTGCGGATATGGCGGTGGTGGAAAATGGCGCAGAACAGCGAGTTAAAAAAGGTCTCCGCCAATTCATAATCGAGCCGATGGCTGATCAGTTCGGCGTAGTAGTTGCGCGCTTCCCGCCAGCACTCGCAGTGAGAAACCACCTCCGGGTCAAAAGTACGCTTTAAGCGCCCCAGGGTGACGTCGATTTTTTCCTTATACAAATTGATGCGCTCAGCCGACGCCAGCTGGGCATCACGCCACGCAGCGTCACGAAAGCGTCGGCTGGCGTCAAAGGTGATCTCTTTAAAGCGCGCACGATACTCGTCAAAGCCGTGCAAAATCGTTATCGCTAAGCGCTGCCCCGGTGAGTGTTTCACTGGCTAAACTCCTGATGTTTTCTACCAGCTTCGCGTAACGGCACACTACATGCGAGACGACCTTGGTGGGTAGCCCAAGCGCGTTAGCTCACAGACTCAATACGCTTGACCTGCAAACAGAAAGGCCCAGCAGTGCGGTCAGCGATTAAGAAGCCAAGTTGGTAGATATCACTCGGTTTAATAGTGGGGGCGTCGCTTAACACGGTTCCCCGCCGCACTGCTTCAAAGGCGCTCCAAGGGAAGTGCAGCGTTTCCCAGGTATCCTGGGCAGGGGTAAATTTCACGCGGTAAGCGGAAGCATCGCCCAGAGAGGTACTTTTCAGGCGAAGTTGATAGGTGCGGCCATCACCCCGCACGGTTAGCGCTATGCCCTGGGCATCCGCCAGCGTGGGTTCAAAATCGTTGGGTTCGCGACGAACGGAGGCAAAGCCACCGCCGTTTTCCAACGACACTTCGCCATGAAACCGGCCTTCACCCTCGATAACGCTAAACCCGCTATGGGAAACACCGCCCATGACACCATCGTCAACCGCGTACCAGCGCTGCTGTTCGCCAGGATTATTAAAGGTCAGCGTCATAAGGCCACCTCGTAACGGTTAATAGATAAGAAAAAGCCCCTGGCGTCTTACCGCCAGGGGCTGATCACAGTAGCCTAATCGTTGGCTCGCTTACAGCTTAGCAGCGGCTGCCGGTGCGGGGTCGCTCTCGTCTAGCTCCTCCGGTGAAGCGGACACCAGCGCAAACTCCTCCTCGGCGGTTTTCGCCACCAGATGATTTTTACTGTAGAAGAAGTAGTAAGCCGCCCCGGCGATAAATAGCACGATGGTGTAGTTAAACGCGCGGGGATCAAAGGCGTAAACCCCGGTTAGCGCGACCAATGAAAGCACCAGCGCAATGCCTGACGTCACCACGCCGCCCGGGGTTTTATAGGGTCGCGGAAGATCGGGTTGTTTTACGCGCAGCATAATGTGGCTCAGCGCCATCAGCGCGTAGGAGATGGTGGCACCGACCACGGCCATCCCCAACATCAGGTCACCTTCACCGCTGAGTGACACCAAAAAGCCAAATACGCCCGGCACGATCAGCGCCAGATAGGGCACTTTGCGCCCGCTGGTCAGCGATAATTGCTTAGGTAAGTAGCCTGCCCGGGAGAGCGCAAACACCAAGCGGCTGTAGCCATAAATAATCGAAAAGAAGGAGGCAATCAGCCCGGCTAAGCCCAGCACGTTGACCAGCGTGGCCAGTGTAGGATTGCCTGCAGCATTCAGCGCATCCACCAGCGGCACGCCACTTTGGCCGATCATTTCAGCCCCAGCCGCACCGGCGAGCAGCACCACGACTAACAAAGCGGTGAACAGCAAAAACAGCATCGCCCCGATAATGCCTTTGGGCATATCCCGCGCTGGGTCTTTGGCTTCTTCCGCCGCTAGCGGCACGCCTTCTACCGCCAGGAACAACCACATACCAAACGGCAACGCGGCCCAAACCCCGTACCAGCCAAACGGCATAAAGGTGCTCGCGCCCACCGCATCGGTGGGGGCTATATCAAACAGGTTGGCGGCGTCAAAATCACCAATCAGCGCTACCGCGGTAGCCAGAATGGCAAACACCGCCAAGCCGCTAATCACCATCATGACCTTAAGCGCTTCCCCTACGCCCGCCAGATGGATGCCAATAAACACGGCGTAAAACAGCAGATACACCAGCGGGCCGTTAATGCCCAGCAATGACTCCACCGCGGCACCGATAAAAATCACGATCGCCGCTGGCGCCAGGGCGTATTCGATCAATACCGCAAGTCCGGTCAAGTAACCACCGGCCGGCCCCATGGCCTGGCGGGCAAAGCTGTAGCCGCCCCCCGCGGCGGGAATTGCTGCAGACATTTCCGCCAGCGACAGCACCAGCGCTAAGTACATCAACGCCATTAAGCAGGCGGCAATCGCAAACCCACCCCAGCCCGCTTCGGCGATGCCAAAGTTCCACCCGGCGAAGTCACCGGAAATCACGTAGGAAACCCCAAGCCCTGCCAGCAGTATCCAGCCGGCGGTGCCTTTGCGCAGCTGGCGTTTGGCCAGATACGCTTGATCAACTGATGGTTGTGTCATCGTTTTGCCCTCATGGTGTGGAACGAAAGTGTCGTCAGCGGCGTGCTTTGCTATAGGCTGCTTACTGCGTTCCATATTGTTATGGGAGAATTGTTACGTCCTGATTGTTAAACGTTTGTTGTTATAAGTCTGCGGTTATACGCTTGTTGCCGTGTACCAAGGTCGTTAATCAGCGACCAGAAAGTTGCGTGTTGAACCGGAAGCGGAGTCACCTTCCAGCACATCGTCCTCACTGCGGTCTTTTAACTTAACCCCGGATACCTTGAGCTGACGGGCCTCTTTTAACAGCAGAAAGAAGCGTCGAGCGGCCTCCTCGATCTGCAAACCCGCCGGACGCACATTGGAAATACAGTTGCGCCGGTCATCTTTTAGCCCCGGCTCCGGTGCCCAGGTCATATACAGCCCCAGGCTGTCCGGCGAGCTTAGCCCTGGCCGTTCGCCGATCATCACCAGCACGGCGTCAGCGTTGAGCAGAGCGCCAATCTCATCCCCTATGGCCACTCGGCCCTGCTCAACAATGGTTAGCGGCGCTAGCTGCCAATCAGCGGCTTCATTGCCTAGCATCTGATAGAGCGTGCTAAGAAACGGCGCGCTGTTCTGCTGCACGGCCAGCGCAGAGAGTCCATCGACGATCACCACCGCAAGGTCATAACGCTGCTGAGAAGCAGCCGCTTGCTGCAACTGCTGGCGGGTTTCATCGCTAAGGCGACGGCCATAGTCAGGTCGCTGAAGATACATAGCGCGGTCTTGGGCATGGCTATGCAGGCGAATTGGCGCTGTGGTTAAACCAAGCGTATCCGTCAGCTCGGTGGCCAGCGCTGCTACATCCAGCGGGCAGTGAACCGCATCCTGGGCTTGGGCGTGGGCCAACTGAAACGCCAATAGCTTGCTAGTGGGCAGGCTAACCCCCGCACGTCCTAAACCAATGCGCGCATCGGTAAACGCATTCAGCCGCTCCCAGGGGTTTTCGACGACGATGGGCGATGTTGGCTTATCAACCATGACGAGGCTCCTGGGGCAGGTGGCGCAGGCTGTTGGCAAAGGCAGCAGGCAACTGGTCGTTGAGCCGATGGGTGCTGATATCCTGAAAAATCTGCATCTCTTCTAGCCAGCGCTCAAACTCCGGTGCCGCTTTTAGCCCCAGCACCCGCCGGGCGTAGAGTGCATCGTGAAAGGAGGTGGTCTGGTAATTGAGCATAATGTCGTCAGAGCCGGGGATGCCCATAATAAAATTACAGCCCGCCACGCCGAGCAGCGTGAGCAGGTTATCCATATCATTCTGATCAGCCTCGGCGTGGTTGGTATAGCAAACGTCGCAGCCCATGGGCACGCCCAGCAGCTTGCCGCAGAAGTGATCCTCCAGCCCGGCACGAGTGATTTCTTTACCGTCGAACAAATACTCGGGGCCGATAAACCCCACCACGGTATTGACCAACAGCGGATTAAATTTGCGCGCTACCGCATAGGCGCGGGCCTCGCAGGTTTGCTGGTCGAGCCCGTGATGGGCATCGGCGGAGAGCGAGCTGCCCTGGCCGGTTTCAAAATACATCACGTTGCGCCCCACCGTGCCGCGGTTAAGCGACTGCGCCGCCGCTTCAGCTTCCGCCAGGGTGCTTAAGTCAAAACCAAAGCTGCGGTTAGTCGCCTCGGTGCCGCCTATTGACTGAAACACCAAATCAACCGGGGCACCCTGCTCAATCGCCTCCAGCGTATTGGTGACGTGGGTAAGCACGCAGGATTGAGTAGGGATCTGATATTTCTGAATGACTTCGTCCATCAGGCGCATCAGCTTGACGCTCTGGGCGACGTTATCAGTGGCGGGATTGATGCCGATCACCGCGTCGCCGCTGCCGTAGAGCAGGCCATCGAGAATACTGGCGGCAATGCCGGTGACATCGTCGGTGGGGTGATTAGGCTGGAGTCGGGTAGAGAGCCGCCCCGGCAGGCCGATGGTGTTACGAAACGCCGTGGTGACCCGGCACTTTTTGGCGACCAGAATCAGATCCTGGTTGCGCATTAGTTTACTGACGGCGGCGGCCATTTCGGGGGTAATCCCTGCTTTCACCTCCGCGAGTACCTCGCTGGTGGCGTGATCGGAGAGCAGCCAGTTCCGAAAATCGCCCACGGTCAGGTGGCTTATAGGAGCGAAGGCGGCGGCATTATGGTCATCCATAATCAGCCGGGTGATCTCATCCTCTTCATAAGGAATCAACGCCTCGTTTAAAAAGGTAGTGAGCGGGAGTTCGGCCAATACCATTTGGGCGACCACACGCTCTTCGGCACTCGCCGCCATTACGCCGGCCAAACGGTCGCCGGAACGAGGCGGCGTTGCCTTGGCCATCAGCTCGGCTAGGCTTGCGAAGCGGTAGCTGCGGCTCCCCACCGTGGTGTGATAGGTCTGCGCCATGGGGCTTTCCTTTTTTATATGACGTCTGCTGTTTAATCACGCTGACTGCGCGTTGAGGTATAAAACTTGCTTGTTTCTACCATAGCGTTATCAATAGATAGCGAGTATCGAGTTTTGGCAAACCCGGTAATATTTTATAAATTTAAACAAATACAGAAAGTTAAGGCGTTAACCAAGCAGTATTGAGCGCGCATAACGCCTCGAGGAGCCCCCCATGACCACGCTCGACAGCGCATTTGCACCAAAAAGATGCGTCCAGGAAGCGTTTGATGCCGATGAGCACGCGCAAAACCTGACGCGCTGGCAGCAGGAGTACGACCAGCTTAGCCCTGGCAGCTTCTATGGGCGCTTGGATGAAGTGGCATTAGAAACCATGCAGGTGTTTAAGGAGCATACTGGGCAAGCACTACGTCAGGACTGTCGGGTGTGGCCTAACTCACTGTGGATCGGGCTTCCCACCACTCGCCAGGGGGCGCGTATCAATGGTCAAGCGCTTAGCACGGGCGAGGTGATGTGCCGCCCCGGAGGGCGGGATTTTGAACTGGTCACCCCAGAGGACTTCGACATTTACGGGTTAGTGATTCAGTTGCCAGCATTAGCAGAGGCCGCCCAACGGCAGGGCGTAAGCTTGGATAAAAGCTGGCAGGCAAGGCCACGACGGCAAGCGACTAAGGCAACGCTTAATGCGGTGTCGTTTCTTATCGAACGTTTACTCACCTGCCAAACCCTGGCGATCGCTAGCCATATTCATCAAGATATTCTGCTTATGGCGCTGCTGGAACTGCTACAAACCGAGCAGCCTGGCGCTGAGCTGCCGCCCAGCTACGCCCACCGCAAGGAAGTGGTTGATCGCGTTAAGCGCTATGTTGATGAGCACTTGGATGGCCCGGTGACCATGGAGGAGCTTTGCCAGCTAACCCACGTTAGCCGCCGCACGCTGCAATACAGCTTTACGACTATTCTAGGCATTAGCCCACTACAGTTTTTACGCCTGACACGACTGAATCGCGTGCGTCGGGCGCTGAGAGCAGCGTCACCGGAGCAATCGGTAACCGGCATAGCCACCTATTGGGGTTTTTGGCATCTGGGTCAATTCGCCCACGACTATAAGCAGCAGTTTGGGGAGTCTCCTTCACAGACGCTGCATGCGAAAGCGTTGTGAGCAACTCGACAATAGCGATAGGCAATACAAGCCAGCCTCTCAGCCGGCCTGATCAAATGCGGTAGTTATTAAACGTGCGTTAGTAAGCTTAGTTAAAGGTCGGTAGGTGCTTGGATTCACGCCCTGGCAGACCACAATCAAACCAACTGTGGTGCGCCTTGCGGTCGTCCCAAATGTGATAGTGCAGTTGCGACAGCATCACCGGGTCATCGAGGAAATCCAAACGCTCTAATCGACTCATTGCCGCTGGCCCCATCCTTACTCCGCGTGCAACCCGCTCGGCTCGACGTCGGCGTAGTGGCTCGGCATCGGTGTGCCGCAATGTGCCTAGGGCAGTGGCCAATGCATTTGGCACGGGGTCTACCACCACTTGGGCAAAAGAGGGTGCCGCCATTCCTGTGTTCATGCGGGATAGCAAGCTCACCATGCGCCGCAGCACCCGTGGCGGCTGCGTTTCTTCGGGAATTCGGAACAGCCGCTTTTGGAAGCAGAACCGCCCTAACGAGACACGGCTCGACAGCGCCGATACCGGGATCGACAGCATCAAAGCGAAAACGATGGGCGAGAGCCACCACAGAAATGTCGGCTCCATAACGTAAACACCCGCTGCCCACACAGCCCCTATTAAGGTTTGGCTCCAATGAGCCCGGAAGGCATCGCCCCACGTCGTGTCACTGTTTTCCCGCGATGGTGAGCGCCATTGAACCGCCCATCCCATCAATGACGTGAGTACAAAGCGGGTGTGAAACAGCATCCTGACTGGCGCCAATAGCATCGAGAATAGCGACTCAAGCACCATGCTCGCTAACACCTTGAGTGGCCCGCCAAATTGACGGCTACCCTGTATCCACACCAGCAATACGCTGAGCAGCTTAGGCAAGAACAGCAGTAACGCCGTCACACCAAACAACCCCACCGCTAAGGTGGGGTTCCATTGTGGCCAAACAGGGAACAGCATCCCCGGCTCAGGAAAGTAGTCGGGCGTGCTAAACGTATGCACGGCTAAAAGTGCGGTAGACAGGACTAAGAAAAAACACCATAGCGGCGCAGAAAGATAAGACATTAAACCGGTCAGGAAAACGGCCCGATGCACGGGATGAATGCCTTGCGAGAAAAACAGCCGGAAGTTCATCAAATTGCCGTGGCACCAGCGCCGGTCGCGATTTAGCTCATCAAGCAGGTTAGGCGGCATTTCCTCATAGCTGCCTTCCAGTTTGTAGGCAATCCATACCCCCCAACCAGCGCGTCGCATCAGCGCTGCCTCGACAAAATCGTGGGATAAAATTTCGCCCGACATGGAGCCTTTCCCGGGCAGTGGCGCTAGGATGCAGTGCTGCATAAACGGGGCTAGGCGAATGATCGCGTTATGGCCCCAATAATGCGACTCACCTAACTGCCAAAAATGCAGCCCGGCGGTAAACAGTGGCCCGTAAACCCGCGTCGCAAACTGCTGCATGCGAGCGTACAAATTGAGACGTCCGGAAGCGCGTGGCGCCGTTTGGATAATACCAACCTTGGAATGCACCTCCATCATTTGCACCAGCCGGGTAAGGCATTGACCACTCATGACGCTATCGGCATCCAGTACCAGCATATAGCGATAGAGTGCCCCCCAGCGCCGGCAAAAATCGTCAAGGTTACCGCTCTTACGTTTCACACGACGCTGTCGACGGCGATAGAAGACCTGCCCGAAGGCCTCTAGGTCGCGGCATAACACCAACCAGGCATAGGTTTCTTGGATGGCAGTATCGGGATCGGACGTATCACTCAGGATGAAGATGTCAAAATGCCGATCATTACCCGTGCTGCGCAAAGACTCCAGGGTGGCGCGCACTCCGGCAAATACCCTGGCAACGTCCTCGTTACAGATGGGCACCAGCAACGCTGTGCGTGCCTCATCATCAATCGGCTCGTCACCCACCTCGCTATCAATGGCGTAACGGTCATGGCGGCGTAATAGCTGGAAAAACCCCATCAAGGCCGTCCAAAACCCGGCGGATACCCAGGCGAATAGCAGCACAAACAACGATAGGATAGTGATCTCAAGCCACTGCAGGCCTTGGCCGGGGAGTACAGTGCGCATCTGATTGGCGGCAATGATACTTTGACCAAAAATCAGCACCAGCAAAATCCAACGACGCCTTGAGGCGACCCACTTCCAAGACGCGGAGGGTGACGCTCTTTTGCGTCGGCGGAAATCACCGTTAGCCCAGCGCTTGAAACGTCGACCAATATTCACAAAAGGATTGGTCGACCACTGTTGAGGGGCCAGCGGCGTTCGCTTCATCGCTGGCGCAGTGCGCAGTCGTGTAATGCCCGACGTGTCCGTCGACAGTGCTTCCTGCGGCGCTAGCGGCGGCTCTGCATAGGCAAGTGCCAAGCGCCGACCCACAGATAATGCCGCCGGGTCATTGCTGTCGTCACTTTGGTCTTCAATAGCCCCGCCTAACGCCGCATGCAGCGAAGCCATTTCGTGTTTATCAAGATCACCGACCAGTAACTTGTAGCGCTCCTCACGATCCTGGGTCTCCAACGCCAAACGCTCTAAATAAATATCCGTTGGCGTTGCCTGCGAAGAAGAGACTGTTTCAACCATTGGCGGGCAGCCTATAGTACCAAGTCTCAGATAATGGCTTGCCATCAAGCATTAGCTTGGCCCTGATATCCAAAGGCTGGCTGCCATTATTGCGCTTCACGTTGACAAACACACGCCAGCCGTTAGTGGCTGGATTTTGAACGACGCGACTATTAGCCAATTCGCCATTATCGCCAACGCTTGCTTCTACGCTCATATTGGCACCGTTGCCGACACCTTCAAGCGAGGGCCCGACAAAATCGAGAACGAAGGCGAGTGTACCGTCTGGCTCACGCACTAAGTCATCGCGAACCACCTCGCCCCGTGAGCGACGCGTCTCTTCAACCCAGGCAAGCTGAGGATCAAGATGACGGCTTTCATCAGTAGTGAACATAAGGCGGTAATCGAACGCCAGCGGCGTGCCCGGCTCATGGGGTTCATCAGACAGCCACATCGAAACGATATTATCGTTGGTCTCGTTGTCAGTCGGAATCTGAATCAGCTCAACGCTACCCGCCCCCCATTCGTTTTGTGGCTGAACCCAGGCGCTTGGACGCAGATCATAACGTGCGTCAATATCCTGATAATCGCTAAAGTTGTGGCCACGCTGCATCAGGCCATAACCGCGTAACTGAGGCGTTGCATGTCTATTCATCATTAATTTGGCCGGATTGGCTAGCGGGCGCCATAGCCAGCCATTCTGGGCATCATCGATTAATAGGCCATTCGAGTCATGAATTGCCGGGATATAGTGTTGTGTCGATGAGGGCTGCTCCGGGCCGTAGAGATACATACTGGTTAGCGGTGCAATTCCCAACTTCTCAACTGCCCGACGCAGATAGAGCCGTGACTGTACGTCGACTAAGGCATCTTCTCCGGGACGTAGCACGAAGCGGTACGCACCGGTAACGCTAGGCGAGTCCAGCAGGGCAAAAATCGTCAAGTACTGACTTTCTGGGCTTGGTTCGACGATCCAAATTTCGCTAAAACGGGGGAACTCTTCGCCCGAAGATAATCCCGTATCAACGGCCAACCCACGCCCTGAAAGACCGTAAACCTGGCCACTGCCCACGGCGCGAAAATAACTTGCGCCTAGAAATACCATCACCTCATTACTATCAACACCATTGAGTGAGTGGTTGATTCTGACGCCAGCGATACCCAGGCCATCGCTCTGCTTAACATCGTCGGAGATGTCTAAATCACCGTAAGTATAGTCGTCTGGGTTGTAAGCAAAACCATGAACCTCGCCCTCCTGGTCAATACTGTTGAGTTGGATGGCACTGTCATAATGCATCCCTTCATGAATAAAACTCAGCGTAAACGGTGCGTTATTACCGCTCCATACGTCGCGATCTCGCTTGTACTGTATTTGCGAATACTCTGCATAGCTGAGTTCGCGCAGTTCATTGGGTAACGTCGTTTCTGGAGCCCGGTAGCCCTGCTGGGCGAGTTCCTCTGCTTTTTTGGCGACATCATCGAAGCCAAACGCCAAAGCCTCAACAGGGAGACTTCCAACCAGTAGCCCGCCTAGCACGGCTACTGACAAAAAACCTTTGCGACGTGAAGGTTTATTTCGCGGGGTCGATCCACTCATTTAGCGTAATGCTCCTGTACAATCCTTTGACTGAATTCAAATTCGCTTATTTGCCGAACCGACATACGATAGAGTCCATTCGATCAGCTAAATGCGTCCTTTTGCTATTGCTCACCATCGCTAATGCACACACCGTGAGCGCATATGAAGATGAGATTACAGCTTAGGTATAGCATGAGTCTAGACTACTTGGCACCCTGACTGACCGGGCTTTTTGAAAGGACTGAGGCAAAAATTAGAACTTGCCCACGTCGCTTAGCCGCGTGAACAGGCGCTATTTTCCTTGGTTGTCTAGTATAGCTCAGCTTGTATAGATAGCAGCTTGGCGGGGCTCTTCGCAAATGCTTAAGGCAAAGTCGACTTGCAGATTTAGCGAAGCCAGCGCTGGGAGAACTGGTCGGCTGTCAATGGCCGGTCAAAGCAGTAACCTTGCCCTTGAGCACAGCCCATTGCCAGCAACGCGGTGATTTGGTCTTGATTCTCTATGCCTTCTGCAATGGTCTCAAGGCCTAGCGTGTTCGCCATGGCAATAATAGTCGCCACAATGACACGGTCATTGTCACTGGTAAGCATATCTCTAACAAAGGAGATGTCGATTTTAATTTTGTCAGCAGCGAAGCGCTTTAAATAGGCAAGCGACGAATACCCGGTGCCAAAATCATCAATGGACAGTCCTAGCCCTTTGCTCTTTAACACTTCGGTTATAGCAATCGCTTTTTCAGGATTCTCCATGATGCCACTTTCGGTAATTTCCAGACTCAGTTGTGACGCTTCAATGCCAAATTGGACACAGCGATTGAGCACACTGGCGACTAAGTCCTCCTCTTCAAATTGTTGGGCGGCAATATTAATCGCCAACTGTCCCGGCATTGTGTGTCCCTGATCTCGCCATGCAGCCAGCTGCCTGCAAGCTTCCTCTATTACCCAACTGCCGAGCGCAACGATCATGCCGCGCTCCTCTGCAATAGGAATAAATTTACCCGGCGAAACGTCGCCCAGCTCCTCATCGTGCCAACGACAAAGGGCTTCAGCACCAATCAGCCTTCCGCTGTGTAAATCGACCTGGGGCTGAAAGTGCAGGCTCAGCTGTTTTTCTGCAATGGCAAACGCTAAGCGTTTGGCGATATGCAGCTGTTCAGCGACGACACGCTCCATCCAAGGCTCAAATACACACACGGAAAGCTTCTGCCGTTTGGCTTGGTACATGGCAATGTCGGCGTGTTTCAGCAGCTCTAATGGCGTTGCCGCATGCTGGGGATAAAGCGCGAGGCCGATGCCCACGGAAAGCTCGAAAGAGTGCTGCTCCACAATAAACGGCAGCGCGATACTGTCACACAACCGCTGCGCGGTGGCTAACGCGCCGTTTGCCTCGACGCCTGGGCAAACTACTACAAACTCATCACCACCTAACCGGGCCAGATACTGCCCCTCCGTTAATGCGGCTACAAAGCGCTCGGCAACGGCTTTAAGGACTAAATCACCCAGGTCGTGCCCAGCGGTGTCGTTAATCTCTTTGAAATGGTTAAGATCTAACAACAGTAGCGCCAGTTCAGAGGTCTGGGTATCAGCAACCACCCACTCTAAATGACGCATAAAGGCAGCGCGATTGGGCAATTGAGTGCCGGGGTCACAAAAGGCGAGTTGGCGTATACGTACTTCGTCTTGCTGGCGTTCAAGTTCGGACGCCGCCCGTGCGGCAAATATCTGCAATACGTTGCGCACAACCTCCACATCGTCCAGCGGCTTTTTAAACATGACGCCAATCAGCCCCATGGGCTGACCATGGCTATCATCCAGCCGTCGACCTACATAGCCGTTTACCCAAGACAGCGCCCCGTTGCTTTCAGCAGGCAGCATAATGGCGGCGCCCTCGTGCACGATACACTCCTGCTCCAGCATCACCTTGTGGCAGGGAACGCCGGGGAGATAGTAATCAAAATTGCTCTGGAGCTGGCCGTTTACATACAGCGTTAAGGTACGCGCGATATCGGAATCCTGCTTGTCCAGCAGTGCAATAAACCCCACTTCAGCGGATAACGCCTCAGCCATATGGATGGTCAGCTGATGCAGAAACGCTTCACCATTTTCAGCCGAAACAGCAGTCGCTACGCTGACAACGGCATGTTGAAAACGTTGCTGAGCATTAATAGTGTTGATCAGTGCTTCATTGCGTTGACCAATGCGCTGCAACGCCCGCTGATTATAGAGCAGACGTTCGCGCGTCTGACTCTCTGCTAACTGACGCGCCAACTCGACGCCCGCTAACGCCGCAGCGATACGTAGCACTTCATCGGCATACGCAGGAAGCCCCAAAACAGAAGAGTGCATCAGCGAAATAACGCCCAAAACACCGCCATCAGGGGGTGCGATAGAGAGGCCCAAATACCCCTCCGCCCCCAGGGCAGCCAAGCGCTGATCATCTGGAAACTGCTCGCAAACTTGGGAGCCAACAAACAGGCGTGAGTGATCAGCGACCTGCTGACATGGCGTGCCTCGTAGCGCATACGGAGCCGTCTCAATGAACTCACCCTGCGACCATGCTGCCAGCGTGGTTACAATGCTCTGGTGGCTATCGACATGTTCAACAACGGCATGATCAACCCCAAGGATATCCGCCAAGGATCTCGCAAGGTGCTGAAAAAATCCCTCTTCACTGACGCAGGACAACTTATCTGCCAACTGTCGAAAAATCTCTGGTGCAGAAGTAGGTGGCATGTTATTAAGCGCCTTCAGATTTACACATCAAGCTTCTCTCGCTCATCCTGAAAAGTTTCTTTGAAAAAACACACCTGTCGCCCCATTAACGCTTCCGGCAACTGATCCAATGCTAGAACCTCTAAATGAAAAACCACTCAATACTTAAAAATTTTTCGCGCTTAAACCCTTAAACAAATTTCCAAAAGACTAAAACCACTCAAACATTAATCTTTAAAGCCTTTCAACTATTATGCCTACCGATACACGTTCAGCTATTAAAATCATAGCTGTAGGTTCTTCATCCATGCAGCCATATACACCTAAGTACTTATGCTTATTTGGACACCCAATTAACTTCCCATCGCTGCGCCACACATTTCAGAGAGTAATCTAATGAAACAGAAAGTAACTATCGGCATCCAAATCAACCTTAGAAGATGATATTCAACCTAAACAGTCCTTCATGTCAATAGGTCGTTCCTCAACCATCTAGGTCTAATGGAGGGCATTGTGAATAAAACAGAACAGAAACGGCTTGCGGGCAGTATTGGCCGGGCCATTGCAAAACAGCGGGTTCGCAGTCAATTAACCCAGGAAGAAGTTGCTGAGCGCTTAGGTGTTGGCAATGAAGCCGTTTCACGCATTGAGCGCGGGCGGGTGATACCCAATATTGTGCGCTTAATCGAGCTTGCTGAAATTTTCAACTGCGAAGCTGCGGAGCTACTTGGCCAAGCAAGTTTTCATATCGATGATCAGTCAAGTAGAATGAAAACCCTCTTAGCCCCTTTAAATCAAAATGATCGCAAGCTCGTTATAGATATTGTTGAAAACCTAGCCGCACGCTTTCAGAAAGGGTGATGATAGCTAATGACAAACTTGCGTTATTATTATTTTAATGAAAATTAAAAATCATTATTTATATCTACATAGAGAGATATACACCCTGCCATCTTATACGTTAAAAAGTGAATTAAACATGGCTGACATATATAAAATTTATAGCACTGGCCTTATAAAATGAGTGACATAACATGAGCTCTCGCGATTGGTTGAATGATCGCTTTCATGCTATAGGTAGTCTGATGTTAGGAGCCAACACCCGCCGTTCCGCAATCGCAGCGTTGCGCTGCAAAGAGGCGTTATGTTCAACACCACCGCATGGAACCGCCTACGCTATACCGCTTACGCCCCCTTCTACGATGCGGTCGCCGCCCGTGCGTTTCGCCGGCCACGACGGATCGCACTTGGCCAAGTGGACTGGGAGCCCGGTATGCGAGTGCTATTGGTAGGCGCCGGAACGGGGTTAGACTTACCTTTTCTGCCCCATGATATCGAAGTGCACGCCACCGATATTGCACCTGCCATGGTGAAACGCACCGCAAAACGGGCCGAGGCACTGCGCCGCGATGTGGAGTGTGATGTGATGGATGCCGAGGCACTCAGCTACCCCGACGAACACTTTGATGTAGTGGTGATGCACTTGATTCTGGCGGTTATGCCTGACCCACAGCGAGGGCTGGCCGAAGCAAACCGGGTACTAAAAGTAGGCGGTCAACTGTGTGTAATGGATAAATTCCAACCCGATGCTCAATTGGCAGGTGTAGGCAGGCGCACTCTCAACCTATTCACCTCGGCACTGGCAACCGATATTACCCGCCAAGCGCAGTCACTGCTCAGCGAGGCTGGGTTCCAGATTCGCCACGATGAGCCGGTGCTGATGAATGGATTATTTCGTGCACTGCTAGCCGCCAAGCCAGCACCTTCAAGCCGTTAAACGTGTGACTTTTTACCGCTGCCTCAAGGCTAGCGATCGCTAAGTAAACTACCTAAGCTGTCTGACTATTTTACCGATACCACTCGGATTCAAGCCAATGACAGCCCGCTCCCCTACCCGCACCAGTAAACTGCTTTTTGCCCTAATTAGCCGCCTACACTTATATATTGGCCTCTTTATCGGTCCTTTTATTCTTATCGCGGCATTATCCGGCATTGCTTACTTGCTGAGCCCGCCACTTGAAGAGTGGTTCTACCATGACACCCTATATGGCGTTACTCAGGGTGAGCCTCAACCGCTTGCCAAACAGATCGCTGCGGGGCAGCGTTATCTAGGCGCCCCCACCTTACCCAGTGCGGTACGTCCAGCTCCGGCGCTAGGCGACACCACCCGGCTGATGTTTAGCGAGCCAGGCCTGGGCCCCTCGGAACACCGTGCTGTATTCGTTGACCCCATTTCCCTGGCAGTGACCGGTGATACAACGGTCTACGGCACCAGCGGCATCTTGCCACTGCGCACCACAATCGATCACTTTCACCGCCAGCTATTAATGGGCGATATGGGCCGTCTGTATAGTGAACTGGCTGCCTCATGGCTCTGGGTTGCCGCGCTGGGTGGCGTAATGCTGTGGATTTGGCAACGCCGCACGCTAAAAGCGCGTTCAAGGCCTCATACAGCCCGCCGACGCCACGCAACGCTTGGATGGGTCTTATCGCTCGGGGTCCTGTTCTTTTCCGCCACAGGGCTTACTTGGTCACAGTGGGCGGGCAGCAATATTGCCGAGTTACGGCATGCATGGGGCTGGAGTACGCCAAGCGCCTCAACAGCGCTGATCGATACCGATACCCAACCACACGATGAACATGCAGAACATCGCGGCCACATGGCCATGGTGTCCACAGCCATCACGTTAGACGACTTTGATCGGGCGCTGAGTGCTGCGCGTGAGGCGGGCATCAACGCTGCACGACTCCAGCTAACACCCCCAAGTGGCCCCCAACAGGCATGGCGGGTAGCCGAAATTGACCGCCAGTGGCCTACCCAAGTAGACCAAGTAGCGCTGGATCCGCATAGCATGGCAGTGACCGATCAAACCGACTTCAACACGTTTCCTTTGGCAGCCAAGCTCACCCGCTGGGGGATTGATCTGCATATGGGGGTGCTGTTTGGCATCGTTAATCAAGTCATGCTGGCATTGGTCGCTGCGGGGCTTGTGACATTGATAGTATGGGGCTATTTGATGGCATGGCGGCGACTGCACACGCTAAGCGGTCAGCGCTTTCCCACGGTGGCTGAGCCCTGGCTAATGCTGCCTACCACGGCCAAACTAAGCGTACTGCTTGTCGCTCTTGCGCTGGGCATGGCGCTGCCTGTATTGGGCGTCAGCCTTGCGGTTTTTATCGTGATTGATGCGCTGCGCTGGTATGTTAAACAACGCTACAACGCACACCGCCTAACCCCATTGAACGAATTGAAAGATGCCAAAAGCCCCCGTTAAGCGCTTTCGCCGCTTGCCAGATGACGAACAGTCGCGCGTTATCGAAATGGCCTGGGAAGACCGCACACCGTTTGAAGCCATCGAAACGCTCTATGGCCTTGCCGAACCCGATGTGATTGAAGTGATGCGCGATCAGCTAAAACCGGCTTCCTTTCGCCTATGGCGTAAGCGCGTCGCCGGCCGCGCCACCAAACATACCGCATTGCGTTCACCCGATGTGCTACGGGGCTACTGCCCGACGCAATATAAGCGCTGATTTATAGTAAATTTTCGGTATTTAAGAAAATACGATGTTTAAACAAAATGCAGAATAGATGTATGTGGGGTAGCCTCAATGCCAAGGGGTAGCCTCAATGCCAAGGGGTAGCCTCAATGCCAAAAAACACATCTACGCTCATATATCTAAACCTGCTCCGCGCTTGCGAAGCCATTCTTTACGCTCACGCCAGTCGGGGAGGACTTTATCAACCTCATTCCAAAAAGCGTCTGAATGATTGCGGTGGTGAAAGTGGCAAAGCTCGTGGACGGTGATGTAGTCGATGATTCGTGGTGGGGCCATCATGCATTTCCAGTGAAAATTCAGCGTGCCACTGCGGCCACAACTGGCCCAGCGGTAGCCCATATCCTTCACTTTAATAGCAGGATTTTCGACGCCCACTTTGGGGGCGAAAAAAGCCGCCCTATCAGTAAAGCGCTGCTGGCCTTTTTCGCTATAGAAATTTTCGAAAGCGGCTCTTGCCGAAGCAGTACCACCCGTTTCGATGAGTTCACGGCTCAGGCAAAAGCGGCCTTCTTTGAGTTTTAACGGCTTATCCTGATGTGATACCAAAGCCAACCGATAAGCGCCGCCAAGGTACAGAAACGTTTCACCGTTGACCCATTCACGGGTAACGGCGGTGGCATTTAGATCTCTCCATTCTGCAAGGTTGCGGTAAATCCATAGCCGCTTGCTGACCACCAGTGCATCCACCTGCTCCAGCGAGTAGTTAACCGGGGGACGCACCACCACCTGCCCGTTACGCTCAATCACAATATCGGTGGTTTTCCGGGTGCTGCTGGGAAGCAGATGATACTCAATATCCCTTACTTTTCTTGCGATCATGGCTGATTCCCTTCGTTCTTAGCGCCGCTGAGTAAAGCCTCGTGCCGATTTTTGGCCAATTTCATAATTTCAATCGCAAGGCGTTCTCGGCTGGTTTTCAACTCGTCGATTCCAGTGAGCGTAAGCGCCGTTTTAATCTCGCTTCTAGTACGCTTCTGCTTGTCGGCATTGTGCCAAAAATCGATGCTTCCGATGCTCTGTTGCAAGGTTTCTACAATCGCTTCCATGAGTGCTTTAACCTTTGGCTGTGCACTGGCAGGTATTTTGCCTTCGTCGAAAGCCTCCAAGGCAACGTGCTCGTAAAAAGTGGTCGCCTCTTTACTCATCCCCTCCTCGCCAGCCTGTCGGCCTTGTGACGCAACTTTACGCAGTTTCACCAGCTCTTCAGCAAGCTTATCCCACTCGCCTTGGTGGCGATCAATCAGTTGCTCTACTTTCTCCGCGAGACTTTTATAAAACGCTGGATCTTCATCGTGATGCACAGTGCAATGCTTGCGAATAGCATGCTCCATCTCACTGGCTTTAGCTTCGGCATTATCGCCTGAGTGTGCGTTTAACTGATCCAGAAAATCTTCAGACAGCAGCTCCACCGGAGGCACCTTAGGATTAATACCCAAGCTGATAAGGTGCTCATTGATTAAATCGCGTACCTTCTGTCCTGCATCACCCAGACTCAGTGAGTCGTCCTTGTATCGTTCTTTGGCCACGCGTTGAATATAGCCTAGTCGTTTGGCAGGTACGCGATACGCCTGACCAGCAGGATGAGGCAAAATAATATCCAGGCTGCTCAAGAACTTTTTCAGGTAAACATCAAAATCCGCTCTCAGCTTCTCGTCCTTAAGCAGTGTAACAGCCGCATGCACGACTGAGGCATCGTCTTCAACATCCGGCAACTTGCCCTCTACGAACGCTTGCACACTGGCCACATGATGATTAGCAAACAGCTGCAACAGTCGCTGATAGCGCTCTTGCAATACAGGCATTTCAGAAGTGATATTCTTCAGGCCGCTGGCGAGTTCCTGCTGCTCATCCGTAGTGGCATACAGCGTTAATGCTTCGGTAAGCCTGTGGGTTAGCCCTACATAGTCCACCACATAGCCGCGTTGCTTACCTTTTTTCACCCGATTGGTTCGGGCAATAGCTTGCAACAGCGTGTGCTCACGAATTTTTTTATCCAGGTACATAACCTGCTCAATAGGCGCATCAAAACCTGTCAGCAGCATGTCGCACACGACCAGAAAGGCGATGCCGCTATAAGGCTTATCCGGGTCGTCGAAAGCAAAGGGTCTACAGAAATTTTCTACTGCATTCCAGGCCCGGGCCTGCTTGCGAGCTTCTGAGATGTAGGCGGCCTCGTTAGTGCCATCGCTAGAAAGTACGACGGCCGCTTTGATGAATTGGATGCGGCGAATTCGTTCCTCATCGGGTACAGGTTCAGCACGCAGCTTTGCCACTGTCTCTGCAAGCGCCCGGTGAATAGCTTTCTGGTAACGCACTGCCGCCAGTTTGGAGTGGCACACCACTTGTGCTTTAAAGCCATTCGGAAAAATATGCGCTAGGTAATGCGCGACCATATCTTTCGCTATCGCCTCAATTCGCTGCTCAGCCTCTAGAATGTCCCCCGTAGCGCCGTACTTTTTCTTAATGGCCAGCAGCTCTTCTTCGGAGCGATCCTTAAATAAATTTTCGAACTTGGTTTCGAAAGCATGCTTCTCGTTCAGTGCAGCATCCGAAGTACGCCCCTCATAGAGAATCTGCAACGTCGTGCCATCCTCTACTGCGTCCATCAGCCTGTATTTATCAATGTAGTCACCGAAGCGTTTAACCGTGCGTTTCTCGCCATGACGCTCGGTGATTAACGGGGTGCCGGTAAAGGCAATGCGTGCAGCGTTCGGGAAGGCCTCGAAGATGTTCTCGCCCAACTCTGAACTTTGAGTACGGTGGGCCTCGTCAATCATCAGCAATATGCGGCTCGATGAATTGACCACACCGAACGTACTCTTGCTCGGAATCGCTTGATACGTGCCCAAGGCTTCGGCAACCGACAGCGGCAGGCTCTGGTCGGCAACCTGAAACTTGTGCGCCATTACCATATTAACGTCGGACTGGTCAGTGGCTAGGTCACAGCGTAACGCTTGGCGGCTCTCAATCACATTCACCCGCCCCCCAATCAAGGCCGCGGTTTCTGCCAGTTGCTCTTCCAGATCAGTGCGATCATTAATAAGTACCAACTTGTAATCGTATAAATCTTTCGAGGCACGAATCATCCGCGCCACAAATACCATTGTCAGGCTTTTACCCGAGCCCTGGGTGTGCCAAACCACCCCGCTTCGATCCTCTACGGTTTGGCCATTGCGCAGTCGCTCGATGATCTTATTCGCCGCACGGAACTGCTGATAGCGACACACCACTTTAATGCGCGAACCTTCGTCAGTATCCATAAACACTGACGAGGTACGTAAAATCCGCAGCAGATTAGCTTTATTGAGCATGCCACTAATCAGTTGCTGTTGCTGGTTCAGACTCTCGGCTGCGGCATTCTCACCGGATCTGTTCTTTTTTGAATCACCTACTTTCCAGGGGTAAAAATGCTCCTCGCCGGAGGTGATCGTGCCGTAGTCGGCTTTCACGCCACTTGTGCGGATCAGCAATAGGTTGCTATGAAACAGCCGGGGTTCACCCTCTTTCAATCCCTGGCGAGCGGTATCTTCACGCCGGTTCATATAGCGCTGAAGTTGGCTATAAGCCTCAGCCATGGGGTTAGCACAATTGGGGCCACCCTTTTTGCACTCCACCACAGCCAGCGGAAGACCGTTCACGAACAGCACAACATCCGGAATGATGAACTGTTTGACGCAGCCGGGGGTATCAATACGAAACTGATTGATAGCCAGAAAGTGATTGTTCTCAGGGGAATCAAAGTCAAACAGACGAACGACAGGATCTTGTTCACCGGTCTCTTCGTTGGCGTCTACCTGGGCTTTTAACAGCGACTTCTGCACGGCCTCATTGGCTTCTAGCAACGTGCGATTCGGTTGGCGCAACAGCTGTTCGTGCAAATCCAGTAGCTGCTTATTAGTCAGCCAAGTGTCCTTTTCGATACCAACATTGAGCGCCGCTACTGCACGGTTGAATACCTCTGGCAGTAACCACTGACGAAAATTGACGCGATGGCTTCGGGTCGGGTCGGACGGAATTTCCTGCCCCTGGTCAATGACGTCCCAACCCAACGCCAGCAACTGTTGCAGAAACGGCTGTTCTACTTCTGTGTATTCAGACAAGTTCACCCTTCCCACATCTATGCGTATTATTGTGTGTCATATCGGTTGATTGATCGTCTGTAAAAAACCTACCAGCTCATGTATTCGGGTCGTCGGGTTGTCAGTTCCACTAGCCTCCGCTTGGCGCAGTGAGCGCTCGGCGTTACTCTTCGCAAACTCCAACTGCCCCAGCAAACTCATAAAGATATCTTCCGAACCTTTCTCATAAGCTGGCAGATAAGCTTGAAGCTCAGAGAGCACTTGGTTTCCCGCGCTGTTGCCCGATAAAGCCACATACGGCTTAGTGCTATAAACAAAATGTAGCAACAACCAATACTCGAAACAGGGTACTGAGTTAATAGCGATGAAGGTGTCGCGGGGCTGTGCAGCCGCTATTGAACCCAGCGCCTCACCATAGTGATGGTGAGTATCCTTATCGAACACACAAAATACCTTATCAAAGGCATCACCCGCGTCCTTTTCTTCTCGAAAGCGTTGCTTTGCAAATCTCACCACGCTGTTTGGGTCTGAGCCACTTTCACCAGACACTTCTACATTGGCCGTATTCAGCCCGTAGTAATTTCTAAGACCATGGAAGTAGTGAGGCTCAGTTTTTTCTCCCTCACAGACAATCAGCACTTTGGCATACGCATCGCGCTTTGCTGCACGGCGCTGTAACCCTTTAGCGCTTTTTGCTTTACGTTTATGAAACAGATTATCCGTACCCATCAACTGGCCCGCTCTAGCGACCGAATAAAGGGTAAAGCACCATAGCGCCCGGAAAGATAAGCCAGTTCCAAATTTTCGCGCCCCTTGCGCGGGCTAAAATCTGTCAGCGGATACAACGCTGTCGCATGGCTCGCGTCCTTCTCGCAGAACCAGATTTGATCACGCCGAAATACTTCTTGGTTCAGGATAGATGTTTCGTGAGTAGTGAACACCAACTGTGCATTATTCGGGTTGGTCTCTGGGTTATGAAACAGCTGCACCAGAAACTGCACCAAGCGCGGGTGGAGATTATCGTGAAGCTCATCAATAAACAGAACATAGCCGTTAGTCAGCGAGTCGATCCAGGGCCCGGCGAAAGAAAATAGCTTTTGCGTGCCGTCAGACTCGTCTTCAAAATCAAACGTAACCGCCTTACCGTCGCTATCCTTATGCACCGTTTTAATATCAAGAATCGTTTTATCCTTCATATTGCCAACGATAACATCGCGTAGGGGTTCCGGCATTCCTTCCGGCAGCGTTTCAACATCAAATGGCTTGGACTCAACCACAATATCGTCGATATGCAAATCTGCAGCGCGCAAAAAGTCCATCACTTTTGATTTGCTACTGTCTTCGCACAGTGAGGCACTGAACCCAGGCCCCCAACCTCCTACATTAGCCAGGCGAAGCGTATTGTTAAACCAGTCGAAAATAGGCTGTAGCTGTTCACTATTAAGCTGTACAGCGGTAGATAAAAAGAGCGCATTTGCACGGGTGGACTTTTGCCAAAGCTGCTTTTCCCCGGTTAGATTGCTGCCCAGCTCCCAATCATAACGTTGTTCTTCAACGTTCCAAGCACGACCAAACCAGCGCTGGGCACGGCCCTTCGGATAGGCTAACAACCACTCCTCATGAATGCGCTCGGTACTGGCGGCAAAACCATACTGGTAGCGCACACTCCCAACTACGAAGGTCACTTCAAACTCGCTGGGCTGTTGGCGCGTTTCCGCGCTTAGGCGAAACGGCATAACCGGCAACTTATCGCCCCGCTGCAGATTGGCCGCCGATTCCAGCACGACCTGCTTCATGGTGCCCAACGCTAACAAGAGATTGGATTTGCCACTGGCATTGGGGCCATAAATAGCTGCCGAACGCAGCAATTCGATATTGTTGACCGCAGTCGACGCAAACGTATTGGTGGACAGTAATTCATCACCCTTGCCTTTCACCAAGCTAAACGTCTGCTCCCCACGAAATGATCGAAAATTGGCCACACTCATCTCAATGAGCATCAAACACACCCCTGACTCTAGAAAATGACAATACTGATCAAAATCTAGCACTCAATATTCACAAAAACCATTTAAAACCACATTTTTGACAATAAATGTCAAAAAAAGGGTCAATAAAACGTCAAAATTAATACTGGTCAGAGGGCTCATATACAACAATTGTCACCTCATCCAGGTCGCCTAAGGCTTGCTCGATATGAGGCTTT
>NZ_JBQSYH010000014.1:0-166358 GCF_052379125.1 Halomonas sp. AOP13-D3-9 | reverse complement strand
AAAACCCGGCGTGCGCCGGGTTTCATTGGGGTTTAGCTCTCTCAAGCTTAAAAGCGATAGGTTAACTGCGCACCAAAACCGTGGGCTTCGTTTTTGTAGTCGGCTGAGTAGGACGCGCCGCCTGCACCTTGGAGCAGATCGTTACGATCCTGTTCAACAAAGGTGCCGCGCTCCGTGAGATAGGAGTACGCCACGTCAATGGTCATATCAGGCGTTGGGCTCCATCCTGCCCCCAGCGAGAAAATACGCCGATCGTCAGAAGGAATACGCACGCTGCGGTCTTCATCATTGGTGGGTGTAAAGTCCAACGTTACCCCAGCACGAAGCGCTAATGTCTTCGTTAACTGATACTCGCCGCCAGTGGCAAACGCCCAGGCATTTGAATAGTTCTGAACTTCTCGGGTAATCGTATCACCTTGGCTTCCGGTAACCAGAATTTGATCAAACTGGCTCCAGCGAACCCAGGACGCCCCGAACATCAGCTTGAGACGATCGGTCATCTGCTGGGTCACGGAGAAGTTAACCGTCTCTGGGGTGGTTAAATCCAGGTTCGCGGTATCTGAGCGAAGGACATTACCCAGCGGGTCGGTAGCGCTAAAATCACCTTCCAGGGTGTAATCTACCTTTGAGCGATAGGTCAGGCCCAAGGTGGTTTCAGGCACCGGTCGATAAATCACACCCAGGTTATAACCCCAGGCTTCATCGTCACCATCCACCCGAGAGTCGATGTCGGCAGCTGGATTAAACGTAGCCTCAGAGGGTAGCTGGCGACGCAGTTCCCCCTCCACTTGGTTGTAGGTAATACCCGCACCAACCGACCATTGATCGTTAAAGCGATAAGAAACCGTCGGCTGCGCACTGATCACTTTGACTTCGGTATAGTCGCCAAAATAGCGTCCCTGGAAATCATCTTCGTAGTCGGTTTTGGAGCCAAAGGGTGCATACACCCCGAACCCAAACGCTAACTGATCAGTCACTGGCTGCGCATAGAACGCAAAAGGAATGGGAGTGCCAGGCACCATATCGCCATCATTCCCCCCAGGAATGCTGCCGATGGGAATCTGATTGCCATTGGGGGCGCCGCCAGCGGCCACGCCCGAATCAATAAAGCGGCTAGCTTCGACATTAGAAAGATCAGTATTTACGTTTAGATAGGTTCCCCCAACCGTCACTTGCGCACGATCCAAAAACGACATACCTGCAGGGTTACCGTACACGATCGTGGCATCATGGATATTAGAGCTGCGCCCGGCATGGCCATAGCCCTGCCCACTCACGCTCTGCTCGTTGACTTGATACCCGCCCGCGTGGGCTTGGCTGGCGAAGGCGGCTGTAATGGCAGCAGCCAGGGTGAGCTTATTAAATTTATTATTCATAGTGGGCCTCTCTTCCCGATGATCCCGTGGATACCGACGATCCACTCGCTTTATTTTTACATGACTGTTTTCTCGCAACTGAGCCAAAGGTTCAAGGGCAAACGTTCGTTTTATTTTATTTTTGACTTATACATTAGTCGCACGGTCGTTTTAAATCAGTGTTTTAGTCATCTTAGCTTATTGCACAAAGTCGCCCTTGACCTATGGGTAACCCATAGGTTCTACACTAAAGTGGTTACTATTTAACCGGTCGGGAGAACAGGCCATGAAAGTTAACGAGCTTGCTAAACGAGGCGGTGTTACCGCCGAGACCGTGCGTCACTACGCTCGTGAGCGGCTACTTGCTCCTCAGCGCCACCCGGATAACGGCTATCAGCTATTTTCAGATACCGACTTAGAGCGGCTGCGCTTTATTCAGCGGGCACGCAAGCTCGGTTTTAGCGTGGCGGAGATTCGCGACATCCTGACCCACGCCGACCAAGGAGACTCCCCCTGCCCCTTGGTACGCGACTTACTCGCCAGCCGCCTGCCACAAATCCGCGCACGTATTGCCGAGCTGGAAGCGCTAGCCGAACGAATGGAACAGGCCATGGAGAGTTGGCAGCAGATGCCCGACGGTTCCCCCGACGGCCACAGCGTGTGCCGCCTGATTGAGAGTTTTCCTGACGCCACGTCTACCAAGGAGACCCCATGAGCGACGCCTCTACCGAAGCCGCCTCAAGCGTAAGCCCTGCAAATGGAGCCACCACGCGAACCATCCCCGGCATGAATTGCCAGGGCTGCGTCAAGCGTATGCGCGAGGCGATTCAAAGTGGTGACCCTGAAGCAGACGTCACCGGCATGCCTAGCGAAAAACGCCTCGAGGTTGTTTCGACTCTAACCGACGCCGAGCTTGATCAACGCTTGACCGCGGCGGGCTACCCGCCAGGCGAAGCAGCTCTGGAGGAAGCAGCCCCAGACGATGCTGATAATCAGCCAGAAACCGCGGCACCCGCTGATGCCGAAGCTGAAAAAACCGCAAGTGCTCACTCCCAGTCTCAAGGGCAAGGCAAGAAACAGCGCTTGGCGATTAGTGGGATGACCTGCGCCAGCTGCGTCAACAGCGTGCAGAAAGCACTAGAGCGCACTGAGGGAGTCGACACCGCCAGCGTCAATTTTGGCACCCACTCCGCCCAGGTATTTGGCAGTGCCGAGACCCAAGCGTTAATCGCCGCCGTTGAGTCAGCCGGCTATGGCGCCGAACCGATTGTGGATATGCGGGAAGCAGAACGCACTCGTGCAGAACAGGACGCCAAGACGTACCAAAAACGGCTGCGCGGAAGTGCCATCTCGCTGGCACTGGCGGTTCCGCTGATGATGAGCATGTTTTTTTTCCATCCCCACCCGATGGGCATGGGGCGTCTCTACTGGCTGGTGATCGGCTTATTAACCTTGGGCATTTTGGCCTTCCCAGGACGCCACTTTTTCGTCAACGCCTGGAAGCAGTTTAAGCACCACCAGGCCAATATGGATACCTTGGTCGCTATGGGCACTGGCGCCGCCTGGCTATATTCCATGGCCGTGGTGCTGTTTGCGCCGTGGTTACCCGAGGTTGCCCAGGGCATCTACTTTGAAGCCTCAGCGATGGTGATCGGGTTGATTCTGCTCGGCAATGCCATGGAGCTACGCGCCCGGGGCCGCACTAGCAACGCGCTAAAGCGCCTGCTCGATCTGCAGAGCCGCACGGCGCGGGTGATTCGCGACGGTCACGAGCAAGAAGTGGATATTGACGCTGTGCGTGCTGGCGACCACGTACGGGTACGCCCCGGCGAGCGCTTACCGGTGGATGGTGACGTCGTTGAAGGCCAAAGCCATATCGATGAGTCGATGCTTACCGGCGAGCCACTCCCCATCGCCAAAAACGCAGGGGATGAAGTCAGCGCTGGCACGGTGAATGGCAAAGGCGGCTTGATCTATCGCGCCACGCGGGTGGGCACCGACACTCGCCTGGGGCAGATTACCGAACAGGTAGCGAGCGCCCAAAACTCGCGCCCACCGATTGGCGAGCTAGCCGACCAGGTCTCCAGCGTTTTTGTACCTGCGGTAATGATCATTGCCGTATTGACGGCCCTGGTGTGGTTCAACCTAGGGCCCGCTCCCCAGGTGATCCATATGCTGGTGACGGCGACCACCGTGCTGATTATTGCTTGCCCCTGTGCGCTGGGTCTGGCGACGCCGATCTCGACCATGATCGGTGTCGGTAAAGCGGCGGAGCACGGGGTGCTGGTGCGCAGCGGCGAGGCGCTGCAAACCGCCAGCAAGCTGACCACGCTAGTAGTCGATAAGACCGGCACGCTCACCCAGGGCAAGCCCAGCGTTACCGATGCGCAAATGTTTGGCGTGGAGCAATCCACCGTGCTGGCGCTGGTCAACGCGCTTGAGCGCGGCTCCGAACACCCACTGGCGGCGGCGTTAATGACCTACGCGGATGAACACAACGCCAACCCTGCCGAGATTAATGGTTTCGACAGCGTGACTGGTGGCGGGGTAAAAGCCCAAACTGCCGACGGCAAAGCATTGCTGCTGGGCAATGCGCGTCTGTTAAGCGAAGCCGGTGTGGATCTCAAGGCAGCTGAAGAGCAAGCACGCGCTCTAGAGGAGCAGGCCCGCACGCTGGTGTACTTGGCGGTAGATGGCAAACTGGCCGCCCTATTTGGCATCAGCGACCCGCTTCGCCACGACACCGCGGCCGCCATCAAGCGCCTGCAAAAAGATGGCTTAACCATCGTCATGCTAACCGGCGATAACGAGCACACCGCCAAGGCGATTGCTCAAGAAGTAGGCATTGATGAGTACCGCGCAGGCCTGCTACCCGAGGACAAGCACGCCGAGATTGAGCGCCGTCAAAAGGCGGGAGAAATCGTTGGCATGGTGGGCGATGGCATCAACGACGCCCCGGCGCTGGCCCGGGCAAATGTGGGGTTTGCGATTGGCCAAGGCACCGATGTGGCCATTGAGAGCGCGGGTATCACGCTAATGCGCGGCTCGCTGCACGGGGTGGCGTCAGCCATAGAGATCAGCCGCGCCACGCTGCGCAATATCAAACAGAACCTGGTAGGCGCGTTTGGCTACAACCTACTGTGTATTCCCATTGCTGCGGGGGTGCTCTACCCGCTCACCGGCATGCTGCTCTCACCGATGATCGCGGGCGCTGCCATGTCACTCTCTTCCATCACCGTGGTGAGTAACGCCAACCGCTTGCGCCTCTGGAAGTCACCCAGCCAGGAGGACGTCGCATGAGTCTATTGATCAACTTGGCGGGGCTTGGGCTTATCGCCGCTATCGTGTGGTGGTTCTGGCTTAGCAAAGCTGGCTGAGCCAACGTCTTCAACTTTCGTTTCGCCACACTTATCGCCACGCGTTTACAACTGCCGTTTTTTACAAATGCCTTATTGTCACCCATAATGACGTAAACATACGCCTATATAGGTGACATTTATGAGTCCTGACATCAACAGCGTCTTGGATCATGAAGGTTTTATTATCACCGACGCGCTCCTTGACGAGTTGCATATTACCAAACGTGAGTTCGCCCATGCGATTGGGCTTAGCCACAACGCCATCATCCGTAAAGACCGTCTCCGCGCCGTCTCCACACAGCAGCGCCTGCGCCAAACTATGGAAATACTTAAGCGCATTGAACCCTGGGCGGGGTCGATAAGCGCCGCATGGTCTTGGTATCGCAGCTACCCTATCGCGCCGCTGGGGGATTTCACCGCTGAAGAACTGGTTAGTCACGGGCGGGCGGATGATGTCCGCGCCTACCTCTCCCACATTGCCGAGGGAGGCTATGCGTGAGTCTGCTGGCACTTGGGTTTCAATACACAGGGCTGGTCTATCGTGGGCACAACCCCAGATGGCAGCATGCACCCACATCAGGAGCAGGCGCCGCACGCAACGGCGGCCGCTGGAACCCCGTTGACCTGCCCGCGCTGTACACCAGTGAGCGGTTCGAAACAGCCTGGCTTGAGGCTCAACAAGGCTTTCCCTTTAAGACGCAACCGCTGACGCTGTGCAGCTATGAGGTAAATTGCGGTCCGATTCTCGATCTCTGTGACCCAGCTATCCAAACGCGCGTTCGACCGCATCCAGAGAGCTGGATGCAGGAAGCCTGGTTAGATAAGAAAATAAGGCGCGAGCCCGTTATCGCCTGGGAAGTCGCGGAGCAGTTGATCACGATGGGATTCGCGGGCATTCGAGTGCCGTCCCAAGCCAAGGGAGCGACCCATCGAGACGTTAATATTGTGTTCTGGAAATGGTCGCACCAAGTGCCTACCAAGGTCTGCGTGATAGACGATGAAAAGCGGTTGTCTTAAGCAATGCCTCCTCTCAGCTCACCCCAATATAACGCCCTGGCTTATGGTTCAGAGCGATAATCAGGTTGAGCGTCAGCGCCCCCAGCACCGAATAGCCCACGCGATCCAGCGGTAGCTGGGTCAGCGCAATCAGCAGGATAACGCCGTCGATGGCCAATTGAACGTAGCCTGCACGAAAGCCGTGTTTATCCTGCAAGTAGAGCGCGAGAATATTGATACCGCCAAGGCTCGTGCGGTGGCGAAACAGCATCAGCATACCGATGCCCATCAGCGCGCCGCCCATTAAGGCGGCGTAGATCGAGGGCACACTGGCAAACTGCACCCAGCCCTGGGTTAGCTCGGAAAACAGCGAGACCAAGCCGATGGCGGCGAAGGTCCGCAGGGTAAAACTCCAGCCCATGCGCTTCACCGCCAAGTAGTAAAACGGCAGGTTAATGGCAAAAAAGTACACCCCAAAGCCCCAACCGGTCACGCTGCTGGTCATGTAGCTCAACAGCAGCGCCAAGCCTGCCGTACTGCCGGTCAGTAGCACCGCATGGGTGTAAAAGGTCACTCCCAACGCGACAAAGAACGTGCCCAGCAGCATCGCCATGACATCTTCGTAGGGGCGATGTTGATCCTTGGGTAAATCTTCCACGCGCATAGGGCGTCCTTACATGAGTTGTTGACGTTATTAAGTGCTTTGTTTAGATAGGACTGGCGTGCTCGACCATTAATTGCAACGTTTCCCGTCCACGCCAACGGTTGAGATTAAGCTTATAGGCGCAGTGCAGCGTATCGCCAACGCTAAACCCAGGCAGTTCCCCCGGCGTTAGGGCGCGAAACCAGATCGCTTTACAGGTCACCGGGCCAGTTGAGAGCTCCAGCATCAGGTGCGCGCCATCTGCCCCCACCGGACGCAGCGCTTCGACAATAAAGCGCCCTTCAAACAGCGGCGGGTCGAATTCCCGTCCGTAGGGACCAAGCGTTTCGATCTCCTGCAAGGTGGTCAGCGAAAGCTGCGCCGTGGAAAGCTCGCCATCGGTCCATAACCGCGGATAGAGCGTCCGCCCGCCCAGCTGCTCGCCTACTGCCTGCAGGAAAGCCGCTTTAAAGGCATCAAGCTGATCCCGAGGCACGCCCACGCCTGCTGCGCCACTATGGCCGCCAAAGCGTGGTAACGTCTGAGGAGCAAGCTCAAAGGTGCGCTGTAGTGCATCGCGCAGGTGCAGCCCATCAATCGAACGCCCGGAACCCGTGAGCATACCCGGCGCCGACGCCTGGGTAAGCACCAACGCTGGGCGACCATAAGCCTGTACCAAACGTGAGGCAACAATGCCCTGCACGCCTGGGTGGCCATCTTCCAACAGCACCACCACGGCGGGCTCGTCGGCGGTTAACGCACTTACCGCCAGGGTACGCGCCTCGGCAGCCATATCAGCCTCAATCGCTTTGCGGGACTGGTTATCCTGATCCAAAACGTCGAGCTGGCGATTGGCGACGCCATCGTTCTCGGCGAGCATAAAGTGCAGCGCCGCGTAGGGGTCGTCCAGCCGCGAACGGGCATTAATGCGTGGCCCCATCTGAAACGCTAGCGTCTCGGCGTTAAACGGCACGCTGTCAGCGCCCAGGCGGGTAGCCATCGCCCGCCAGCAAGCCGCATCCATGCGATTAATCAGTTTTAAACCTTGATTGACCACTGCACGGTTCGCTGGACTGCCGCCCAGGGAGACACAATCCGCCACGGTGCCCAAGGCTACGTAAGAGAGCCAAGGCGAAAGCTTGGGCGTCGATTCCGACAGCGCTCCCCACTCAATCAGCACACCGCGGGCGAGCGACATCAATAGCCACGCCACCATACAGCCGGCGATGGTTTTATCAGGATACTCGCAGTCATCCCGGGTAGGATTAACGCAGGCAAATGCCGAACTTGGCGGCCCCTCAATGGGCAGCGCGTGGTGGTCACTCACCACCACATCGATACCCGCTGCCTTAAGGCGTGCGATGCGGGGCTCATCAGAGCTACCGCAGTCAGCGGTGATGACCAGGGTGGGAAACGGCTTTTGCGCCAGCGTGCGTTCCACCAGCGGCAGGCTAATGCCGTAGCCGTCATGAATACGGTGGCCAATCAGGCTGTGTAGTTTGCCTTCCGGCACGCCGAATAACTCCACCAGGGTGCGCCGGATCACCACGTGGGAGGTGATGCCATCCACGTCGTAGTCGGTAAGGATACCAATCGCTTCGCCTTCCGCTACTGCTTGGGCAATGCGCTCGGCAGCGCGGCGACCGTCGGCGAGTTTTTCCGGATGGGCCAGATAGCGCAGGCTGGGGGCAATTAACGGCGCAAGCTCACCGCTGTAGCCCGGCAACCGCGAAGCCAACAGCCGCGCCTGCAGCTCGCTTAAGCCTTCTGCTTGGGCACGGGCATAGAGCGCCTCGTCCACGGGACGAGGCTCTAAGCGCGGCCTGCTTGTATTAGAAGACAGAGTGTTATGGGGCAAATCGATCACTGAGGTCATCGGTGTCTCAACGAACGGGCATTCAACGCCGGTTTTCCACGACAAACTGCTGCACAGCGGCAAGCTCGGCGGGCAACACGGTATAGCGCTCTTCCCGCTCAATCAGGTCTTCCATATGCGGCGGCAGTGGCACGCCCAGGAAGCCCGCTTTGACAACGGCTTCGGCAAACTTGGCCGGGTGCGCAGTGGCCAGCGTTATCATCGGCGTTGATTGATCTGCGCGGGCGCGCTCGGCGGCACGGTAGCCGGTGGCGGTATGCGGGTCGAGCATTTCGCCGGTGCGCTTATGGGCGTCGCGAATCGCTTCCAGAATCGTTGCATCGTCCACGCTGTAACTGGAAAACTTCTCGCGCAGCTTGGCCAGCGGCGCATCGGCCAACGCCGTCGGCTCCTGCTGGAAGCGTTCAAGCAGTGCTGCGACGGCCAAACCATCACGGTCATAGGCGTCAAACAGGAGGCGCTCAAAGTTGGACGACACGACGATATCCATGGAGGGCGCCAGCGTTGCCGCCAGCTCTTTTTTGGAGAAGTCGTTGGCGGCCAACGTACGGTGAAGAATATCGTTGGCGTTGGTGGCGATGATGAACTGCTTCACCGGCAACCCCATCTTATAGGCCATATAGCCTGCAAAGACGTTACCAAAGTTAGCCGACGGCACGCAGAAGCTCACCTCCCGGTGCGGCGCGCCCAAGGCAACACCTGACGCAATGTAGTAAACGATCTGCGCCATAATGCGCGCCCAGTTGATCGAATTCACTGCGACCAAACGGGTACCGTTGAGGAACGACTGGTCGGCAAAGCTGGCCTTGACCATCGCCTGGGCGTCGTCGAAATTGCCTTCAATGGCAATGTTAAAGACGTTATTGGCCAGCACCGAGGTCATTTGCCGACGCTGTACTTCCGAGACCCGGTTGTGCGGGTGCAGGATAAAGATATCCAGGTTGTCGCAGTGGCGACAGCCCTCAATCGCCGCTGAGCCGGTATCGCCGGAGGTCGCGCCCATGATCACCGCGCGCTCGCCGCGCTTTTTCAGGAAGTGATCCAGCAGGCGGCCGAGCAGTTGTAGCGCCACATCTTTAAACGCCAGCGTTGGGCCGTGGAACTGTTCAAGCAGGAAATGATTGGCGTCCAACTGCTTGAGCGGTAGCACGGCGTCATGATTGAAGGTCGCATAGGCCTCGGTGACGATGCTGTGGAACGTCGCGTCGTCAATTTCACCATTCACAAACGGCTTCATCACTCGGAAAGCGATTTCCGCGTAGGGGAGCCCGGCCATGTCGGCCAGCTCTTCGCGGGAGAATTCTGGCAGGGTTTCCGGCACATAGAGACCGCCGTCGCTGGCCATACCGGTGAGCACCACTTCCTCAAAGGAGAGCGCGGGTGCCTGCCCACGCGTGCTGATATAGCGCATCTAGGCTTACTCCCCTTCACTCAAGCTTTCCACGCGAATACGCGTGACGGGGCCCGCAATATCGGCCATGGATTCGATTTCGCGAATCGCTGCGTTCATCTGTTTCTCTTTGGTACGGTGTGTCAGCAGAATGATCGGCACCAGCTCGCCTTCGGTCGCCTCTTTCTGAATCAGTGCCTCGATCGAGATGCCCTGCTCAGATAGAATCGTGGCCACCCGCGCCAACACGCCGGGGCGATCCACCGCCAGCAGGCGCAGGTAGTAGGCCGTGATGATATCTTCCATCGGCATGATGGGCAGTTGGCTGACATCTTCGTCGATGCCGCTAAACGCCAGGTACGGCACCCGGTAGCGGTGCTCGGTTGAGATATCCCGCGCCACGTCGAGTAAATCGGCCACCACCGCTGAAGCGGTCGGCTCTGCACCCGCGCCAGCACCGTAGTAGAGCGTCGGTCCTACCGCATCGCCCATCACCGCGATGGCATTTTTTACGCCATGAACATTGGCCAGCAGACGCTCTTTGGGAATCAGCGTAGGGTGAACCCGCAGTTCCAGGCCTTGATCGGTACGCTTGGAAATACCCAGGTGCTTGATCACATAGCCTAGATTGTCGGCCTGCTCGACGTCTTCCGCGGTAATCCGCGAGATACCTTCGGTGAAGGCTTTCTCGAACTGCAGCGGCACGCCGTAGGCAATTGAGGCCAAAATCGTCAGCTTGTGCGCGGCATCGATACCTTCCACGTCAAAGGTGGGATCAGACTCAGCGTAGCCTAGCGCCTGGGCTTCTGCGAGCACGTCTTCAAAGGCGCGGCCTTCATCGCGCATATGGGTAAGGATATAGTTGCCGGTGCCGTTGATAATGCCCGCCACCCACTCGATGCGGTTGGCACCCAGGCCTTCGCGCAGCGATTTAATGACGGGGATACCGCCGGCCACCGCGGCCTCAAACGCCACGATGACGCCCTTTTCATGCGCGGCCTTGAAGATTTCGTTGCCGTGCACGGCAATCAGCGCCTTGTTGGCAGTGACCACGTGCTTACCATTTTCAATGGCGGTGAGCACCAGCTCGCGGGCGATGTCGTAGCCGCCAATCAGCTCCACCAGGACATCTACATTCGGGTTAGTCGCCACTTCAAATACATCGGAGGTGGCATTGATGCCGGTAATATCGCAGTCAGGATGAATACTGCGGTGAGCAATCTGCTCAACCACAATAGGGCGGCCAGCGCGACGCGCAATATCGTCGGCGTTGCGGGTCAATACGTTAAAGGTGCCGCCACCGACAGTGCCTAAACCACAGATACCTACTCTTACCGGTTTCAAAATACTTCCCCTTTCGTGTTGTGCACCTGGTGGTGCTGGCCTTAATTACGGTTATGAATGCGATCTTAAAGACCGTGTCTCAGCGTTTTGTATTATCTTTCAATGTGACGTTATTCGTCATCCAAGCCTAACATGGCGGATAGCCGCTCGGGGGGCACAAATCCCGGCACTAGCTGCCCATCGGGCAAAATAATCGCAGGAGTGCCCTGTACGCCCAATGCTTTGCCCAGATCATACTGCCCTGCTACGGGATTGTCGCAGTCTGCTGCGCTGGAAATAGTCTGGCCTTCCTTGGCTTGGGTCATCGCTTCGCTGCGGTTATCCGAGCACCACACCTGCTGCAGCGTGGCGGCGGCTTGGCTTCCCATGCCCGCACGGGGAAACGCCATATAGTGAACGGCAATGCCGCGTTCATTCAACTCTGGAATGGTGTCGTGTAACCGCGCGCAGTAGGGGCAAGTCGGGTCAGTAAACACCGTTATAGTGGCTTTCGGTTCATTGGCGCCGCGAAAGATCACCAACTCACGGTCAGGCACGGCCGCCAATGCATCGGCACGTTCTTGGTTCTGCTCTTGCTCAGTTAAATTGACCAGCCCTTCATCGGCATTTTCGTACAGGTCGCCGACCAGAAAGTGGCTACCGTCAGCATTGGAGTAGAAAGATTCGCCGCTCTCTAAGCGGACGTGATAGACGCCTTCCATAGGCGTTTTGGTGACTGCCTCTACGGGCATCTGCTGGCCATTGACACTTAGTGATCCCGCCAGCTGGTCTGCCACGTCATCAGCCTGGGCAGCGACGGGCAACAGGCTGGCGGAGAACAAACACGCCAGCATCAAGGAGGGTGTTAATAAAGGGAGTGCTACAAAACGGCGTTGACGCATTATCAATTCAACCTCTTGGGTGATGTTCTGCATGCAGGCTTTCCAAACGCGCCTGGGCTACATGGGTATAAATTTGGGTCGTCGACAGGTCGCTATGACCTAGCAGCAGCTGTACGACCCGCAAATTGGCCCCATGATTCAATAAATGGGTGGCAAATGCATGGCGAAGCGTATGCGGAGACAGTGGCCGGGTAATCCCTGCGGTTATCGCATGCACCTTAATTCGGTGCCAAAAGGTCTGTCGGGTCATGGCTTTATCGCCCCGGCCGGGAAATAGCGCAGGCCGAGTTGGGTCGCTCATCAGCGCCAGCCGTGCGGTCTGCATATAGTGCGCCAGCCAATCCGCCGCCTCTTCACCCATGGGTACCAGACGGTCTTTATCGCCTTTACCGCGTACCCGCACCACGTTTTGACGCAGGTTGACCGCGTCGCCGGTGAGCCCTACCAGTTCAGAGACCCGCAAGCCACAGGCATAAAGCAATTCCAGCATGGCACGGTCACGGACGCCCAGCGGGGTGTCGGTATCTGGCGCTAAGAGTAAGCGCTCGACCTCGTCCTCTTCCAAGGTATTCGGTAAACCGGGGATCACGCGCGGCAGCTTGATGTCGGTGAGCGGGTCGCTTTCCACCTGGTTATTTAAACGCCCCCAGCGGTAGAAGCTGCGCAGCGTCGATAGCAGCCGGGCATTACTGCGCAACTGATAGCCTTCCTCCCGGCGGCTTGCCAGCCACTCACTGAGTCGCTCCGGCGGCGGCGCCAAGAGCGCTTCGCCGTGGCTCTCCAAGTGGGTTTGCCAGGCGGTTAAATCACGCCGATAGGCGGCTAACGTATGATCGCTGGCGCCCTGCTCTAGCCACAGGGCATCTAAAAATGCATCGATAACGCTCATACGTTAGCTACCTTCTGCCGCTTTTACTCAGCGATATAAACATGCATGTAGATAAAAAAACCCCGCCCCGCAAAGCGGAGACGGGGTTTTGGTATCCAGGCGCGGCTGTTAGAAAACAGCGCGCGCCCGCAGAAATAGCGGCGTTTAAGCCAGCTTTTCCTTGATACGTGCAGAACGACCGCTGCGCTCGCGCAGGTAGTAAAGCTTGGCTTGACGCACGTCACCGCGACGCTTGACTTCGATAGAGTCAACCAGCGGGCTGTAGGTCTGGAAGGTACGCTCAACGCCAACGCCGTGAGAAATTTTACGCACGGTGAAAGCGGAGTTCAGGCCGCGGTTACGCTTACCGATGACCACACCTTCAAACGCCTGTAGACGCTCGCGGGTGCCTTCTTTTACTTTTACCTGAACGACAATGGTGTCGCCGGGAGAAAAGGCAGGAATTTCCTTGCCCATTTGCTCAGATTCGATCGCCTGGATCACTTTGCTTTTACTGCTCATCATCATACTCCTGAATAACGTGTTGGCTTGACCGCTCAATCATGGGTGGCGGAAGCCGTGATCCCGGCGCTCGAAACGAGCTACGCGGGAGTCGTTATGGGTGACACAGGTGCGCTTTTTTCGCCCTGCACCGCCGCTCTGCTCTAAGTTGTTGAAAAGCTTGTTAGCTAAAAAGCAACTACTGAGTGGACAGAGCGTGTTCCTCGATAAACTCGTTCAACAGCTTGCGCTGTTCGGCATCTAATGTTCGCCCTTCTAAAAGATCGGGGCGACGTTGCCATGTCCGGCCTAGTGACTGCTTTAATCGCCAACGCTTGATAGCTGCATGATTACCGCTTAGCAGCACATCCGGCACCTGGCGCCCGTCAATGACCTCTGGACGGGTATAGTGCGGGCAGTCTAACAGACCGTCATTAAACGAGTCTTCGACAGCGGAATCCTGATGGCCCAGCACGCCGGGAATCAGCCTTGCCGCTGCATCAATCAGCACCATTGCTGGCAGCTCGCCGCCGCTCAGCACATAGTCGCCAATCGACCACTCTTCATCGATGTCACTCTCCACCACGCGTTCATCAATGCCTTCATAGCGCCCAGCCACGACCACTAAAGGCCCGGCGGAAGCCAGTGCTTGAACGCCCTGCTGATCCAGCTTACGCCCTTGGGGCGAGAGGTAGATCACCGTCGGCACTAAGCCGGTGGCTTGCTGCGCCCGTTCCCGGGCCGCACAGATCGCTGCGCGCAGGGTGTCGACTTTCATCAACATACCTGGACCACCGCCGTAGGGGCGATCATCAACGCTGCGGTGGCGGTCAGTGGCGTAATCCCGCGGGTTCCAAAACTCCAGTGCGATGCGTTGTTTCTCTACCGCTCTGCCGACGACACCTTGTTGCGTTAGCGCGTCGAACATCTCGGGAAACAACGACACCACGCCAATCCACATTGCTGGCGACACGACTGCATTTTCACCTCGCACCGGCTCTGCCGAGTCGGTAGACATATCACCGCTCAAACTATTGATCAGTTTGGTCAAAACTCAGGATCCCAATCGACGACCATGCGGCCCTCTTCGGCACTGATTTCGACAATGACATCGTCTGGCAAAAAAGGCAGCAGTCGCTCGCGCTTGTCGATTGACTCAGAATCGCCGCGAACCACCATGACATCGTTGGCGCCGGTTTCAAACAGGTAGCTTACCCGTCCTAGCCGTTCGCCGGCCTGAGTGAAGACCGCCATGCCTTCAAGCTCATGCCAATAATACTCATCGTCGGAAAGCTTAGGTAGCGCCTCTTTGGGCATTAAGATGTCCGTTTGGGCTAATGCTTCCGCCGCACTACGGTCATCGACCCCTTCAAGCTGCACTACAATTCCCTTGCCCTGCCGACGCCCCTGAACAATGCTTATGCGCTTTAGGTTTTCGCCCTGGCGCACCCACCATTCCGGGTACTCAAGAATGCTGTCCATTGGGCTAGTGTAGGAGTACACCTTAAGCCAACCTTTCACCCCATAAGGGCTAGTCAGCTTGCCTAGCACCACATGCGTGTCGTCAGTTTGGCTACTTTCAAAACGCGTCATCGACGACCTCAGCTACCCAGCACTCACTTTCTTTCTCACGCAACAAGTCTCAGACAACAAGACTCAAAAGCAGGTTTAAGCCTGTTTGCGTGCTTCTTTAACCAGCTCAGCAACGCGACCAGACAGCTGGGCGCCTTGGCTCTGCCAGTGAACAACGCGGTCTAGGTCAACGCGCAGACGCTCTTCCTGACCACGGGCAACCGGGTTGAAGAAGCCGATACGCTCGATGAAGCGACCGTCGCGAGCGTTACGCGAGTCGGTAACGGTCAGGTGGTAAAAGGGACGCTTCTTGGCGCCACCACGGGCCAAACGAATGGTAACCATACGATAACTATCCTTCGGTTGAGGTTACGAGAGTGTGTTGTTAGCGCTATCGGCTATCGAAACACTCGTCGTGCTATAGGCTATATAAAGGCCTTCATTGAGAGGTGCTGCTACCGCGATTGACGCGCTTTTACGCAACACCCACGCATGAAGAGGCCGCATTCTACGCAAATGCGCTCGGCTTGGAAAGCCTGATAGCCAGAAAACTCATAGACCGTCAACCTTCCCCAGCGAGCTGGCAGCGAATTAACGGCGGGGCAATCCGCCTGGACCACCCATACCGCCCATTCCACCTGGGCCTCCCGGACCACCGCCGCCGCCCATCATGCCGGACATACCACGCATCATTTTCTGCATGCCGCCTTTTTGGCCCGCTTTCTTCATCATCTTCTGCATCTGCTTATGCTGCTTGAGCAGACGATTCAGGTCGGGCACTTGTAGGCCCGCACCAGTGGCAATGCGGCGCTTGCGCGAACCGTTGATGATATCAGGCTTGCGGCGCTCTTTAGGCGTCATTGAGTTAATCAGCGCTTCCAGCTTGCCCAGCTCTTTCTCAGGGCCGGGGCCTTGGGCCATTTCAGCCATCTGCCCCATGCCGGGCAACTTGCCCATCAGACCGCCCATGCCGCCCATTTTCTTGAGCTGCTGGAGCTGGTCGCGGAAATCTTCCAGATCAAAACCGTCGCCTTTCTTGACCTTTTTGGCCAGCTTGTCGGCTTTGGATTTATCGACGGTGCGCTCGGCTTCCTCGATCAGCGACAGCATGTCGCCCATGCCCAGGATACGCGAGGCAACCCGGTCGGGGTGGAACGGCTCCAGGGCGTCAACTTTTTCGCCCATCCCCATAAACTTGATGGGCTTGCCAGTAATGTGGCGTACCGACAGCGCGGCACCGCCGCGGGCATCACCGTCGGCTTTGGTTAGGATCACACCGGTTAGCGGCAGCGCTTCGCTGAACGCCTTGGCGGTATTGGCGGCATCCTGGCCGGTCATGGCATCGACAACAAACAGCGTTTCCTGAGGGGAAACCGCTTTATGCAGCGCCTGGATCTCCGCCATCATGGCTTCATCGATCGCCAGACGACCGGCGGTATCAATCAGCACCACATCGTGAAACTGGATCTTGGCGTGCTTGATGGCCGCTTCGGCAATCGCCACCGGCTGCTGGTCAGAGCGTGAGGGGAAGAAATCTACCTCGACCTCTTTGGCCAGGGTTTCCAGCTGGTCGATGGCCGCCGGGCGGTAGACGTCGGCAGACACTACCAAGACTTTCTTCTTCTCGCGTTCGCGCAGGTAGCGGGCCAGTTTGGCCACCGAGGTGGTTTTACCCGCGCCCTGTAAACCAGCCATCAAGACAACGGCGGGAGAACCCTTCAGCACAAAGCCGTCGTTGGCTTCGCCCATAATCGCTTCCAGCTCTTGCTGGACGATTTTGACGAACTGCTGGCCAGGCGACAGGCTTTTGGAGACTTCCTGCCCAACTGCCCGTTCGCGCACGCGTTCAATGAATTCCTTGATGACCGGCAGTGCTACGTCGGCCTCAAGCAGTGCGCGGCGTACTTCGCGCAGGGTATCTTTAATATTGTCGTCGGTCAGGCGAGCCTGACCCTTAATCGACTTTAACGTCTGGGAAAGACGCTCACTTAGATTCTGGAACATGGGGCCTCTCTGCCTCCGTCACTGCCGTCGGCGCGCACGCCCGGGACTAATTAGTGGAAAGATTATACGCGCTCAAGCTTCGAGTCTCCATGGGGTACATTCGGCACTACTGGCTATTTTCGTGCGCTTACCCCGCTGGGCGACGCCGCTAGGATTCGTTATAGTAGCTGGATAGATTTGCGTCGTAATCACACTTAACCCGTTTATTTATTCACCGCAACGCGCTGCAAGGCGCACGGATAGCATCATGCAGGCGCTCCCTTTCGCCACGATTGCTTTTATTGTTTATGTTGCCGCTGCCATTTGGCAGGGCATGACGCTGTTCCGGCGTGTACCGCCCCGCCAGGGCATGGTGCGCCTGCTTGCCGTACTGGGTTTACTGCTCCACATTCCTGTCGTGGTCATACTAGTGGGCCAATCCCCAGGCCTGCTGCCGGGCTTTACCACCAGCGCTACACTGTTGATGGCGGTGGCGGTTAACGTGGTGCTGGTAGCCAGCCTGTTCAAACCGGTGCTTAACGCCGGCATTGCGCTGTTTCCGCTGGCGGGCATTGCACTGCTCGCCGCCACTTGGCTGCCGAACCAGGGCGGCCATACCGGGCTGACGCCGGGTATTTTATTGCATGCGATAAGTTCAGCGCTGGCCTTTGCCGTATTGGCGATTGCCGCCGTTCAGGCCGTGCTGGTCGGCCTGCAGAACCAGGCGCTGCGCCACCATCATATTCGCGGCATTGTGCAGTCATTACCGCCGCTGACCACGATGGAACGGGTGCTGTTCGAGCTGGTCTGGGCGGGCATTATTCTACTGACTCTCTCCATCGCAAGCGGGCTGATTTTTCTCGACAACTTCTTTGCCCAGCATTTGGCACATAAAACGGTGCTGTCACTGCTGGCCTGGATAATCTTCACAACGCTTTTGATCGGCCGTTACCGCTTTGGCTGGCGTGGCATGCGTGCCGTGCGTTGGACACTGGGCGGCTGTACCCTACTGGTGTTAGCTTACTTTGGCAGCAAGTTTATTCTTGAGGTTGTACTCAATCGATAGCTCTCAATCGTTAACGGGGGCGCAACAACGCCTTTGGTTGTCTTGACACTCCACTCGCGACCTTCTACAAATCGAGCCTAATTCGCCACAAAGGACTTTTCGACTTGAGCGACGACTTCCCCCTGGGGTTACTGTTCGGCCTGCTAGCCTTACTTATAGTGCTTTCTGCGTTTTTCTCCAGCTCTGAAACCGGCATGATGTCGATTAACCGCTATCGCTTGAGCCATCAAGCTAACAGCGGTGACCGCAGAGCCAAACGGGTTATGCGCCTGCTCACCCGCCCAGACCGCCTGATTGGCGTTATCCTGATCGGCAACAACTTCGTCAATAATCTGGCGGCCTCCATTGCCACCATTATCGCCATTCACTTCTTTGGCGACGTATCAGGCCCGGCGATCTCTACCGCCCTGCTGACCATTACGATTCTGATTTTCGCCGAAGTGACGCCGAAGACTTACGCCGCCATTAAGCCCGAAAGGATCGCCTACCCTACGTCCTATGCCCTTGAGCCGTTGCTAAAGCTGCTTTACCCACTGGTCTGGCTGGTCAACGTGGTATCCAATGGCCTACTCCGGCTAGTGGGCGTAAAAAGCGTTGATAACGGCGGTGACAGCCTAACCCGCGACGAGCTGCGCACGGTGGTACACGAGGCGGGCACGCTAATTCCCTACCGCCACCGGGCGATGCTGTTATCGATTCTTGACCTTGAGAACGTCACCGTCAACGACATTATGGTGCCGCGCCACGAGGTGCTGGGCATTGACCTGGATGACTCGCTCGAAGAGATTTTGACCCAGATTCGCACCAGCCAGCACACCCGACTGCCAGTCTACAAAGGCGACATCAATAACATTATTGGCATGCTACACCTGCGCAATGCAGCTCGCTTTCTCTCCCGGGACGAAGTCACCAAAGCGTCGATTGTGCAGGAGGCTCGCGAACCCTACTTCATTCCCGAATCCACACCGTTACATACACAACTGCTCAACTTTCAGAAGCAGAAGCGGCGTATCGGCATTGTGGTGGATGAGTACGGCGACGTGGAAGGCCTGGTGACGCTGGAAGATATTCTGGAAGAGATCGTGGGCGAGTTCACTACTGACGTGTCCGAAGACGAGGAGATTCACCAGCAGGACGACGGCAGCCATGTGATTGAAGGCACCGCCAATATCCGTGAAATTAACAAGATGCTTGGCTGGCAACTACCTACCGACGGCCCCAAGACGCTCAACGGGCTCATTCTTGAGCACCTTGAAGCCTTCCCAGAAGGCCCGGCGTGCCTGCAGATTGGCAATATGCGCATGGAGATTTTGGAGATTCGCGATAATCTCATCACCTCGGCGCGCTGCTGGCAAAAGCTGCGGGTGCCACGCCGCTAACGACCAACAAGCGCGTTAGCGGCGGTTGGCAAGATCCTGATCCGCCGCCGCTTTTAACGCCCTAACCCGCGCTTCAAGAAACCGCCGCAGCGCTATGTCATCGGCGTCCAGGCGGTTGAGCGGTGAGCCAAAGTGCAAGCTCACCGGCGCCCGAAACCGCTTAGGGCACTTTTTAAGCGCCTTGCCGTTATGGTGAGATGTCCACGACCCCCATAAGCCTGCCAGCCCTGCCGGAATCACCGGCACATCGTCCCGAGCGAGAATCGCCTCTAAGCCGCGCCGAAAGGCGTGAATCTCGCCATCCGGGGTCAGTCGCCCTTCAGGAAAGACCATCACGACCTGCCCCTCGCGTAGCGCTGCGCTGACGTCATCCAACGCACGCCTAAGGGCGCCAGGGCTGCGCCGTTCAGACTCAATGGGAATCGCACCGACCAGCTGAAACCACCACTTAAGCCAGGGGGAGTCAAAAATCGGTTGATCCATGACAAAGCGCAGTGGCCGGGGGCTAGCGCCACCGAGCACCAAGGCATCCATAAAACTGACGTGGTTACACACCACCAGCGCGCCCCCCTGCTTGGGGATATGCTCACGCCCATGCACCTGCAGTCGGTAGCAGAGGCGCATGGAGACAAAAATCAGCCAGCGTAGCGCCTGGCGGGCCGCATTGACCCAACCCATCACGTCGCCGCCTCACGATGGCGCAAACCGGCCAAAATAGTGCTCATCAGTTGATCCAACAATTCATCCACTTTCAACTGCTGCCCCTGCCAGTAGCCCAACCGCTCATTCAGCCCAAGCTGGACTAGCCCGTGAACGCTACCCCACAGCGTGCGCCCCAAACGGCGGGCTTCGAGATCATCCAGCGCGGGCTGGTAAGCTTTGATCGAGGCCTCAACTTGGGTAAATAGCGCTTCGATCAAATCGCTCTGGCGCTGATCCAGCTCACCCTCTTGGGCCAACGGATAATCGAACAGCAGTTGCCAGCGGTAACAATCCTGCTCGGCGAACCGCCAGTAGGCACGCGCCAGGGAGCGCAGCCATGGCTCAGGGTCATCATCGACCAGGCTGGTAATGGTGTGCTGTAAGCGTGCCAAGGTTTCCACATTGACGTGCTGCAATAAGTTATTGAAGCTGCCATATAGCTTCAGTAGGGTGCTGGGGGCGCAGCCGACTTCTCTGGCCAAAGCACGCAGTGAGAGGCCATGGACTGGCTGCTCAGCCAACCACTCATCACAAGCGTGCATGACCTGCGCGTGGAGGGCATCGGGCGCATGCTGTCTAGGACGGGCCATGGCGATCTCTTAAGGTCAACGGCAAACAAGGAGGAAAGCCTCACTGCGCTTTAGCGGGAGCAAGGGATACGATAGGATACCTTACATCGAACACTGTTTTCGACACTAAAACACACCATTTCGTGCTTTATTGCGCGAAGTCCCCCGCGATGCAGGTACACTTCCTCGACGATTTTGCTTAAGGAGATAGCTATGACGGGGCGACTGCATGTGCAACATTTACCGCTGGCCCGTTTATTACCGACGCTAGCCACTCCTGAGCCACTGGTTGAATCGCCCAACTTAGCGCCTAGAAGGCCCATCTCGGCGATTCGCCTTGAGCAGGGGGAGTATCGGCTGTCGTCAATTTTCTGGGGTCTGACGCCCCCCTGGCTGGAGGTACTGGATCACGCCCCCCACTGCGCCCGAGCCGAAACCCTTGAAACACGTGCTATGTTTCGCGATGCCTTTAGCGCGCGCCGCTGCGTTATTCCGGTTAGTGGATTCTATGTCTGGAAAAGCCAGCCGCGTAGCAAGCAGCCCTATCTAGTCACCCAGGTATCCCGTGCGCCGCTGCTGTTGGGCGGACTCTGGTGCCGCTACCACACCACGTTAACGGCGTTCACCGATTCCGCAGCCCTGATCACCGTGCCCGCTAATTTACTTTTATCGCCATTAACCGACCGTTTGCCGGTCACTATTCCCAGCCATGCGCTATCCGCCTGGCTCAACCCGGATACGGATTTAGCAACGCTTAATTCGCTATTAACCCCGGCGCCATTGGAACTGTTGGGCGCTTTTCCGGTATCTAAACATGTCAATAATCCCGCCTACCAGTCACCGGCTTGTGCCCACCCCACCGGGTCGATGCTGCGCTGGGCTGTGTCACAGGAGCTGTAATGTTGCAATCCACTTGCTTAACCCGCCGGCGGCTTTTCCCTCAGCGCGCACTGCTTGGCGTCATTGCCAGCATCGCGATGATGCCACTCGCCTTCGCCGCGAATGATGACGCCGTTGCCGACGCCATTGCTGATACGGTCACCCCAATCATTAGCCCGTATGACAGCCGCGACTACCGGGTTTTGACGCTTGAAAATGGCCTCAATGTATTACTGGTCAGCGACCCAGAAGCGGACAAAGCGGCAGCGTCGATGAATGTACGGGTCGGCAGCGCCCAAGATCCCGATGACCTTCAGGGATTAGCACATTTTCTCGAACATATGCTGTTTCTAGGCACCGACCCCTACCCCGAATCCGACGGCTACCAGCGCTACATTTCCAATAATGCGGGTTCCCACAACGCCTTTACCGCCCAGCAGGATACCAATTACTTCTTTGATATTGAGCCGTCGGCACTGCCGGGTGCGCTTGACCGTTTCAGCGAATTTTTCCTTTCACCGCTGTTTAACGCCGACCACCTGGAGAGCGAGCGCAATATCGTTCACTCGGAGTATATGGCGCGCATTCGCGACGAATCCCGGCGCGAAAACGATGTGCTCAACCAACTGCTCAACCCTGACAATCCCACCACCGGCTTTGCGGTGGGTAGCCGGGAAACATTGGCCAGCCCGCCTGAAGGCGAAGCCACGCTGCGCGAGCGGGTGATCGATTTTTATCACCAGCATTACGACGCCAATGTGATGAACCTGGCGATTGTGGCGCCGCAGCCGCTGGATCAATTGGAAGAGCTGGTCGCCGAACGCTTTGCCGATATTCCCAACAACGACTTAAGCGTGCCGACGATTGACGCGCCGCTGGTTGATTCAGACACGCTCCCCCACTATATCGAGCGTCAGTCGCTGCAGGATCGCCGTCAATTACGCTTCTACTTCCCGGTACCCGACCCCACCGACGACTACCGCACAAAACCCACCCAGGTAATCGCCCACCTGCTTGGCGATGAAGGTGAAGGTAGCCTGTTAGCGGTACTGCGCGATGCCGGTCTGGCCGACGGTCTTTCCGCTGGCGTTGGCCGCGGTGATGGCAACCAAGCGCTGTTCACAGTCTCCATCAGCCTAACGCCCGCAGGCGCCGAGCGCCTTGACGATATTGAAGCCACCCTGTTTGCGGCCATCGGGCAACTGCGCAACGACGGCCTTGCTGAGTGGCGTTACCAGGAACAAGCAGACCTTAATGAACAGGCCTTCCGCTTCCAGCAACATGGCGCCCCGCAGCAGGAAGCCACACGCCTCTCCATGAGCCTATCGCGCTACCCGGTAGAAGACGTGCAGTACGCGGCCTACCGCATGGATGGCCCCGATGCAGAACTCCAGCAGACCTACCTAAACGCGCTAACGCCAGATAACATGCTGCGTTTCTACTCGGCGCCGGATGTCGAAAGCGACACCGTGTCACCGTGGTTCAACACCCAGTGGAAAGAGCAAGCGCCCGACCAGTCAGGTCAAGCACTAAGTGGCTTGCAGCTCCCTGGCCCCAACCCCTTTATTGCCAGTGACTTGACGCTGATAGAGGGGCAGGATGAGCATCCCAGCCTGCTGGTCGACACGCCCTCGTTTACGGCTTGGCACATGCAGGATGAGCGCTTTAACACCCCTAAAGTTGAGTGGCGCGTTAGCCTGCAAAACCCCACCGCCAGCTACTCCGCTGAAGAAGCGGTACTCACCCGTCTGCTGGCCAGCTGGCTGAATGACAGCCTGAATGAATCGCTCTACCCCGCGTGGCTGGCAGGGCAGTCATTCAGCGCCTATCCCCACGCCCGAGGCATGACGCTATCGTTTTCGGGGTGGAGAGATGGTCAAACCCCACTGATTGAAAGCGTGCTTGAGCAGCTTAAAACCGCGCCGATCAGCGACAGCGCCTTCGAGCGCGTGCGTTACCAGCTCCAGCGGGAGTGGCGCAACGCGCCCCAGGCGTCGCTCACCGGCCAAGCCAGCCGTACGCTAGGCGAAGCCCTGCTCACACCGCAGTGGTCTAACGCAGAGCTTCTCGCCGCCAGCGAGCGATTTGATCGGGGGCACCTGGAAAATTTCCGCAAGCGCTTTCTAAATGACCTGTACGTCGACGCTATGGCGGTGGGCAACCTGGATGCTGACCTGGCCCGTGAACAAACTCAGCTGATGCGCGCTAAGCTCAAGCCACGCCTAACCCGCGATGCCATTGCTAACTTAATCCCCCTTGCGGCCAGTGAGGAGCACCGCGTGCTGCACCCTCATAGCACGCGGGATGAGTCTTTGGTACTGCGCTACATGCAAGGTCGCGACCAGACCCCAGAGGAGCAAGCCGCCACCGCCGTGATCGCCCAGTGGCTGGAAACACCGTTCTACCAGCAGCTGCGCACCGAGCAGCAGCTCGGCTACATCGTCAACGCAGGCTATTCACCGCTGCTCGAAGCACCAGGGATTGCGCTCATGGTGCAATCCCCCGATGTCGAGAGCGGCACTATTGCTGAGCGGATGGATGCATTTCTTGACGAGGCTAACCAGCGTCTTGAACAACTTAGCGACGCTGACTTAGTGCCTTATCGCCAAGCAGTTCACGACCAGTTACGCCAGCGCGATACCAGCCTTTCAGGCATGGCTAACCGCTATTGGCAAGCCACGGCGCTTGAAGACGTTCGCTTCGACCGCCGTGACCAGTTGGCCGAGCTAGTGCTTAACGTTAGCCTTGAGGATATTAAGGCTCTCTGGCCATCGCTGCGCGAGCACACTCTGGACATACGCTTTAATCCGGGCGACGAACCCAGCGATGTGAGTACTTATCGGGAAGCGCGCTCAGCGCTGCCTAAAGTGCGTGAATAAACAGCGCTGTTAGGCCATCGGTACCGGCTCAGGCGTCAAATGCCTGGGCCGGCATCATGGCTTCCACGAACATCACCAGCTCTTCCAGAACCTGCCGCTCGCGATCAGTGAGGGTTTGCTGATTGTACTGCTCGATTTCCCGCGCAAACGCCTTAAGCGTAAAGCCCACCAAGGCCGGGTCATTGATCCGCATCCAGCGAAACGCCTCCCACTGCTCGCGCTCTTCGCCTTCCAACGTGTCGGGGTAACTGCGCGCACGAAAGCGAAACAGCATCTCTTCCAAACGCGGATCCTGAAACGCAAAGCGCTGACCGACCAGGTCCCACGGTTCCATCTCTCGCACCCGCTCCATCTGCTGACGGTCAGCAGCGGAGAAGAAACTGCCCGAATAGAGCATTAGATCAGGGTCTTGGGGTACATCGTCGTAACCGGCACTAAACACCTCGGCGACCTTAGCGGCGACACCGCTGGCATCGCGCAGGGTTTTCCAGTGCTGTCGACAGGCCGCAACATCCAAACCCAAGCGTTCAACAATGGTGCCGTACTCGCCCTGATGAGGCCCCTCAACGTCTTTCAAAGCACTAGCGGGGAACACCACTGGGCAGCGGTTGATATGGATTACCTTTAGCGGAATGCGCGCCTCGCCTTCGGCGAGATCCTGCTGACTGACAAACACCCGCTCACGAATTTGCTCCGCCGACATGCTCAGCATATCGCTGGGATCAACGCTCAAATCGTAAACAATCACCCCATTAGGGTTTGTCGGGTGCTCGGCCAGCGGCATGACTAGTGCACTACAGCCCCGGCTAGCGGGATAACGGCGGGAGATATGCAGCAGCGGCTTGGCGTTGGGTAAGTCGAGCTGCTTGGCCACCGCGCGCTTACCGCGCAGGCCGAGCAGATAGTCAAACAGCTTGGCATTGCGCACTTTGAGCAACCGCGCCAAGGCGATAGTGGCGCGGACATCTGCCACCGCATCGTGGGCACCCTCATGGGCAATGCCGTTGGCGGCGGTTAAGTGCTCGAGCTTAAAGCTGGGCGCACCGTCTTCGCGCAGCGGCCATTCAATGCCATCCGGGCGCAGCGCATAAAAGGCGCGCACAATATCGATTAAATCCCAGCGGGAATTGCCGTTTTGCCACTCGCGGGAATAAGGGTCAAGCAAATTGCGGTAAAACAGGTGGCGCGAAACTTCGTCATCAAAACGCAGGCTGTTGTAGCCCACTACGCAGGTACCCGGCTCGCTCATGTGGCGCTGAATCTCACCCGCGAACTCTGCTTCGGGGAGACCATGGCGCTGGGCTTTTTGCGGGGTAATTCCGGTGATCAAACAGGCAGCAGGATGAGGCAGGTAGTCATCAGCGGGTTTGCAGTAGAGCTCAATGGGCTCACCGATCTCGTTCAGTTCTGCATCCGTGCGCAGTGCAGCGAACTGAGCGGGCCGATCGCGGCGCGGGTCAGCCCCGAAGGTTTCATAATCATGCCAGAGAAAACTGGCAGGGGCAGCATTGGGTGATGCCATGAATAAACACTCCGCTGGGCAATGAAAAGCCCAAGCCTAGCACACCCGCCGCCCCTTTCGCCCCGCCTTCAGTTCCTGGACTTAGCTAAAGGGCTCAGCTCTTTGGAAGCGTCACGTTAAGCTCCAGCACAGAGCAGTTGTCTTCGCTGTCCAAGGAAATTTGAATGGCGTCGTCGTCCACATGCACGTAACGACGGATCACCTCAAGCAGTTCGCGTTCAAGCATCGGCATATAGTCAGGCTGACCGCGCTGACTACGCTGGTGCGCCACAATAATTTGCAAACGTTCTTTGGCTACCGAGGCGGATTTCCTGCGCTCACGCTTCAAGAACTCCAGCAGTTTCATCGACGACCTCCCCCGAACATACGGCTTAGCAGGCCTTTGCGTTGCATTTCATGGAAACGCAGCGGCATGTCTTCGCCAAGCAGGCGCGATACCGTGTCGCTGTAGGCTTGGCCCGCGTCGCTGGAGATATCGTGGGTGACGGGCACGCCCTGGTTGGAAGCACGCAGTACGGCTTCAGACTCCGGAATCAGGCCCAGCAGATTAATCGCCAAAATTTCGCGAATATCGTCCAGCGTCAGCATATCGCCAGAGGTGACTCGCTCGGGGTTATAGCGGGTAACCAGCAGGTGCTCCTTGATGGGGTCATCGCCCTGCTCAGCGCGCCGGGTTTTAGAGGCCAGCAGGCCTAAAATACGATCAGAGTCGCGCACTGACGATACTTCGGGGTTGGTGACCACAATCGCTTCATCGGCAAAATACATGGCCAACTGCGCACCGCGTTCAATACCCGCGGGAGAATCACACAGAATGTAATCGAAATCTTCTTTCAACTTCTCCAGGATCTCCGCGACGCCTTCCTGGGTTAAGGCATCTTTATCGCGGGTTTGTGAGGCAGGCAGAATGAACAGATTCTCAACGCGCTTGTCGCGAATCAGCGCCTGATTAAGCCCCGCTTCGCCTTGAATCACGTTGACTAGGTCATACACCACACGCCGCTCGCAGCCCATGATCAGGTCGAGATTACGCAGCCCCACATCAAAATCGATCACGACGGTTTTTTTACCGCGCAACGCAAGCCCGGTGGAGATTGCCGCAGCGCTGGTGGTTTTACCGACCCCCCCTTTACCAGAGGTCACTACAATTATCTTGGCCAAAAGTCACTTCCTTCTTGAAGTCGTTGGTCGCGAGCGCAAGTTCAGTGGGCGCTCTGCGCATAACGGGAACGTCAATGTCATCAACATGCCATACTGTAACGGATAGCGTCTTCGGCGTCGCTAGGCATGAAGCACCAACGTGCGCTCATACGGAAACATTACCCTAATGGCTTAATTTCGAGCTGTTCTTGCGCAAAGTGCACTTCTGCAGGCTGACCCCGCAGCTGTGCATCGATATCTTCCGAGCGCTTATAATTACCCGCCACCGAAAGCAGTTCGGCGGCCAGTTCGCGGCAATAAATGCCCGCTTGAGTGTTACCATGAATCCCCGCCAAAGCACGACCGCGTAGCGCGCCATAAACGTGAATACTGCCGGCAGCCAGCACTTCTGCCCCGGCATTCACCGCCCCGATGACAACTAAATCGCCATCAGCAGCGCTGACTTGCTGCCCCGAACGCACGGTGCCGCGATACAGCCGGGTAGCAAGGGTTGGCGCTTCCGTCTCGCTCACCGTCTCCTCACGGGTAACCTCATGCACCGGCGAGTTGCTAACACTTTCCAGCACCCGGGCACGCCCCTCTGCCACTGGCGGAAACCACCCCAACCCCAGCGCCCAGGCCGACTGGCGTACTGGCTCGCTGCCGCCGCGAACGGCCACCGGCAACAGTTTATGGTCACGGCATACAGCACAAATGCGCTCAAGAGCTAAGTGGGGTTCATCGAGTTTTTCCACGCTGAGCACAACCGGTGTATGCTGAAAGAAAGCAGGCGACTGGGAGAATTTGCCAGCCAACTGCTGCCGGATTTGTTCCGGATCAGCGCTACTTAACTCCATGACGGTCATCGGCAGCATGCCGCCTTTGAAGGTAAAGGCCACTGCGGCACTATCCACGTTAAGGCTCATGGCCGAACTCCCCGTCATGTTCAGATAAGATAAAGGTAGCGTACTATCACGCATTTCGTCGTCTAGAAACACTGTAGCCTAAAAACAGTGTGTTCTAGAAGCAGTGTGGCCTAGAAAATAGCTGCTTGTCACACCATGCTTATTACAAGATAGCAATAGCAACGCCAAGCTAAGCGACAGCGCCGGTGACTGCAACCACCGAGCCGTTTTTTTCACGCTACGCATTTCATACTAGCAGGATGATCCATGCACGGACTGTTAAGACGCCTGTTCGCACCTCGGTGGCAACACCCTGACCCCGAGGTGCGCCGTCAGGCCCTCCAACGACTGAATCCAGAGCAAGCCGAACAGCGCCAAGCGCTGCAGTCGCTCGCTCAAGATAGCGATAGCCAGATTCGCCTTACCGCGCTGCTGGCCCTGGATGACTGTGAGGGACTGGTCAATGCTTACCCCCAGCATCAGCAGGAGGAAGCCTGGTTCAATGCCGTTTGCCAACGACTCAGCGGGCGAGAAGGCCATACCGATCTGCACCAACGCCAATCTCTGGTCGAACAGATTGAAGAACCAAGGGTGCTGAGTGCGGTCGCCCTACAAGGTGACAACCTTAATCTGCGCTTGGTCGCACTGAGCAAGCTAAGCGATGAAAATGACCTGATTCGTCAAGCCTGCCATAACGGTGTGGCCGCCGTTCGCCATCAGGCCGCCGAACGCATTGAGGACGAAGAGGGCCTTAAGCGGTTAGTAAAAGAGGCGCGCCGCGACCGTCAGGTGGTTCGCTTGGCGCGGGAGCGCCTAAACCGCTTGCGCAGCGATGCCCAGTGGCTGGAAGCGGAAGCGCAGCAGCGCGAAACACTTCTGAAACAGCTGGAGCAGCACGCACATGCGCCTTGGGAACCACTTTACGGCGGCCGCTTTCGGCATCTTGAACGCCAGTGGGAGCAGCTGACGCAGCCACCCAGCGTGGAACAGGAGCAGCGCTTTCATCAAGCCGTACTCAATTGCCGCAAAACGCTCCACGACCACGAGACCCAGGAGCAGGCTCGGCAGCAGAGCGACGAGCGCCGCGAGGAAGCCGAAAACACCCGCGAACAGCTGCTTGAAGGGATCGAAGAGACCTTCGATGGCCTGCGCCACGCTTCCGCCATGACCGTGCAGGATATCGACAGCCTGCGCGCCCAGCGCCAACTGCTCGGCCAACGCTGGCAGGCGCTTTCCGATATGCATCCGCCCAGCGAGACCCTGCGCCAGCGCTACACGCTGGCGATACAGCACTACGATCAGTGCTTAGAGGCATGGCAGCGCTGGTGTGCGGTAAGCGCCGCCATCGAAACCGCACTGGCCAGTGGTGACCACGCTACCCTGGCCACACTGATTAGCGAATGCCAATGGCCGGAAGCCTTAACGCCCCCCGCGCTGCTCGGCCGCGCCCAAGCGGCTCTCAACGCTGACAACACCGCCCCCTCGCAGCCTACAGAAGACAGCGCCACACTGGAGACCCATGGTGCGGAACTCGACACCTTTGAGCACTTGCTAGAACGCGGCGCCTTTAAAAGTGCCAGCCGCCTGCATCAGCGGCTAAAACCACGCATCGAAGCATTGGAAAGCCCCTCTGCTCAACCGCTCAAAACGCGCTTAAAGCATTTAGCCGCCCGGTTGGCAGAACTACGCGACTGGCGGGGGTTCGTCGCCGGACCCAAGCGCGAGCAGCTATGTGCCAGCATCGAAACTCTGGCTAACGACCCCCATATGGCGGAAGAAGCGCTTGACCGCCACCATCGCCAACTGGTCAAAGAGTGGAAATCACTGGGCGATGCGGCGGCCAACCGCGAACAGTCCGCGCGTTTTCGCAGCGCTTCGGATCGCATCCACGAGCGCCTCGCCCCCTGGCGGGATCAGCTTAGCCAAGAGCGTGAGACCAACCTTCAAGCCCGCGAGGCGCTGTGCGATCAGCTTGAAAGCCTACTGGCCCAGCCCGCTGAAGACGCCGACCCTGATGTGCTGCGGCAAATTCGCGACAAAGCGCGCCACCAATGGCGGCACTATAGCCCCGTGCCACGCGAGCGCTCTGAAACCGTTGGGCGTCGTTTCGGCACTATTCGTCACCGTTTGCAGACCTTAATTGATCAACGCGCTGAGACTATCGCCTCACAAAAACGCGACCTGATTAGCCAAGTGAGCGCGCTGCGCAGCGACGACAGCCAACCATTAGCCCAGCGTATTCACCAGACCAAACAGCTACAGCAACAGTGGCGAACGCTAGGCCGGGCACCCAAAGGCGAAGAGCAAACGTTGTGGAAAACTTTTCGCCATGAGTGCGACCAACTCTTTGCCCAGCGCGATGCGCATAAAAATGAGCAGGCAGCGCGCCAGCAACAGCAGTTGGATGAGATGCAGACCCTGATCGACGAAATGGATAGCTGGCAACCTATTGAGGCCAGCGAGGCGGCCGCACTGGATCGCTTTATCGAACAGGCCAACCAGCTTGAGCCGCTGCCACGCAATCGGCGCAGCGAAGGCATGCAGCGAAGAATGAGCGGGATTGTGCGAGCGCGTCGCGAACGCTTAAACCGCCTGGCGGTTGCCGATACGGTTCAGCAGTGGCACGCTCTTATGCCGTTAGTAAACGCTCACTTAGCAGCCGACCAGCGCTACCTCAGTGAGGGCGCCCTCAGCGATGTGGATGCCCAAACGGTGCTTAGCGCCTCGCTTCCCCCCGCCTTTAATGAGGCACATGACGCACGTAATCAACAGCGCCATAACGTGGCAGCACCGCTATCCGACGCGGATCACGCCCGCATAGCCGACTCTCTCGCCAGGCTAAGAGTGCACTTGTCGATGCTGGCCGTGGGTAGCGTGCGGCAAAGCGACGAACCGCTGCGCCTGGCAATTCAGGTAGAGCGCTTGAATGAAGGCTTCAACCAAGCGCGCAGCCGTGATCAAGACGTTGTCGACATCCTGGTTGCGCTATTGGCGCTAGGTCCAATGCCCGCCACGCTATGGACCGCTGAAGTGGAAGAGCTGGATAACCTGCTAAGCCGCCTGGCGCGGGTTCCATTGCCGTAGCATTAGCAAGAAAACGGGAGGCTATGAGCCTCCCGTTTACGTTCTCCTCTTGAGCTAACCACTAGCCCATAAACTGACCACCGTTGATATCAATGTTCGCACCGGTGATAAACCCTGACTCCTTATCGGCTAAGAAGGTGACCAGTCGGCCAATCTCCTCTGGCGTGCCATAGCGCTTCACGGGAATTGTTTCCCGGATTGCTTCGCGCACTTTTTCTGGAATATTCATAATCATATCGGTGGCGATATAGCCAGGCGATACGGTATTAACGGTAATCCCTTTGGTCGCGGTTTCCTGCGCCAGCGACATGGTTAGGCCATGCATACCGGCTTTCGCCGCCGCGTAATTGACCTGACCAAACTGGCCTTTACGACCATTGATGGAAGAAATATTGATAATCCGACCATAGCCATTTTCAAGCATCATCTCAATGACGCTACGGCAGGTGTTAAAAACGCTATTGAGGTTGGTGTCGAGCACTTCATACCACTGCTCGTAGGACATTTTTTTCATGGTGCCATCGCGGGTAATCCCCGCACAGTTCACCAGCACGCTAATCGGGCCATACTTGTCGTGGATTTCGCGGGCTCCTTCCAGGCAGGCGTGGTGATCAGCGAGGTCGACTCCAGACAATTCGATATTGTTATAGCCGTCGGCGTGCTGCGTTTCTAGCCAGGTTTTGGCCTTGTCCGGGTTGCGATAACCCGCCACAACCAGATATCCCGCATCTGCCAACGAACGACAAATTGCCGTACCGATACCACCAGTTCCACCAGTTACCCAGGCGACGGGGGCTTGATTGGCCATTGACTACCTCCCTGATATGACAAATGGCTTGGATCGCAAAGTATGCACGTTGTGTCGCAAGCCATTGTGAATAAGCGCGACTGCGCCTGTATTACCCTAGTGCACTATTTGGCAATTCGGTGCACCAACGTAAGCTTGTTGTTATGGCTATATAAAGCATAGCTTCACTTACCTCATGTTGCCGCAGGTCATAATCAACGGCTATAAGCCAAACGTGTTAATCACCCTATTGACTTCATCTAAAACTTCTGTAGAATACGCCACACGTTGATGCGGGGTGGAGCAGTCTGGTAGCTCGTCGGGCTCATAACCCGAAGGTCATCGGTTCAAATCCGGTCCCCGCTACCAATATTTTGAAAGGCAGATCAGTTACTTAATGATCTGCCTTTTTTGTTGCCTGTCATTCCAAAAAGCTCTGTGCCCAAATTGTGCCCACACCGTGCCCATTTTTAAAAATGCCTATTGGTAGGTAAAAAAGGCGGCGACCTTCAGGCACCGAACAATTGATTCAGCATTTCCTTCTTTTTCTTTCCTACCGAGTTAAGGCGCAGGTTCTGGACTGGACTCCTTGATGTGAGTCACTAGCTGTTCGATCTCACAATTAAAGTAGTAGCAAAGCCTATCTAGATTATCTGTCACCGTGCTGTGGCCTGGGTGATTGATAATTTTCGATAACGTCATCCGATTGATGCCCGTTTCTTTCGCTATCTCCCCGATCGTAATTCTGCGCCGCTCGGCAAATTCCTTCTCTGCAATCAACTCTTTTAAGTGATACCGAATCATCGTCTTCTCTATTATTGATCATAAAAATTATCAAAAAGTGCTTGAAATAATCATTTGATTGTATATATTCCTAATCGAGAGATTAAAAATATTATCAAATGATCACCACATGAGGAGATAATCTCATGGACTGCACTTTTTTGACAACGGAAGAACTCGCCTCACGTATCAAATACGATGCGCGCACTATCCGCCAGCAACTCAAAGACAGCGTGCTCATTGAAGGCACCCATTACATCCGTCCCTTTGGACGTCGGAAAATTCTGTATATCTGGGAGGCTATCCAAGAAGAAATGCTGCAAGCAACACCTCGCCAACAACAAGTCACCATACCGATGGCGAATGGAGGAGTCTGCCATGGGTAAGGTGCGCGCGCGCAAGGAAAGCAAAAAGCTTTTTATTGACTTTCGGTTTGACGGCCAGCGCTTTCGTGAGCAGACCCTGCTTGACGATAACGCCAAAAATCGCAAACAGCTGGAGCTGCTGTTACAGCGCATGGAAGCAAAGATGCTGCTAGGCGAATTCAATTATGCCGAGTTTTTCCCCAACAGCAGCAATTTACAGAAACTGAAAGGCCACCAGCAAGCTCCTACCACTGAGCATCAAGATGCAGTGGCTTTAGACACACCACTCTTCAACGACTTTGCTGAGCAGTGGTTTGAGGAGAGCAAGATCCAGTGGCGTGCTTCCCACGTGCGCAATGTGCGCTCGATCTTGAATAGCTCGCTGAAGCCCGCATTCGGTAAAAAGCCCATTGGTGATATCACCAAGGCCGACATCATGGGGTTTCGCGCCAAGCTGGCCAAGCGCAAAGGGCGTGGCAGCACGGGGCTCGTATCGCCAAAGACTATCAACAGCCATATGACCATTCTTCGCATGGTGCTGGATGAAGCTGCCGAGCGATTCGATTTCGAGACGCCCTACAAAAATATCAAACCGTTAAAGCTACAGAAAACGCACATCGAGCCCTTCTCGCTCCATGAAGTCCACCGCATCATCGATAACGTGCGCCCCGACTATCGCAACTACTACACGGTGCGCTTTTTTACCGGTATGCGTACCGGTGAAATAGATGGATTGAAGTGGAAAAATGTCGATTTCGCTAAACGAGAAATCTTGGTGCGCGAGACATTGATCAATGGCGAAACGGAATACACCAAGACCGATGGCTCCCAGCGTGAAATCCCCATGTTTGGGCAGGTATATGACGCCTTAAAAACGCAGTACGCCGCGACTGGGCGTATGAGCCAGTTCGTGTTCTGCAATCAACTGGGACAGCCGCTTGATCACAACAACGTGACGAAACGCGTGTGGTATCCCCTACTGCGGTCACTGGGGCTTACCAAACGCCGCCCGTACCAAACGCGCCATACCGCCGCGACGCTGTTTCTAGCCTCGGGTGAGAACCCAGAGTGGGTAGCGCGCATGTTAGGCCACAGTTCAACCGAGATGCTGTTTAAGGTCTATTCGCGCTATGTGCCTAATGCCACACGTATGGACGGCTCTGCTTTCGAGCGTTTATTAGGCAATGCCACGTCCACCAAGCCCGAGAAGGAGCACCGCCATGAAACTGCCTAATCAACAAGCTCCAGCACACCTGTCTCGCACTTTTACGGGCACTTATCGCCTTACGGGGCGCGTGGTGGAGTTCGACAATGCAAAAACGCCTTTTCTAAAGCTTCGGCTAAGCGACTGCGAAGGTGATCGTATCGCAATGCTGAATTTGGCCAAGACACACGTACCTGAGCGCATTGGCCATTTGGATTTTGTTACTGCATCAGGAGTAAAGTGCTTATCAGGCCAATTCCTGCTTGATGAGCTCCGCAAGGCGACCCGTGAGGAAATCCATTCACTGGACACGCTACAATCGTTGCCACGCGTGTACGCCCCCGCACCAGCGGTGTTCGATCAATTAGTCGAGACCGTGCAGTCGCTTCAATCAGAGCATCTCCGGGCGTTTTTAACACGGGTATTGGAACGTAAGGACCGTATCGAGGCGTTTCTGAATGCACCCGCCAGCGTGACCTACCACCACGCCTATGCAGGTGGGTTGCTAGAGCATTCGCTGAACGTCGCGAATAATGCTGTTGCCATGCTGCGTTTAAATGAGCCAGCTATGCCGCGCCTGATGCAGGAAACGTGCTTTGTAGCGGGGCTGTTGCACGATATTGGCAAGACGTATACCTACGACGCGAAAGGCAAGCCTAACGCGGCGTGGAAGCTCTGTAGCCACGATGCGTTTACGCTAGAAGCGTGTGCCTATGGCCTTACCTACTTAGACCAACATGAACCTGATATTGCGATGACCTTACGCCATATCTGGACATGCGCCTCCCCGGGTGCACGCTACGGCCAGCCAGCCGCCATGACACTGGCTCGTTATATTCGTGATGCAGACGGGCAGAGTGCAATGACAGATAACCAACAGCGTGCGTTTCGTAGCAAAAGCCAGTGGGGCTTTAGCCGGATTGGGCAAAACGTTTTCTGGCGGCCAGGGACGCCTATGTTGCAGGCACAATAGCGCTAGAGAGTAGAAGCATTAGCCTGCCGCCGACGCTAACGCGTGGCGGCTTTTTTATGCTTACTTCGTCTGTCTTACAAACCCTAGGCGGGTTGATCTTGCCCAGTAACGATGGACACCTCAAGAATGTAATACACTGCAACGAGGTGAACCATGGCAAGATCGACGACATCAATGAAGAAAAAATCCTATACCCGTTACTCAGATACCTATCGGCAAGAAGCGTTAGCGCTTGCTGATCGCATAGGCGTTGCCGCAGCGGCTCGTGAACTGGGCATACACTCGAGTCAGCTTTATCAGTGGCGTTCTAAGGTTCAGCAACAGCAAGATACATCTGAGCGAGAGCGGTCGCTGGCAGAAGAAAACGTTCGTCTGAAGCGGCAATTAGCCGAAGCCAATGAGGAGCTGGCTATCACAAAAAAGGCCGCGGTGTACTTTGCGAAGAGCCTGAAGTGAAGTACGCCTTTATCCATCGTCATCGCCAGGCTTTCAGTGTTCAGCGCATGTGCCATGTTGTTGGGGTCGCTCGAAGCGGCTACTACGCTTGGCGACAGCGCGAAGGAGGTCTGTCTCTAAAGCGCAGCCAGCAAGCCGTTCTCGATAAGCGTGTGGCTGCGGCGTTTCACCAACGTAAAGGCCGCTCAGGCGCCCCGAGATTAGCTCTAGACCTGCAAGATGACGGAATACCGGTGAATCGCAAGACCGTGGCTGCCAGCTTACAGCGACAAGGCCTGCGTGCTAAAGCTGCCCGTAAGTTCAAGGCCACCACAAACTCTCGACATTCGCTACCTGTTGCGCCAAACCTGCTAGAGCAAGACTTCAGGGCTTCAGCCCCTAATCAAAAGTGGGTGGGTGATATCACCTACTTGGCGACGGGTGAAGGTTGGCTTTATCTTGCTGTGCTAATTGATCTTTACTCTCGCAAAGTCGTTGGTTGGGCAATGAGCGAGCGTATGACGGCAGATCTTGTCTGTGATGCACTACAAATGGCGCTATGGAAACGTAAAATGCCAACAGGCGTGATCGTCCATTCAGATCGAGGTGGTCAGTACTGTTCGACGCTGTATCAGTCGCTACTGACGCGACATGAACTCAAGTGCAGTATGAGCGCGAAAGGCAACTGTTATGATAACGCCTGTGCCGAAAGCTTCTTTCACAGCCTCAAGGTGGAAGCGATCCACGGCGAGAACTTTAAAACGCGAGATATGATGAGACGCCAGGTGTTTGAATACATCGAACTGGACTACAACAAGCAACGTAAGCGTCCGGTGATCTCATCTTGAGCCAGGCGCTACCGCCGTCAAGATAGTGTCCACTTATTTTTTTAGTGGACACTTAGCATGAACGAATTAAGCGTATCCAGGCCCTACCAACGACGTCGCCGGTTTTCCCGGGAGTTCAAAGCCCAAATTGTTGCCCAGTGCCTGGAACCCGGCGTCTCCATTTCCCGGATCTCGCTGGATAACGGCCTCAACGCGAACATGGTCCGGCGCTAGATGAGAGAAGCGCAGCGGCCTGATCAAATACCAGCAACACCGGGATTTGTTCCGGTTAATCTGCCTGCGGCAACCTCTTTACCGGGCAACCAGTTGGCCTCGGACAAGCGTAATACCATCCGTATTGAGATTCCCCGCGCCGGTGGTCCGATCATGGTGGAGTGGCCGGCGGAGCAGGCCCATCAGTGTGTGGCTCTGTTACGGGACCTGTTAGGATGATCCGCATCGATGAGATCTGGCTGGCCACTGAACCACTGGACATGCGGGCAGGGCCCGACAAGGCCTTGGCCCGGGTTATTCAGGTCTTCGGTTCGGCCAGACCCCATTGCGCCTATTTATTCGCCAACAAGCGGGGCAACCGGATGAAAGTACTGATCCACGACGGTCTCGGCATATGGCTCTGTGCTCGCCGGTTGAATAGGGGTAAGTTCCATTGGGGTGAACCCTGGCGCGGTAGCCAACTGTGCCTGACCGAAGAACAGTTGGCCGCCCTGGTTCAGGGCCTACCATGGCAACGCCTTGGGTCCGACGGCGTCATCTCCATCCTGTAACCACAAGTGCCGTAGCACCGCTATAACCAGAATTGCGAATCGCTTGCAGCTCATGGGCTTGGCATACTATCGGGCATGTCTCAGCGCCCCGATATCAACCAACTCTCTGCCGATCAGCTCCGTGCCCTGGCAACGGAACTCATGGACTCTTTGGATGCCAAGGATCAAATCCTGGGCCGGAAGGAACGAGAGTTGGTGTGCAGTAATGCCATCATCGAGAAGCTGACCCACGAAGTCGCCATCCTCAAGCGTCACAAGTACGCTCGGCGCAGCGAGCAACTGGACGCAGTTCAGGGAAAACTGCTGGATGAACTGATCGACAGCGACCTGGCCTCGATCGAAGCTGAGCTGGATCAGGCGATGACCGACGAGCAGAAAGCGGCTCGGCCAAAGCAAACACCCAAGCGGACCTCACTGCCACCAGAACTGCCCCGTATCCTGATCCACCACGAACCGGACAATACTCAGTGCCAGTGTGGCTGCCAACTCAAACGCATCGGTGAGGACGTCAGCGAGAAGCTGGATTACGTCCCGGGCGAGCTCACGGTGGAGCGTCATATCCGTGGCAAGTGGGCCTGCGACGAGTGCGAAACCCTGATCCAGGCGCCGGTACCACCGCAGGTAATCGACAAGGGTATTCCCACCGCCGGTCTGCTGGCCCAGGTGCTGGTGGCCAAATACGCGGACCATCTGCCACTGTACCGTCAGGAACGTATCTTCGGCCGTGCCGGCCTGGAAATACCGCGCTCTACGCTGGCCGAATGGGTCGGTGCCTGTGGTGTGCAGTTGCAGCCCCTGGCGGATGCGCTGAGACATGCCCTGCTGGAGCACAGCGTTCTGCACGCCGATGAAACCCCGGTCAGCATGCTGGTCCCAGGCAAGAAGAAAACCCACAAAGCCTACGTCTGGGTCTACTGCACCCCATCGTTCTCGGACCTGAGCGCCACGGTTTATGACTTCGCTCCCAGTCGTGCGGGCGAACATGCCCGAACCTTCCTGGGTGACTGGCAGGGCAAACTGGTCTGTGACGACTACGCCGGTTACAAGGCCGGGTTCGGTAACGGCATTACCGAAATCGGTTGCATGGCTCATGCCCGGCGCAAGTTCTACGACCTGCACGACACCAATAAGAGCGAACTGGCGGCCAAGGCCCTGGAAACCATCGGCGGACTCTACGAGATCGAACGGGAAACCAAAGATCTGCCACCGGATAAGCGGCGAGAAATCCGTCAAACCAGAGCCAAACCAATCGCTGATGCGCTGCATCAATGGATGCTGTCGCATCGCCAGAAGGTACCGGATGGCTCCGGCACCGCCAAAGCGTTGGATTACAGTCTCAAACGTTGGGAAGCGCTGACGCGCTACCTTGATGATGGCTCTGTACCTATCGACAACAACTGGGTGGAAAACCAGATCCGGCCCTGGGCGCTAGGTCGTTCCAACTGGCTGTTCGCAGGGTCACTGCGTAGTGGCCAACGTGCGGCGGCGGTCATGACACTGATCCAGACAGCGAAGCTAAACGGGCTTGATCCCTATGCCTATCTGAAGGATGTACTGACTCGGTTGCCGACACAGAAAAACAACGCCATCGATGAGCTATTACCCCACAACTGGAAGCCGACTATACCTGACAAGGTGTGATCACCGGACGCTTACCAAGCAACGACGGCACAGTGCTATAGGGATGATCAGCCCAGAGGCGTTTGAAGTCCGAATGATCGCTTAAACGAGTGTCCACTGTTGCTGGGTAAGATCACTCTAGCACGGCCTTGGCACTGTGGGCAGTGACGATCGCGACAGCCAAAGTAGCGTGGCTGTACGTAAGCGCAGTCGGAGCACTGCAAGATCATCCCACCCATCGCCTCCGTTCGGCAGGCCAGCAGATGGGTACACACCCGTTGGCGCTGGCGATCAAGACCGGTGGGATCGAGGAAGCGGGTCAGCGCCTGTTGCAAGGTAGCGGCCTTAGTCATGGCTCACCTCCAAGGCGGCCACTAGGTCAATATGACACTGATCGCCCCCTTGCTGGCTCGGTAGCCAGTGCAGGTAGCGCATCGTCGACTGGAGGTTCCGGTGGCCTAGCAGCCGCTGGAGCTGATGAACGGGCAGGCCCTGCTCCAAGACATGGGTGGCATAGGCATGGCGCAGGCTATGGATGCCACCGACCCGCTCGACTCCGGCCAGGCGCTTGGCTTGGGTAAAGGCCTTCTGCGGCGCACTGGAGTGCAGTGCTTGATCGGGAAACAGAGCGCTCGGGAACAGCCATGTGACTGGCCGGTAGGCGCGCCAGTAATCGCGCAAGCGATCAAGCAGGGTCACCGGTAGTAGCACCATACGATCCTTGCCGCCCTTGCCCTGCGTCACACGGAGTTGATAACGCTGGCTGTCGATGTCACTGACTCGCAGGTGGCAGACCTCGGTCACACGTAATCCGCAGCCGTAGCATAGTTCGAGCATCATGCGATGCTTGGCGTTTTGACAGGCGGACAGAATCCGCCGAACCTCGTCGCGAGTCAGCAGCTCTGGAATCCGCTGCGGTTTTTTGGGGACGGTGAGCGGCACATCAAACGACGGCCACTGCAACACGTGCAAGTACAGAAACCGTACGCCGTGCAGGTAGACACGGCAGCTGGCCGCGGACAAACCGCGTTCCTGAACCAGGTGATTGAAGAAGTGTTGCAGGTCGTCGGTACTCAACGTGTCTGGCGGGCGGTGGAAATAACGTGCCAGATCAGTGATCACCATCAGGTAGGTGTTGTGGGTACGTTGCGCAAAGCCACGCTGACGCATGGCCGCGATCATCTTCTGTCGCAAGGCAGTCATCGTCGTCACTCCTGTTGATTGACCCACGTGGGTCAATCAACAGTGTGGCCCGATGAGGCGAAAGGCGTGGTTCGTCGACAGCTGCCGCGAAGCGGTTTAGTTCAACAGTGATTAGGCGGAACGCTGTGATACAAGATGAACGTGACGGCACGTTTAATAATGTTATCTAGCGCACCACGCATATCCTAACTTATTGAAACCACTAAATATTAATTATAACTCGGCAAAATAACATCAATCACCGTGCCCGCTGCATAACATGAACGAACGTGCCTGCAGTATTTGCCGGCATGACCGCTCAGAGTCGTTTGCTGTCGTACGTAACCTCTATCACGCGCAGTTGATAAAGCGAATACCTATTGCGCTTTGTTGCCACCTTCATCGCGGAAGTAGTCGTCTTCGGCTACCAACCCCAAGTGGTCGTCTGCACTCAATGCACAGCCATCTTCGCTGAATAAATTTTGCACTCTGCGCTCCTGCTTGAAATAAGCCAACGTACCGAAAAAGCAGCTTTCACACAGGTGCAGCTCGTACCGTTCTCCATCGTGCTGGGTGCCGTAGCCCCAGTGCGCTTGAAGGGTGGCGTACTCAAGATTTTCACCTGCTGTGCGGGTTGAGGTTAGACATACATCGCATACCACATCGGTGACGGCATCGACTTCTACTTTTTCAGTCACTTTCATCTCTATGCTCCTCACCTGCCAATCTTTTGCTCACTGATATGGTATGCACCATGCGGGACTAGCTAGCTCGTTCTCATTAATAACCTTATTCCACCCCCAGCGCTTTGACCACCGCATCCACGGGCTCGGCGTAGAAACTGGTCTGGAATTTGGTGAACAGCTCACCGGGGATCGTCGGAATATCCATGGCACTGCTCATCGGGAGAGTGACGCGCTTGCCGCCCGCATCAAACGTTACCTGAAGGCACTCGGCGAGGCTTTCCACGGGTTTGAGGCTGCCGCCCAGGCTCATATCGCCCAGCACGACCATCTGGCTCTGGGTGGGCTTTCCCACCAGCCCGGAGGAGAACGCCACCAGGCTGGCCAGTGCGATATCCCGCAATACGCCGGTGCTTTGCAGGTCGACCACATGCAGGTGAAAATCGTGCTCCATGACCTTTCGGGCACCGCTGATGCGGCTGGCGTTGGCCTTGAAGTAATCAAACGCCATCTTGACCTGTTCCTTGGCGGCCATGGAATTCCATAGGCCGGACATGGCCAGTTTGCCGCTGCCTGCCGTGACCTGTAATTCGATGCGGTAGACGCCCGGCATCCCCTTGTCACTCAGCCCGATGGTATGTACAACGCCGCGCTTGCCCGCCGAATTCGGAAAATAGGACAGTGACAGCGCCTCAATCAAGCGTTGCCATGGCATCAGGACATCCATCTATGCCAGGAATCGTTCCCGGCGGGTGACCTTCTTCTTGTGCTGATGCTCAGCCTGAGCAAACGAGATCTGTTTCATCAGGGTGCACCCTGTCAGACGATAGAAAGCCACATTTTCCCGAAGGTGACGCTTAAGCACCTACGTCAGTATTTATGCAGCGTTTCCCTTACAGATCACTTTTAGCAATTCCTTTGGTACGAAAATGTCACACGCAAAAATTGGAAAATTTATAACATCTTTTGCCGCTTGAAATTTCCAGCGTGATTACAAACCCCACCAACCTACATCTCCACTAGTCAGTACCGCCTAGATACCGTAACGTTGCCGGTGCCAACAACCTACTTAGGCGGATTCAGCGCTAGCCCAACCTTTCCCATCCTGCCATCTGATTCCAAACGGTCCAATGCCTGGTGGATATCGTCCAAAGAAAATACGCTATCGATCATTGGGATAATCCTATGCCGTTCAGCATAGGCTAGTAGCTGTTTAAATTCAGAGGAATTTCCACTAGTAGAGCCAATAATCTGTAGCTGACGGATGAAGATCCGCTTCAGATCCGCCGGCGGCTGGTCACCTGATGTCGCTCCGCAGGTCACTAGCCTTCCCCCACGTACCAAAGACTTCATGGCTGATGACCAGACAGCCTCGCCGACATTCTCGACGACCACATCTACACCACGCCCCTCAGTAAGCGCCATCACTGCCTTGGCCACATCATGCGTCTGGCTATTGATCGTCTCATTCGCCCCCATATTGCGGGCTTTTTCGAGCTTCCCCTCTTCCCTGGAGGTAACAACCACCCTGGCGCCAATACTCTTGGCTAAATGCATGACAGCAAGCGATACGCCACCACCGACCCCGAAAACCAGTACAGTTTCCCAAGGCTTCAACTGCGCCCGGGTAAACAGCATCCGCCAGGCAGTGAGATAGTTCACACCCATCGCCGCAGCTTGCACAAAGTCCAAATGCTTTGGCATAGAAAAGAGGTTCTCAACCGGCACGCTGATCCACTGAGCGAAGGTGCCATCACAATGCTCCCCCATCAGCTTCATACCGGTGCAAAGCACATCGTCGCCACGCCGACAAAATTCACAGCGCCCGCAGGACATACCTGGAAACACCACAACCCGCTGACCAACTGAAATCCGAGTCTCATCAGCATCTATTTTTTCCACGACACCAGCGCCATCAAGACCCATGATCAGCGGTAGCTGATGAGTAATGCCAGCACCGCTATTTCGCATATAGAGGTCAACTTGGTTAAGGGTCCCTGCCTCAATGCGCACCAGCGCCTCACCCGGCCGGCGTTGCGGATACTCGCATTCTCTGACGTTAATCACCTCGTTGCCACCATGGCCGGTAATGAATACAGCCTTCATATATCCACCCTCTCCAGAAGTGTAGCGATTCCTTGTCCCACTCCCACGCACATAGTACAGAGAGCATAGCGCTTACTACTATTTTGCAGCTCGTGCGCGGCAGTGAGCAGCAACCGTGCCCCGGACATTCCCAGCGGATGGCCAAGGGCAATAGCACCGCCGTTAGGGTTTACGCGTGGGTCGTCGTCGGCAATGCCAAGATCGCGCATACAGGCGAGTGCTTGAGCGGCGAAGGCTTCGTTGAGTTCGATTACGTCAATCTCATCAATGCTTACACCAGTACGCTTGAGCAGTTTTTGCACTGCGGGCACCGGACCATAGCCCATAATGCATGGCTCAACGCCGGCAGTAGCCATACCCAGGATTTTCGCTATCGGTGCCAAGCTGTGTTTCTCTACCGCTTCAGCACTAGCCACCAGCATAGCGGCGGCACCGTCATTTATACCCGACGCGTTGCCTGCTGTGACGGAACCACCCTTACGAAAAGGAGTGGGCAGGCTTGCGAGCTTCTCGAGACTTGTCTCCCGCAGGTGCTCGTCTTGATCAAAGATCAGCGACTCCTGCTTACTGCGCGGAATTTCGATCGCGGTGATCTCTTGGGCGAAGCGGCCGGCTTTTTGCGCGGCGGCAGCTTTCTGCTGCGAGCGAAGAGCAAAAGCGTCCTGATCTTCACGCGCAATCTTAAAATTCTCGGCGACATTCTCAGCGGTCTCGGGCATGGATTCCACACCGTAGACCGTCTTCATCAGCGGGTTGATGAAGCGCCAACCGATGGTGGTGTCCTCGATCTTCTGGCCGCGGGAGAAGGCACTGTCGGCCTTGTCCAGCACGTAGGGCGCGCGGGACATGGACTCCACGCCGCCGGCCAGGGCCAGCTCCATCTCGCCGGCCTTGATGGCGCGGAAGGCGGTGCCCACCGCGTCCATGCCGGAGCCGCACAGGCGATTCATAGTGGTGCCAGGTACCGAGGGGGGCAAGCCTGCCAACAACGCCGACATTCGCGCCACGTTGCGGTTGTCCTCACCGGCCTGGTTGGCACAACCCATGAAGACTTCCTCGATCGCGGCAGGGTCCAGCTCGGGAGACTCCGCCAGCACCGCCTTGAAGATGCTGGCCGCCAGATTGTCGGGGCGCACGCTGGAAAGGGTGCCGCCGAAGCGCCCCACGGCACTGCGCCGCGGATGGCAGAGAAAGACGTCTTGCATGACAGGCTCCTCGATTGTTCTTGTCGATGATGGAAGATCAGGGTGTTACAGCGCTCGTCCACTGAAAGTCGGCCCGCCCTGTGACCCTGATGACGCCGCCGGCATCCTCGGCGGTGAAGTCGACGCTGGCCCGGGGAACCCCGCCGCTTTGCAGTTGTTCGATGCAGACGCCCGCTACCTTGAGGCGGGTACCGATGGCCATCGGTGCCACGAAGCGGCATGCGATATCGACCAGTTGCCACCCTTCCATGGCACGCGTCAGCCAACCGCCGATATCGGTCATGGAAAGCATGCCGTGGCAAATGATGTCAGAGTGGCCGGCAAGGAGGGCTTGCTCCCGATCAAGATGAATCGGGTTCTTGTCACCAGACAACTCAGCGTATGCGTGAAGTGTCTCTTTGTTCATTTTTCGCAGCCGGATCGGCTCAAAGTCAGTCAATTTTCCTTCGCTATTCTGCCCCGTCATCCTTCCCCCCCTTGATAGCCTTGATGGCATAGACAGACCGGCTACTAACCGTCAGTCGCCCATCCACAAGAAAGCGACTCTCCTTACCGAAGAAACAGACCCGACTGCCGGGCTTCCAAGTCACGTCCTGAAGCCATGACTCCACAGTGACGAGATCCTCGCAGCGCAGCGGACCGTAGTAGGTAAAAGCCTGCTCTGCGTGAAGCAAGCAGTTGGCATCGACTTCAAGAAGTCGCGCCACCACGTTCACTACGCCGGCTTCCATCTCCAAAGAAAAGGGAAAGGTGGGCAGGACTGACCCGATATCCTCACAGACGATGTTTTTCTCCGTCTCATGTCCTGGCCGACCTAGAAATTCAAGATAGCGAAGCATACGCTCTCGCTTAATACGTGCCTGGAAGAGAGGGAATTCATGTCCCTCGAGCGTCAGCCAGCGACTATTGAATCGCAGCACTGGATCGTATTTCTCAGTCGACATCAGCGCCACCCGCCGGCTATACGCATAGCCTCACCCGTTACACCGCCCGCTGCATCGGAGGCGAGATAGGCGACCAGGCCTGCGACCTCGCTGGCACCGATCAATCGATGGATGGGCTGCTTGGAGAGAATATGCTTCTTCAATGCCTGCTCAGGAGAGCAGCCCTCTTCCTCGGCTATTCTACCGAGCTGGTTGCGTAGCAACTCGGTATCCACCGCTCCAGGCAGAATGGCATTGACAGTTACTCCCTGACTTGCCGTTTCACAAGCCACTGCACGAGTCAGCCCGATGACGCCATGCTTGGCAGCGATGTAAGCCGACTTATAAGGAGAAGCGGTCAAGCCATGTACCGAGGAAATATTAACGATGCGCCCCCAGCCACGCTGTTTCATTCCCTCAACAACATGCTTGGTCATGAGAAAGGAGCCGGACAGCATGACGCCAAGCAGTTTCTGCCACTGCTCATAAGGAAATTCTTCAATAGGGCTGATGAACTGCAAGCCAGCATTGTTGACCAGGACATCAACGGGGCCGAGCTGATGGCTTACCCGCTCGAGGGCCACCAGGACGGCCTCTTCATCAGTGATATCGACCGCATAGGCCTGGCAGTTGCCCAGCTCCTCGGCTGTTGCCTGCCCGGCCTCCCGGTCCAAGTCGAAGATCGCCACATGATCTCCATTTTCGCAGAACACCTTTGCAATCGCCTTGCCGACCCCCCTCGCCGCGCCTGTTATCACGACCACTCGTTCGCCGTCTCTTTTGCCACTCATCATCACTTCTCCAGCGCCAATCGAACTCGTCATGCGGGGGCATCTCCGCGGTCACGCAGGCGGGCGATATTCTCCACCGCCTCATAGCTCTCGAGCGCCGACAGGTCGCCCACATCGCCACCGATATAGGCGTTTTTCACCACCCGTCGCAGCAGCTTGCCGTTCTTGGTCTTGGGCAAGGCGTCCACCACGAACACCTCGCGTGGGGCGAAGGCCTTGCCCAGCTTCTCGCTCACCAGTGCCTTGAGGGCCGCCTCGACGCCTTCGCTCTCGGCCTGCGGCTTGAGCACCACGAAGCACAGCGGCACCTCACCCTTCATGGGATCAGCCACACCAACCACCGCCGCTTCAGCAACGCCAGGAGAAGCCACTACGATACCCTCGATCTCCGCCGGTCCCACGCGCTTACCGGCGACGTTCATGGTGTCATCGGAGCGTCCACGAATCTCCAACTGACCGTCGGGATACTCGATGGCCATGTCGCCATGTACCCAACGCCCCGCCCATCGTGAGAAGTATTCCCCCTCATACTTAGCGTTGTTGTTCCAAAAGCTTTTCGTCATGCCAACCCAGGGCTTATCAATCACCAACTCCCCGAGTTCTTCAACAACGTGCTTCCCGTCAGAGTTGACGACACTCGCGGCCATGCCGGGCACAGGGCTATTGAAACAGGAAGGGCCGATGGGTCTGAGCAACACATTGACCAGAATTCCGCCGCCAATCTCGGTACCGCCGGCGTAGTTAATGATAGGAATACGACGCCCACCAACGGTTTCAAACAACCAGTGCCAGCTCCCGTCATCCCAAGGTTCGCCGGTAGAAAGGAACAGCCGAACCTGATCGCCCAAGTGATTTGGCGTAATGTCGCCTTTCATCAGGCTGCGGGTAAAGGTCGGAGAAATCCCTACATGAGTAGCACCGAAGTCCTCAACCAGTGTCCAGAGGCGATCTTCCTCCGGGTAGTTTGGAGCGCCATCATAGATTGCCAGGGTTGCACCGTTCATCAAGGCGCCAAAAATGGCTACCGGCGCCGTTAACCAACCCATATCGGTGATCCAGAAGAGCGTATCGTCCTGGCCAAGATCCATACATAGGCCTAGATCCAGCGCTGATTTAAGCGGAAGGCCAGCATGGGTATGTACAGCGCCCTTGGGTTTACCCGAAGTGCCCGAGGTATAAATCAGCAGCAACGGATCATCGCTGGCCATTTCACAGGCGGGGGCGCGCTTCTCGCGTATGTCCTCGGCCGTCATCAGAACATCCCAATCGTGCTCATGGGGCGCCAGTCGGGACGAGTCGGAACCGGTGTTATTGACCACAATGACTGACTCAATCGCGCTACCTGCCGCCACCGCCTCATCGGCTTTCGCCTTCATCTCGATAAAGCGTCCACGCCGGTAGTAGCCATCTGCCGTTATTAGAAAGCGCGAACCAGAATCCTCGAGACGCACAGCCAGCGCGTCGGCGTTATAGCCGGAAAAAGCCGGCGCATAGATGGCACCGAGGCGAATTGCTGCCAGCATGGCAATAATTGCCTGGGGAATCATCGGCAGGTAGATCGACACCACATCCCCACGCCTAACGCCCAAGGCGTACAGCATATCGGCACAGCGCGCTACCTCTCTGGTAAGTTCGAGGTATGTATAACGCACCTCACTGCCATTCTCGGACTGGGCAATCAAAGCCTCCTTGGCAGCATGTTCTGGGTCATGCGCCCAGCGCTCCAGAAGGGATTCAATGATATTAAGACGCCCCTTGGGGAACCAGTGCGGGTGCATGATTTCCTGCGGATCCTCGATGACCGAGTCGTAGGGAGTCCGCCACACAACACCCAACTTCTCCTCCAGTGCTCCCCAGAACCAGTCAACTTCATTGATACTTCTGTTTAGGAAGTTGTCGTAATTCTCGAACCCCAACGTTTCTAACCATTGTTGCAACCGCGTGTTTTGACAATATTCACGATCAGGCTGCCAGACGGCTTGCTTGTTCATGTTTTTGTTCTCCTGATACATCAACTTGGCTGGCGTTACTTACTTAAAGTTCTTTTTAACGATTTTTTGAATCTCACCGACGATACCGCTGCGGAAACTCAGCACGCAGAGCACAAAAATGGTACCGAGGATAACGCTCACCCAATTGCCCAAGGGTGATTGCGCCAGCTGCGTCTGCAGACTGACCACCACGCCAGCGCCCACCAGTGGACCGAACAGGGTGCCGACACCGCCTAACAGCGTCATCAGAATCACCTCCCCAGACATGTGCCAGTGAGCATCGGTAAGCGAGGCGAGCTGGAAAACCAGCGTCTTGGTGGCACCGGCCAGACCGGCAATGCCTGCCGAAAGCGTAAAAGCGAGCAGTTTGTAAGCATCGACGTTGTAACCCAGTGACACAGCGCGCGGTTCATTCTCGCGGATCGCCTTGAGTACCTGCCCATATGGTGAATGCACGGCTCTTTGGATAGTGGCAAAGCCGATCAGAAAAACACCCAACACGAAGTAGTAAATCGCCAGATTGCTTTCCAGGCCGATGAAACCCAATAGCGCCCCTCTGGGCACGCCGTGCAATCCATCTTCCCCACCAGTGAACGGCGACTGCAGAAAAATGAAATAGATCAACTGCGACAGGGCCAGCGTAATCATGGCGAAGTATATTCCCTGCCGCCGAATGGCCACGGCACCGAAGAGCGCCCCTACAACCAGCGATGCTGCCGTACCGGCGAGAATGCCAAGCTCCGGCGTCAGTCCCGGGTAGCTGGCCAGCAGGTAGCCGGTGACATAGCCACCGGTGGAAAGAAAGGCCGCATGCCCGAAGGAGAGCAGCCCCGCGTAACCAAGCAGTAAGTTAAAGGCACAGGCAAACAGCGCGAAGCACAGCACTTTCATCAAGAACACGGGATAGACAATGAAGGGCGCCACCAGGCCGATGGCGATCAGCACCAGATAAAAGGCGCTACGGCGTCTAAGCGCACGCCGCTGTAATTTCATGGCGGGTGTTAGTGTGGATGATGTGTTCATGTTCAAGCCTCCTTGCCAAATAAGCCAGCGGGCCGTAGCAGCAACACCAGAATCATCACCAAAAAGATCACGGTGTTGGCGGCTTCGGGATAATAGACCTTGGTAAGACCCTCAATTAGCCCCATGCTCAGCCCTGTGATGACCGCACCAAGGATTGAACCCATGCCGCCGATCACTACCACCGCAAATACCACGATCAGCAAGTTAGCCCCCATGGTCGGTGACACTGGGTAAAGGGGCGCGGCAAGCACGCCGGCGAATGCAGCCAGTGCCACTCCAAAGCCGTAAGTTAGGGTAATCAACTGAGGGACATTGACGCCGAAAGCCTGCATCAACGCAGGGTTCTCAGTGCCGGCGCGCAGGTAGGCACCAAGACGTGTACGTTCGATCACGAACCAAGTGAGCAAACACACTATCAATGCAGCCACCAACACCCAGCCACGGTAGGTCGGCAAGAACATGAAGCCCAGGTTGTGCCCGCCCTGCAGGACAGTAGGCGTTGGATAGCTGGTTCCCGAGACACCAAAAAAGTTGATCAGTGTCCCCTCGAAGATCAGAGCCAGACCGAAAGTCAGGAGCAGTCCGTAAAGGTGATCGAGATGGGCAATGCGTCGTAGCAGGAATCGCTCGACCAGCATGCCCAGACAGGCGACCAATAGCGGTGCGATCAATAGAGCTAACCAGTAGTTGAGCCCCAGATACTGAAAGCCTATAAGCGCAGCGAAGGCGCCCAGCATATACATGGCACCATGGGCAAAGTTAACGATCTTCAGCAAGCCGAAGATCACCGCCAGCCCCAGGCTGAGCAATGCATAGAAGGCACCGTTAATCAGGCCCAGCATCAGCTGGCCCATGAACACCATCAATGGCACTCCAAAAATCATCGTCATCTCATGGATCTCCCATCAGTAGCGGCGGCTGAAGCCGCCGCCTGTTCCGCATCGACTCAGTGGTTAACCAGTTCGCACTGACTCTCATCGAGCGGACGGAAGGCCTCTTCGGCAGGAATAGTGGTGACGATCTCGAACAGATCCCACTCGCCCTCTGATTCCTCGGGTGCTTTGACCTTAGCCAAGTACATGTCGTGAACCATGCGACCATCCTCACGCAGCCGACCGTTGCGTGAGAAGAAATCCTCGATAGGGTTCTCCATAAGATAAGCACGCACGGCAGCGGGATCATCACTGTCGGTCGCTTCGACCGCCTTCAGGTAGTTGGTGATAGCCGAGTAGTTTCCCGCCTGCACCATGGTCGGCATGCGCCCGACACGCTCCTCGAAGCGCTCAGCCCACGCACGTGCTTTATCATCCATATCCCAATACCAGCCGGTCACAAACTGGGTTCCCTGGGCGACTTCCAGTCCGATCGACTGCATGTCGGTGATAAATACCATCAAGCTTGCCAACGTCTGTCCGCTTTGAGGAACACCGAACTGGTAAGCGGTATTGATAGCGTTGACCAAATCTTTCCCGGCGCTGGCCAACCCGATAATCTGCGCACCCGAGGCCTGCGCCTGCAGGATGTAGGAAGAGAAATCATCCGTCGGGAAGGGGTGGCGAACCTTGCCGGCAATCGTGCCTCCACTCTCTTCCACGGCATTCTCCACGGCGCTCTCCATGGCATGGCCAAAAGCGTAATCAGAACTCATCAAAAACCAGGATTCGCCGCCTTGTTCGACGATGGCTCGCGCTGCTGCATCTGACACAGCGAAGGTGTCATACACCCAGTGGGCATGATTAGGTGTGCAATGTTCACCAGTAATACTGTCAGCGGCTGCCGTGGTCACGATGGCATACTTGTTATTCTGCTCGACCAGTTTGGTCACCGCGATCGCGACCGAAGAAGCGTTGAGACCGGTAATCAAATCAACGTCTTCCTGATCCATCCATTCACGCGCCAAGTTAGAGCCCACTGCCGGGTCATTACGATGATCAGCGCTGATCAGCTCAATGGGCACACCATTAACTTCACCACCAAAATCCTCTACCGCCATTTCGATAGCGGTGAGCCCTGCGGGGCCAGCGAGGTCACTGTAGGTGCCGTTCATGTCGTCCATATAGCCGATGACAACCTTATCATCGCTGACATTTGCTTGGGCCGATAGCGACACTAGAGAAGCGGTGGCGACGGCAATACTTGTGGTAAGTATCTTCTTATTGAGAGTCATACTCTGCTCCGTGACCCCAAAGGGGCGGCTTGTTGTTGTGGTATCGATCAATAACGATAAGGTTGCTCGAGGGCAGACGATGACGTCACACCCCCAGCAGGGTATTAAGGTGATCGCGCCGCGACGGCAGCTCGGCAGCACTGATCTCCTCAATGATGCGACCGTGATCCATCACGAAGTGACGGTCGGCCAGTGGTGCAGCGAAGCGGAAATTCTGCTCCACCAGCACGATGGTCATGCCGTGTTGCTTGAGCTTGACGAGTACTTCACCTAACGCCTGGACAATGACCGGTGCCAGACCCTCAGTGATTTCATCGAGCAGCAAGAGTCGCGCGCCGGTACGTAGGATCCGCGCCATAGCCAGCATCTGCTGTTCTCCGCCGGAGAGGCGGGTGCCCTGACTGTGACGACGTTCGTAAAGGTTGGGAAACATGGCGTAGATGTCGTCGATAGACATACCGCCGGAGCGCACCGTGGGCGGTAACAGCAAGTTTTCCTCGACGTTGAGGCTCGCGAAGATACCTCGCTCCTCGGGACAGTAGCCGATGCCCAACCGTGGGATGCGATGGGGCTTCATAATCAGAGTCTCGTTGCCATTAATCACAATCGAGCCAGTACGCCGGCCGACCATATTCATGATGGCCTTAAGGGTAGTGCTGCGTCCGGCACCGTTGCGCCCGAGCAGGGTCACCAACTCACCGCGCTTCACGTCGAAGTCGACACCGTGGAGAATGTGGGACTCACCATAAAAGGCATGGAGGTCGCTCACCCGCAGCATCTCGGCGCCATCATGATTGTGATACGGGTCGTGATGCTCGTTGATCGTCTTAGCTGTCTGACTCATACATTCACCCCCTCTTCCGCTGTCTCACTGCCCATGTAGGCCTCCCGCACCTTGGGGTTTCGCGACACCTCGTCATAATCTCCTTCAGCGAGAACGGCACCACGCGCCAATACAGTGATACGGTCGCACAGCCGGCTGACCACACTGAGGTTGTGCTCCACCATCAAAACAGTGCGTCCCTTCGAGACGCGCCGGATCAGCTCGACGATGCGATCGACATCCTCGGCGCCCATGCCCTGGGTCGGCTCGTCGAGCAGCATCAACGTGGGGTCCAATGCCAAGGTGGTCGCTACTTCCAGCGCGCGCTTGCGCCCATAGGGCATCTCGACAGTGAGCACGTCGGCGTAATCGGCAAGGCCCACCTCATCAAGCAGCGAGAGGGCGTGCTCGTTGAGGTGGTCAAGGCTTTTCTCGGATTTCCAAAAATGAAACGAAGTGCCAAGCGGACGCTGCAGGGCCACTCTCACATTCTCAAGCGCGGTCATATGTCCAAACACTGCTGAGATCTGGAAAGAGCGCACTAGGCCCAGACGCGCGATCTCGTTGGCCTTCATTCTCGTAATAGGCTTACCGCGATAGAGAATTTCGCCGCGGGTGGGCGGCAAAAATTTGGTCAGCAGATTGAAGACCGTTGTTTTTCCTGCTCCGTTGGGGCCAATCAAGGCATGAATATGCCCTTCCTGAACCTGAAGATTGATGGCATCCACAGCAGTGAAGCCGCGAAACTGCTTGGTGAGATTGCGTAACTCGAGTATTGCGCTGCTCATCATGACCCCTTTTATGATTGTTGGAAGTCCGCGGAGTATCAATCGAGTCTAAAAAAACCCGGATAAATGTCAGTATCTATACATATTTTTATATAAAATTCTTTATATATCGCCTTAGATTTCTTCATAAACCATATTAAATAACAACATGTTTACACAAACTGCCGAAATCAACCCTGACCCTGAGGTCCGCTGTTTCTATATGTCCTATGCAATGCCCCTTGTGCTTATGCTATTGCTCCGGGATCAAGGGCATTCCCAGCGCAATTCGCTGTTTAAGCCAGGGACTGATGCGGTAGCGTGTTTCACCATAATGATCATTCAAGCAACCTAGCACCTGGGTAAATGTCTTAGGTCCGTAGCGATCACCAAAGGCCATTGGCCCTTCTGGGTAACCTAATGCTAGCTTGACGGCGCGATCGAGCGTTTCCGGGTCACTAATGCCTCGACGCACGATTTCGCTGCCGATATTGGTCATAAAGGCAAGAATGCGCTGAATAACAAACCCCGGAGAGTCATTAATCACTTCTACCGGGACGCCATCCATGCTTAGCGCTTTTGTCGCCTGCGCCAAAACATCTGGATCGATCGCCGGGTGACGCATGAGCACGCGACAGGTATCAAATCCCGCTAACGTTTCCAGCGCCAAAGTGCGTTCAGGGGGCAGTCCTTGTTCAGCGATACACTCGCTGACCGTTTTCCCTATAGGAGTTACTAAGCAAATTGCCTCTTCCGACGGCGTTTCGCTATCTTCAAGCCGTGCCCCCACGATACCCAGTAGGTGAGAAAAGCGCTCACGCCATTCGGGATCATCTCGGTCCAGCCAGAAAGAACACCGAACCGGTACCATCGGTATCGCCGGGACCTCTGGCACAATTCGCCGACCATCTTCGTAACGATAAAAGCCTTGGCCACTCTTGCGCCCTAGCAGACCTGCTGCAATACGCCGAGGTACTTGCCACGAAGGCGTATAGAGGGGGTCTTCGTAAAACTGGTGATAGACTGACTCCATCACCGCATGGGTGACATCGAGCCCGATCAGGTCAAGTAGTTCGAAAGGTCCTAAGCGAAAGCCCAGAGCCAAACAGAAAATACGATCAATCTGCTCGGGACTGGCGATGCCCTCATCCACCAAGCGCAGCGCCTCAGGAACATAGGCCCGCCCGGCGTGGTTGACAAGAAACCCTGGCGTATCGGGCGTCAGCGCCGGGAAGTGCCCCGCCTCCCGAGCCATCCGCGCTAAACGCTCGAGTGCCCGGGAGCACGTCAACTCGCCACGCACCACTTCGACAATTTTCATCAGTGGTACAGGGTTGAAGAAGTGAAAGCCCACAACACGTTCGGGGTGGCGGCAAGCGCTGGCGAGCCGGGTCACAGACAGCGATGATGTATTGCTGGCCAAAATCGCCTCAGTGGACACCACCTCCTCCAGCTGGCAGAACAGCACCTGCTTGGCCTCCATATCCTCGATGATCGCCTCGACCACCACGTCGCAGTCGGTGAGCCCCGCCAGAGACTCACTAGGCTGAATGCGTGCCAAGGTAGCTTCTTGTTCCGCCTCCGACATTCGCCCCTTAGCTACTGATCGCTCGAGCAGACCGCTGATAAAGCCCAGCCCCTCCTCTATAGCTCCCTCGCGGCTGTCATGTAGCCATACTTCGTGACCCGCAGTGGCGAACAACTGGACGATTCCTCGACCCATCACGCCGCTACCGACAACGCCAATTTTCTCTTTTACTGAATTTGCCATGCCTTGTCTCCTCAGAGCTTGCTTTCAAGCTCCGGCAGGATCTCGAACAGATCCCCCACCAATCCATAATCCGCGACCTGGAAGATCGGCGCTTCCTCGTCCTTGTTGATCGCCACGATCACCTTGGAGTCCTTCATGCCCGCCAGGTGCTGAATGGCGCCGCTGATGCCCACCGCAATGTACAGGTCCGGGGCGACGATCTTGCCGGTCTGGCCGACCTGCATGTCGTTGGGCACGAAGCCGGCGTCCACCGCCGCCCGCGAAGCGCCTACCGCCGCGCCCAGCTTGTCGGCGATGCCGTCGAGCAACTTGAAGTTCTCGCCGTTGCCCATGCCGCGGCCGCCGGAAATCACCACCTTGGCGCCGCCCAGCTCCGGCCGGTCGCTCTGGGCCAGTTCTTCCTTGATGAAGCGCGACTGGGTGTTTTCCACCACGGTATCCACCGCTTCGATGGCGGCATTGCCCCCTTCGGCCACGGCATCGAAACCGGTGCTGCGTACGGTGATCACCTTGAGGGAATCGGCGCTCTTGACCGTGGCGATGGCGTTACCGGCGTAGATCGGCCGCTTGAAGGTATCGGCATCGTCGACCTCGACGACCTCGGACAGCTGGGACACGTCCTTGAGTGCGGCGACACGCGGCATGACGTTCTTGCCGGTGGTCGAGGCCACCGCCAGAACGTGGCTGTAATCGCCGGCCAGTTCAGTGATCAGGGCACCCAGCGGCTCGGCCAGCTGGTGGGCGTAGACCGCATGATCGGCGACGCGCACCTTGGCCACGCCGTCGAGCTTGGCAGCGGCCTGGGCCACGGCATCGACGCCTTCACCAGCCACCAGAACGTCGATATCGCCGCCGCCGGCTTGCTGGATCTGTTGCGCTGCGGCCACGGCATGGGCGGTGGCGGCGGCCAGTTGGCCGTCGTGATGTTCGGCAAGGACCAGAATGCTCATGAGATCACCTTGGCTTCGTTCTTGAGTTTATCGACCAGCTCGTCCACCGAGCTTACCTTGATGCCGCCCTTGCGCTCGGCCGGGGATTCGACCTTGACCAGGCTGACCCTGGAGGCTGTCTCGACGCCCAGCTCTTCCGGCGTCTTGACGTCCATGGGCTTTTTCTTGGCCTTCATGATGTCGGGCAGCTTGGCGTAGCGCGGCTCGTTCAGGCGCAGATCGGTGGTGATAATGGCGGGCAGGGACAGCTCGACGGTCTGGAGGCCGCCGTCGATCTCGCGGGTCACCTGCAGCTTGTCGCCTTCCACCGCCACCTCGGAGGCGAAGGTGCCCTGGGGCAGGCCGGTCAGCGCGGCCAGCATCTGGCCGGTCTGGTTGTTGTCGGTGTCGATGGCCTGCTTGCCCAGCAGCACCAGGTTCGGTTGCTCATCCTCGACCACCTTGGCCAACAACTTGGCCACGGCCAGCGACTCGACGCGCTCGTCGGTCTGCACATGAATCGCGCGATCCACGCCCAGCGCCAAGGCGGTGCGCAGCTGTTCCTGGGCTGCCTTGGGACCGATGGTCACCGCCACCACTTCCGTGGCCACGCCTTTTTCCTTCAGGCGCACCGCTTCTTCCACGGCGATTTCGCAGAAGGGGTTCATGGCCATCTTGACGTTGGTGAGGTCGACATCGCTATGGTCCGGCTTGACCCGGATCTTGACGTTGTAGTCGATGACGCGTTTGACCGCGACGAGGATTTTCATGACGTTCTCCCGTGAGTTGTTATTGGACACTCTGTTACAGGGCTTAGCAGAAGGCCTGGATACCGGTCTGGGCGCGACCGAGAATCAAGGCATGGACGTCATGCGTTCCCTCATAGGTGTTCACTACTTCGAGATTGACCAGATGGCGCGCCACCCCGAACTCGTCGCTGATGCCGTTGCCACCCAGCATGTCGCGGGCCAGACGGGCGATATCCAAGGCGCGGCCGCAACTGTTGCGCTTCATAATTGAAGTGATCTCTATCGCCGCGCTGCCTTCATCTTTCATACGACCTAGGCGCAGACAGCCTTGCAGCGCTAAGCAGATATCGGTCTGCATGTCGGCCAACTTCTTCTGGATCAGCTGGTTGGCAGCCAACGGGCGGTTGAACTGGTGGCGGTCCAAGGTGTACTGGCGTGCGGTGTGCCAGCAGTCCTCAGCGGCGCCGAGTGCGCCCCAACTGATGCCGTAGCGAGCCGAGTTAAGACAAGTGAATGGACCTTTTAGGCCGCGCACTTCAGGGAACAGGTTCTCCTCGGGCACGAAGACATTGTCCATGACGATCTCGCCGGTGATTGAAGCGCGCAGCCCCACCTTGCCGTGGATCGCCGGGGCGGAAAGGCCTTCCCAGCCCTTCTCCAGCACGAAGCCGCGAATATCGCCCTCGTCGTCCTTGGCCCATACCACGAAAACATCGGCGATAGGGCTGTTGGTGATCCAGGTCTTGCTGCCGGTGAGCCGATAGCCGCCCTCGACCTTGCGGGCGCGGGATACCATGGAACCGGGGTCGGAGCCGTGATTGGGCTCGGTGAGGCCGAAGCAGCCGATCCACTCGCCGCTGGCAAGACGGGGCAGGTACTTCTGTTTGGTCACCTCAGTGCCGAACTCGTTGATCGGCACCATCACCAGCGAGGACTGCACGCTCATCATCGAGCGGTAGCCGGAGTCGACGCGCTCGACTTCGCGGGCAATCAAACCATAGCAGACGTAGTTGAGGCCGCTGCCGCCGTACTCCTCGGGGATGGTGGCCCCCAGCAGACCCGTTTCACCCATCTCACGAAAGATAGCGGGATCGGTATTTTCATGGCGGAAGGCCTCCAGCACGCGTGGCGCGAGCTTGTCGGCGGCGAACTGAGCAGCACTTTGCTGCACCATGCGCTCTTCGTCGGTGAGCTGCTGGTCGAGGAGCAGCGGGTCTTGCCAATGGAAAGCGGGGTTCTGGGACATGTCGGAATTTCCTCTACTTGTCGTTGTGGTCACTGACAGGGGTCAGCTGGCCTCGAGAAGGTCGGCATAGGCCTTGAGATGTCGGTCGTCGTCACCGAAGCGATGGCCAAGCATCACTAGGTGGCGGGCATGGTGGGCGAGGCTGTACTCCCAGGTCATGCCGATGCCACCGTGAAGCTGGATTGCCTGCTCGGCGATGAACTGAGCGGCGCGCTTGACCACGTGCTGGGCGGCGATAAGCTGGCGGCTACGCTCGACACTTGCTGGCTCATCGGCCACGCAGGCGGCGAGAATCGCCATGGAGGTAGCCAACTCGAGCTCGGTGGTCATGTCCACCATGCGATGCTGGAGCACCTGGAAGCGGCCGATCGGCTTGCCGAACTGTTGGCGAGTCTTGAGGTACTCGAGGGTCAGCTCACATGCCTGCTGCATGCTACCCACCGCCTCGGCACACTGAGCCGCCATGGCGCGTCCCAGCTGGTGGTCCAGCGCTGCGAAGGCCTGGCCAGCTCCGCCCAGCAGGGCATCGTCGCTCACCGTCACGCCATCGAGGGTGAGATCACAGCCCCAAGGGCCCGCCATGGTCGGATAGGCGCGGCGCTGCACGCCGTCTGCGGCAGGGTCGACCACAAACAGCGAGAGGCCGTCGCGCTCGCCGGGTTCGCCGGCGGTGCGTGCCAGCACCAGCACCCGATGAGCCGCCTGCCCGCCGATCACCACCGACTTGCGGCCCGTCAGTTGCCAGCCACTGGCTGTTTGCTCGGCACGGGTCACGGTCCACTCGGGCCGATAGTGGGTACATGGCTCCTCGGAGGCCACCGCCAGGCGCAGCTCGCCTGTGGCCAGAGCCGGCAACAGTGTCGCCCGCTGGGTCTCGCTGCCCAGCGCCTGTACCAGACCACCGCCCAGGATCTGGGATTCCAGGAAAGGCTCCAGGCAGAGCCCGCGGCCCAGCTCCTGCATCACCACCATGTTCTCGACGCCACTGCCCCCCATACCGCCATGAGCCTCGTCGATAGGCACCGCCAGCACCCCAAGCTCCGCCAGTTGGCCTTGAAAGGCCTCGCTGAAGCCCGGTTCGCTACGCTGCACCTTGTCGCGCTGCTCAAAGACATAATTTTCCCTGACCAGCCTGGCCAGCATGTCCTGCAGCATCTGCTGCTCGTCACTCAGTGAAAAGTCCATGATGGTCTCCTATAAGCCCAGCTGGGCCTTCGCCAGGATGTTCTTCTGGATCTCGTTGGAGCCGCCGTAAATCGACAGCTTACGAAGATTGAAGTAGTGGGCGGCCGGGGAGACGCTGTAGTCGGCGTGAAGCGGCTCGCCGTCATACTCGAACGCCATTTCCTCCGCGAGGAACGGCAGGGCGTGGGGGCCCAGCACTCGGCGGGCCAGGTCACTGATCGCCTGACGGATCTCGGAGCCGGTGATCTTGAGGATCGAGCTCTCGGCGCCCGGTACCCCGCCGGCCTGAGCGCGCGCCAGGATGCGCAGGGTGCTCATTTCCACTGCCATGAGTCGCATCTCCACCTCGGCGATGCGCTGACGCAAAAGCGAGTCCTCCAACGCCGGACGACCGTCGATTACCTCGCGGCGGGCAACTGCCTTGAGATGGGTCAGGGCCGCCTTGGAGATGCCGATTCCCGCCTGGCCGGTGCGTTCGTGGGTCAGCAGGTACTTGGCGCAGGTCCAGCCGTCGTTCTCCTGGCCCACCAGGTTCTCCACCGGCACCCGGACGTTGTCGAAGAACACCTCGTTGACCTCATGGGCCCCGTCCAGGGTGATGATCGGCTGCACCGATATGCCCGGAGTATCCATGTCGATCAGCAAAAAGGAGATACCGGCCTGGGGCTTGGCCTCGGGGTCGGTGCGCACCAGGCAGAAGATGCGGTTGGCGTGCTGACCCAGGGTGGTCCAGGTCTTCTGGCCGTTGACGATGTAGTGATCGCCGTCACGCACCGCGCGGGTCTTCACGGCGGCCAGGTCGGAGCCTGCGCCCGGCTCGGAGTAGCCCTGGCACCACCAGTCGCTGCCGTCGAGGATGCGCGGCAGGTAGTAGGCTTTCTGCTCAGGGGTACCGAACTTGATGATCACCGGCGCGACCATATTGACGCCGAAGGAGATCAGCCGCGGTGCGCCAGCAGCCGCGCCCTCCTCTTCGAAGATGTGCTTCTCGACCACGCTCCAACCGGTGCCGCCGTGCTCGACCGGCCAGTTGGCGGCATACCAGCCGCGGCGGTTGAGAATTGCCTGCCAGCGCTGGTGGTCCTCCTTGGCTAGCTTCTTGCCAAGGAGGACCTTGGCGGCAATATCATCGGGAAGTTCGGTCTTCAGAAAGGCCCGTACTTCCTCGCGGAAGGCGAGCTCCTCATTGCTGAAGTGGATATTCATGCGGTGGTCTCCCGTGAATCGTCGTCGGTAGTTTTCGGCCGAGTGCGGTTATCGTGTCGTGGAGTCAGGAAGGCCTCCACTTTCGCTTGTCGCTGAGGCGAGGCCAGGCACTCCAAGAAGCGCTCGCGCTCTTGGGCGAGGGCTGTCGCGAAGGGCTGGCTGACGGCCGCCTCGAGCGCCTCGACGGCCTTGAACGGCGCTAGGTCGTCCGACGCCGCCAGCGCCTCGCGCTGGCGTGCCAGCCAGTCGAGCGGATCGTCACAGGACGAGTGAATCTCGCGCGCCCGCGTCGGTCGCACGCCACGCCGGGCCAGCTCTGCCGCCATGGACAGGCGTTCCGCCTCCGGAGTATTCCCCTGCGCGGCCACGCCATCCACCAGCCCCAGTTCGAGGGCCCGTTCTGTACCGATGGGCTCACCGGACAAGATTCGCTCGAGGGCGGCCTCCAGCCCGATGAGCCGTGGCAGGCGCTGGGTGCCGCCGGCGCCTGGAATCAATCCCAGCTTGACCTCCGGCAGGCCGAAGCTCGCCTCGGGCTCCGCCAGGCGGTAGTGGCAGGCCATGGCCAGCTCCAGCCCGCCGCCTAGGGAGACGCCGTGGAGCCAGGCCACCACGGGCTTGGTGGCGCTCTCGATGGCATTGATGACCTCCGGCAACAGGGGCGCCTGCGGCATCTTGCCAAACTCCTTGATATCAGCGCCGGCGGAAAAGCAGCGCCCGCCGGACTGCAGCAGGAGCCACTCCACCTGCGGGTCCGCTAGGGCAGCGGCCAGGGCTTCGACCAGGCCGGAGCGAACCGCCTGGCTCAGCGCATTCACCGGGGGGCTGGCGAGAGTGATAAGGCCGCAACGGCCGGTTCGAACCAGGGTAACGAGATGACTCATGTAGCGTTCTCTCCCGATTATTGTTGTATGCCGAACGTAAGTGTTTAGCGATGTCGCCATACTGGCGCTCGTTTCTCGATAAAAGCCCGCATGCCCTCTTTCTGATCTTCGGTGGCAAAGCTGGCGTGAAGCAATCGCCGCTCGAAGCGCACCCCCTCAGCGAGGGTGGTCTCCTGTGCCCGCTCCACCGCTTCCTTGTTGAGCCGCACCGCCACCGCCGACATTCCCGCAATCTGGGCCGCCGCCGACATGGCCTCCTCCAGCAGCTGCTCGACCGGCACCACCCGGCTGACCAGGCCACTGCGCTCGGCCTCGTCGGCCGCCATCAGACGCCCGGTCAGGCACAAGTCCATGGCCTTGGCTTTGCCGACGGCACGGGTCAGCCGCTGGGTGCCGCCGGCGCCGGGCAGAGTGCCCACCTTGATCTCGGGCTGGCCGAAGCGAGCCGTGTCTGCGGCGATGATCAGGTCGCACATCATGGCCAGTTCGCAGCCACCGCCCAAGGCGTGGCCCGCCACCGCGGCGATCACCGGCTTGCGACAGCGAGTCACCTCCTCCCAGGCGTCGGTCACGAAGTCCGATAAGTAGGCCTCGGAGAAGGACATCGACTGGATCTCCTTGATATCGGCACCGGCAGCGAAGACCCGCTCCCCACCGGTGATAACCATGGCGCCGATAGCGTCGTCCCGCTCGAACGCCTTGAGCGCCTCGCCCAGCTCGCGCATCAGCGAATCGTTCAAGGCGTTATGGGCCTTGGGTCGGTTTAGGGTGATCAAACCGATGGCGTCCATGCGCTCGACCTGCAGGTTCTCGTACATCAAATGCCTCCTGAATGTCTTGACCGTAAGGAGTTTTCCAGCGCGCTTCACGGCAATGAGTTGTCGCATTCTGCAGTCCAGTCCTCGCCTACCTCTGATTCGAGTTTAGACAGCATCAAAATAAAAGACAACATGTTGACATAAATTTTATCTTAGCCTAGCTTTCTTCCAAGGCGCACAGAAAAAGCTGCGCTCAAAAGAAACCTAATAAAAGACAAAAATAAAATACTTTCAGGAGGTTACATGAAAATCCATACTAATCTGACACCTGAGCGAAGGAAATCAATGGTCGATCTTGGCGCCTGGAACGACAAGATCATTACAGATTACTGGGATGAAGTGGTAGCCGCCGTTGGAGAAAAAGCTGCTGTCATCACCTATCGCATGGCAGACGGAAGCCGAGAAGAAATCAGCTATTACGACATGGACAAGAAGGTTACTCGCATCGCCGCTGGCCTTGCCGGGCTGGGGGTGGAGAAAGGAGACATTGTTTCCTGTCAGCTTTCGAATTGGTGGCAAATGACGGCTTTGCACCTGGCCTGCGTACGCATAGGGGCGGCACTCAACCCGTTGATGCCGATCTTTCGTGAGCATGAGCTTGAGTTTATGCTCGGCATGGCCGAGAGCAAAGTACTCGTCGTTCCACAGAGCTTCCGCCATTTTAACCACAGCGCCATGGCGCACGACCTAAAGCATTCACTGCCCAAGCTTGAGCATGTGCTGGTGATCGGCAGCCAAGGTGAGGACAGCTTCGACAAGGTGCTGCTGAAACACGCCTGGGAAGAAGAAATCGATACAGACGCCCTCTTCGAAGCGCGCCGCATCTCGGGTGATGACGTAGTACAAATACTTTACACCTCGGGCACCACCGGCAAGCCTAAGGGGGTAATGCATACCTCTAATACCCTGTTCAGTCATATCCGCCCTTTTGCCGAGCGTCTTGCTCTGGGAGGGGAGGACACCGTCTTCATGCCATCACCGCTGGCTCATCAACTCGGCTTTCTCTATGGCCTGATGCTGCCGGTCTATCTCAAAGCCACCGCGGTGCTGCAGGACACGTGGAAACCAGACGAGGCGGTCAACATCATCAAGGCCGAACAGCCTAGCCTGATGCTCGGCTCGACCCCCTTTTTAGCCGATATTGCCGAGCAGGCAATTACGCATGGACCCGACCTGCAATCGCTGAAGCTTTTCCTGTGCGCCGGCGCACCCATCCCTAGCCCTCTGGTAGAGAAGGCGGCGAAACATCTCCCGACCCGCATCCTCTCCGCCTGGGGCATGACAGAAAACGGCGCTGTCACGACGACATTGCCCCAAGACGCTCCTGAGCGCGCCGTGCATACCGACGGTGTGCCATTGCCCTACGTCGAACTGAAAGTGTCCGATATAGAGGGAAATACTCTTTCCGTAGACCAAGAAGGGCCGCTCTACATGCGTGGAGCCAGCCTGTTTGTCGGCTACTTCAAGCAGCCTGAGCTCTACGGCGTGGATGACGAGGGCTGGTTCCCTACCGGCGACCTGGCGCGCCTTGATGAGCAAGGATATGTACGCATCACAGGACGCTCCAAGGATGTGGTCATCCGTGGCGGTGAGAATATTCCCATCGTCGATATTGAGAACACCCTTTATCAGCATCCGAAAATTCAGACGTTAGCTCTCGTGGGTAAGCCCGACGAACGCCTCGGAGAGCGGTTATGCGCCTATGTCACCCTAAAGGAGGATGCCGACACGCTTTCACTTGATGATGTGTGTGCCTTTCTCAGCGAACGCAAGGTTACCCGCCAATACCAACCCGAATACCTGATCGTGGTCGACGAATTGCCACGTACTCCCTCCGGCAAGATCCAGAAGTTCAAGCTTCGGGAGCAGGCAAAAGAAACCCCTTGACCCCTGTAACCAGGCCCACACGACAACCTAGCCAAAAAACAGCGAGAAAACGAGATGAAAGGATTGAAAGACAGCATTGTTATCATCACCGGTGGCGGTGGTGGCATTGGCCAAGCTGTGTGCAAGCGCTTCGCCGAACATGGTGCCAAGGTAGCTGTGCTCGATCGTGATGAGCAAGCCGCTCAAGCAACGGTGAAGGTGATTGAGGCCGCCCAAGGGCAGGCCAAGGCGTACGCTGCTGACATCACCGACTACGACGCCATCGTAACTACAGTAGCTAAGATCGAGCAGGGTCTTGGCACCCCCACCATACTGGTCAACAACGCCGGCTATGACCGTTTCATGCCGTTTCTCAAGACCGAGCCGGCCATGTGGGAATCTCTAATTGCGATCAACCTCACCGGTGCACTAAACATGCACCACGTGGTGCTGCCGAAGATGGTCGAAGCCGGCGGCGGCCGAGTGATCAACATCGCCTCCGACGCGGCCCGGGTCGGCTCCTCCGGCGAAGCCGTCTATGCCGCCTGCAAGGCAGGCATGCTTGGCCTGAGCAAAACCCTGGCCCGCGAGCTCGCCAGCAAAAACATCACTCTCAACGTGGTCTGCCCAGGGCCGACCGATACCGCCCTACTCAAGGGCGTAGCTGATACTGCACGCGACCCTGAGAAGCTGCTCGAAGCTTTCCGTAACGCCGTGCCCATGCGCCGCATCGGCCAGCCAGAAGACTTTCCCGGCATCATTACTCTGCTTGCCAGTGACGAGGGCAGCTTCATTACCGGCCAGGTAATTAGTGTGTCTGGCGGTCTCACCATGGCTGGCTAATTCCCCACCGTCTTTTACCTGCATCGAGTTTCAGGAGCTTAATGATGAACTACGAAGATATCCTCTATGACGTCACCGACGGCGTGGCCACTATCACTATTAACCGCGCTGACCGCTACAACGCCTTCCGCGGCCAGACCTGCATGGAGCTGCTCGACGCCTTCAACCGTGCCGGCTGGGATAAATCTATCGGCGTGATCGTACTCACCGGCGCCGGCGACAAGGCTTTCTGCACCGGCGGCGACCAAGGCGCCCACGAAGGTCAGTACGACGGTCGCGGCATCATCGGCTTGCCAGTGGAGGAATTACAGACGCTGATCCGCCAGGTGCCCAAGCCGGTCATTGCCCGAGTCAATGGCTTCGCCATCGGCGGCGGTCATGTGCTGCATGTAGTATGCGATCTCTCCATCGCCTCCGAGACCGCCGTTTTCGGTCAAGTGGGTCCTAAGGTAGGTTCCGTGGATCCCGGTTTCGGCACCGCTTATCTGGCTCGGGTCATCGGTGAGAAGCGCGCCCGTGAAATCTGGTACCTGTGTCGCAAGTACAGCGCCAAACAGGCACTTGACTGGGGACTGGTCAATGCCGTGGTTCCGCCCGAGCAGCTCGACGAGGAGGTGCGTAAATGGTGCGACGAGATCCTCGAGAAGAGCCCTACCGCCCTTTCTATCGCCAAGCGCTCTTTTAATGCCGACAGCGAGAATATCGCCGGTATCGGCGCGTTAGGCATGCAGACCTTGAGCCTTTACTACGATACCGATGAATCGAAGGAGGGTGTTGCAGCGTTTAAGGAAAAGCGCAAGCCGGAATTCCGCAAATATTACAACAAATGACGCCACTTAGACGTTGAAGGCAGCTGCCGTTGACACTCCATGTTGACGGCCTGCCATGAGGAGGAAGGAAGACAGCCATGAATTTTGCATTTACTGAACAACAGGACGCTATTCGAGAAAGCGTAGCGAAACTTGCCGCGGACATGCTGGCCCCTCGCTACCGCCAGCGCGAAACGGATGCATTGATAGAACGCGAAATTGCCGAGGCGTTAGGTGAAATGGGATGCTTAGGCGGTGAGCTGCCCGAAGAATTTGGCGGCAGTGACCTAGACTGCGTGACCAGCGGCGTGATCATCGAAGAAATTTCCCGCGGAGATTTCAACGTCGGTTATCTTCCGCTTTTGGCCTCGCTAAACGGCCAGATTATCGCTCATCACGCACGTCCCGAATTGGCACAGGAGTGGCTCTCTGGCATTACCACCGGTAAAAAAATCTGCTGTATTGCCCTAACCGAACCACATGGCGGTAGTGATGCCGCTAATCTGAAGCTCAAAGCAACCCGTGAGGGAGATCATTTCATACTCAACGGCGAGAAGACCTCCATCTCCATGGCCGACCAAGCCGATGTGGCGGTGGTCTTTGCCCGCACTGGCACTCAAGAGCAGCGCGCCAGCGGCATCAGCGCGTTTCTTGTCCCGATGGATTTCGATGGTATCTCGACCAGCCGTTTCGAGGATTCCGGCCAACGTGCCATTGGCCGCGGCTCGATTTTCTTCGACAATGTGTCGGTGCCCGCCGATCACATGCTGGGCGAAGAGGGACAGGGCTTCAAGCAGGTGATGCAGGGCTTCGACTACAGTCGAGCACTGATCGGCCTACAATGCCTGGCGGTGGCCCAGCAGTCACTGGATGAGACATGGCAATGGCTAACCGAACGCGAAGCATTCGGCCAACCGCTATCTGCCTTTCAGGGACTGACGCACCCACTTGCCGAGTACCAGACTTATGTCCAAGCAGCCCGTCTTCAGTGCTACTACTCACTATGGCTGAAGGACAATAATCTGCCTCATACCACAGAGGCCGCCATGAACAAGTGGTGGGGACCAAAACTGGCCTTCGACGTGATCAAGCAGTGCATGCTGGCCCATGGCCATACCGGCTGGGGTGAAGACTTGCCTTTTTCACAACGCATGCGAGATGTGCTCGGCCTACAGATAGGTGATGGCACCGCCCAAATCATGAAGAACATCATTGCGCGTCAGTTGGTATCTCAATAGAAACAACTGGTTACCCCACCTACTGGCGCCGCTTTAACCATGGAGGTCAACAAATGACTCAGGACGACAAGAGCGTCGCCAACCGCCTGTTTTTTCGTATTTTCCAGGCCAGCAATATTTTACAGAAACAGACGGTAAGTACCGTGGGACTCACCACCGTGCAGTGGGCGGTATTAGGCGCACTTTCACGTAGCGGCTTTGAGCAGGGCATCGCCTTTAATGATTTAACTGAATATTTGATTGTCAGTCGCCAAAGCCTGGATGGGGTGCTCAAACGGCTCGAGCGAGAAGGCCATGTTTTTCGTGTCCCCCACCCAGACGATGGCCGTGCTCGCCTCATCTTGCTAACACCAGAAGGTCGAGCGTATTGGCAGTCACTACAGCCGCGCATCCACGACTTTTATGCCCAAGGGCTAGAGAGTTTTGGTTTCGATGACATGGTTAGCCTGTTGCATTACATCAACAAGCTGCAAAAAGACCTGGCCTCTATTCAGGCCAAGGAGAAGATAACAAGCGACCTGAACGAGTAGCAAACGAATCACAACAACGAATCACAACAACAACAGCCTCTTTAACGAGGAAGGATTGAACAATGACTCACAAGCTTATAAGAAACGCAGCCATGACCATTAGTGCTGCTTTACTCGCTGCTTCAGGGAATGCCAACGCATCAATCAGCGATGATGCCATTCGTATCGGCTATCTCGCTGATATGTCTGGACCATACCGTGACTTGGCGGGTCCTGGTGGCCTTGAGGCCATGCAAATGGCCGTTGACGAGTACAATGGCAAAATTCATGGGGCTCCGATTGAGGTCTTTAGTGCCGATGATCGCAATAGCGCTGACGTTGGTGCAAATACCGTTCGTGAATGGATTGACTTACGTAATGTCGATATGGTCGGTGGCCTCGTTGCCTCTTCAGTGACCATCGCTGCCACTCGACTGCTTGCAGAACACGATCGTATCGGGATGGTGTCTGGCGCAGCCGCGTTAAGCATCACTAACGAACATTGCAGCCCTAATCATATTCAGTGGGTGTACGATACTCATGCTATGTCCAATGGCACGGCAGGGGCTATCGTAGAAGAAGGTGGCGATAGCTGGTTCATTATCTCAGCTGATTACGCTTTTGGTCAGTCACTTGAAAATGACGTCACAAACGTTGTCAATGAAATGGGGGGGCCAAGTCATTGATAGTGTTAGCCATCCTCTCAATACTAACGACTTTTCCTCATATATTTTGCAAGCACAGGGCTCGGGGGCAAAAATAGTAGGCTTGGCTAATGCGGGAGCCGATACCGTCAATGCGATTAGTACTGCTGGCCAGTTTGGTTTAACGGAATCTGGACAATCATTGGCCGGGCTAATGGTATTCCTCAATGATATCCATGCGTTAGGGCTTGATGTAACCCAGGGTATGCAGCTAACGACGGTTGGTACTGGAACATGAACAGCGAAGCGCGCGAATGGGCACAGCGCTACTACGAGCGCGTTGGCAGCATGCCCACCATGGTTCAAGCTGGCGTCTATTCCAGCACTATGCATTATCTCAACGCTATTGAAGGCACCGGCAGCGACGATGCCAGCACAGTACGTGCATGGATGGGCGATAACCAAGTCAACGATATGTTCACCTCTAATGGCATCATCCGTGAGGATGGTCGTATGGTGCATGATATGTATCTTGTAGAAGTTAAGGCGCCTGGCAACTCTGAGAGTGAATGGGACCTATACCAGACTCTGCGCACCATCCCAGGAGAGCAGGCTTTCCAATCTCTTGAGAAAAGCGGCTGCTCACTCATAGACTCATAGTGGCACTTGAACGCATGATTGGATAATGAGATGGCGTGCTAACCCTCACGCCTATTTTATCCACTCCGAAGACCGCTAGCATTTCAATAAAGATTTTTCCAAGTAAGTTTATAAGATGGCAACTTACTTGGATACTTGTTTGATCCCGCAAAGAAGTGGTTCGTTTCTGATGGCCAAAACCATTTTTTTAAGCCATATTTTTCAAAAAAACCAGCTATTAGCTTGCATACTCACTTCTGATAGCTCGGGATTTCACACGGCCTTGATCGTAAGCAGGCAACCCCTTACGTATATACGCCATACTCGATCCGGATCAGGTAGTCATATACCCGTTGCGGATCTTCTTGCAGCATCTCCACTGGAGAAAGGCCTTCATAAATATCGAGCGGACTGGTCATCCAACGCTTTGCCTCCTCCTTGCCGCCAAATACTTGTATAGCGGCTGCCCATGCATTCTTATCGTTGAGCAAGTCTAAAACCTCGTGACCAGTATCAGGTTTTGATGCTTGAGGATCGCATTGATCCAGCAGCAAATCGAATCTGCTTGGTCGTACCGTTGAAGCGTCCTGAACCGCCAATGTGGCGCTATGCTTCGTGAGAGTTTCTCGAAGCCAGGCTTCAACTTCAACACAGACGGCGTCGTTTTCTTCGGGTGGAGCGAGAGTGACATCCTTACCTACTCGGCGAAGGAAAAAGTGCTCTGGAATGGTGAGAGAGTAGCCACCACGCAGATAGGCGACAATTTCACCACTCATCGTTGCCATGTAGGCCCTCTCGCTTTGCAGGCACTCCAACGCCTCACGAAAAGTTTCCAGGGGCTGGGGAAAGCGGTCACGAAGATCGAAGACCCGGTAGGCAAAATTAGCTCTAGCGGATTTTCTGTCAGCTCTTGTGATGACGGTGTCATAAACACCTCCTCCCCGACGCCTGTGTGAATATGATCAGTGTAGCCCTGATGCAGACGGGAAGGCAACCAACAGACTGAGCAGAATTGCCTTTCTATATTAGCGTTAGGGATTTAATGTTATGAGCCGACACACTGCGCCTGATCAAACACTATTGAAGATGCCTTCGTTGCGGGCAGTAAGGTCATTTGTAGCGGCGGCCCGCTATCAGAACTTCACTCGCGCGGCAGAAGCACTATGCGTGACCCAGGCTGCCATCAGCCGCCAAGTGCGAGAGCTGGAGAGTTTTTTAAAGACGCCTCTGTTCAAACGTGTGGGAAGTGCTGTGGAGTTGACTGCAGCAGGAGCTATTTTTTTCGATGCTGCCCAGCTTTCGTTCATCAATATCGCTCAGGCCGCTGATCGCATCCGAGATGATTTTGGTAACGTTGCTCGACAATCGCTAACGCTATGTTGCTCTCCTGCCTTCTCGGCGCTTTGGATGTCTCACCGCCTGCCCAAATTCTTTAGCACCAATCCAAACATCGATCTCAACTTGGTAACAACACAGAATTTCCTCGCCATGGAACCAGGTGTTTCTCCAGATATCTTTATCACCAAGCTGTCGCGTGTGATGGAAGGCTACATCAGCATCCCGCTATTCTGTGATGTAATTTACCCAGTGTGTTCGCCTAGCTACTTGGAAAAACATCCCGAGATAGCCACTCTGAATGGGTTGCGACATGACGCTGTACTGCTCAACCTTAGCCCCTATGGACGTGCTCAGGTGGCCGAGCATGTAGATTGGGGGGTATGGATGGCAATTCACCAGCTCGATATCGCTAGGAATGCTAAGAACAGCTCCCACTTCTTCAATGCAAATGACTATAACATGCTGATTCAGATGACACTAAACCATCAAGGCGTAGCACTGGGCTGGGATCATCTCGTGATGCCTTTAATAGCAGAGGGAAAACTGGTTAGACCAGTTACTGAGCAAGTAGTGTTGGAGGAAACGCGTCACTATCTTTGTTATCGCGAAAACCGAGCCGATGACGATGAAATACAGCGCTTTCGCGATTGGTTTACCACCGAGTGTGGTATGAGTGCTTTATAAGCTTAAAATACTGAGAATCACATACATCTGACGCTTATCAACCCTTCACTTTGATCCTATCTCGGTTATATATGGTGATAAGTCGTTCGACGATGCAACAACGATAGTTATAATGACAGTCCCCATTCTGGCGGCACTTAGATAAGCCCGCCTTATTCATGAGTATGCTGATTGAGCGTCGCGAAGCCCCAGGTTGCTGGCACCGACTCCCAGCAGCCGTATTTGCGGTGTGAGTACCTGCCGATATATACCCAAATAGTACGGTTTCTTTGTTGCTATATAACCTTCAGTAATCGATTCCGGCCATCAGGGCAGCCGTGATCGCCAGCCATCGTGATGGCCGCCTTGCGCTTGGATCGGTTGTGATATCAACCGTGTATCAGCTCAGTGCGGTCAGCTTCGGTAGCCCCTTAAGCAAGGTGGGCCACCATTTGTCAGCGGCATCGCCAAGGTGAACAGTGATGCGCCGGGCGTGTAGCGAGATAGTGGACGCGATCTTGAGCACTTGCTCGCGCATCCGGCTCAGGCTCCAGCCTTGGTGGGTTTGCCGCTCCAGGAGGCAGCGCAGTCCATGCAAGACCTGGTAGGCGTAGAGACTCAGTAGCAGACTCACTTCGTTGCGGGCCATCACCTCTTGAACGGTGGAAGCGCCGCGGTCGGTCGAGGAGAGATGCACGTCGAGTGCTGATTTCACCTCGCCCATGTGCGCCTCGGCACTGCCGCGCTTACGGTAGAGCGCCAGAACCTTCTCCGGCAGCCAGTCGAACTGGCTGAGATTGGTGACCAGGAAGAAGGCATGCAGCAGTAGGTCATCGGGACGTTCTTGGACCACCAGTACCACGCGCCTTGGCGTCGGCCAGGTGCCGGCTTGGTACGCCAGGTCATGGCACCATTCACGAGGCTGCTCAGGTGGTCGGCCACTCGGTCGCTTGAGATAGGGCGCTGCCAGCTTCTGCAGACCTGTATGGCTACGCAGCCGACCTAGGTACTCGATGTCGCGCTCTTCCAAGGCCTCCAATGTCGCATTGTCAGTGAAGCCAGCGTCGATGCGCACTCGCACCTGGGCACCGGTGCTCTCGTTGAGTCGCCGTACTAGATGAGGGATCCAGGTGTCGGCATCCTCGGCTGGGCCGGCATTGCCCTCCCGCAGCAAGCCGCCCACCATGTCGCCGGTCTCCGCCAACGATGCGACCAGCGGCGAGTAGATGCGGGCACCGTAATGACCATGAAAGGCCGAGCCGCCCTGGTGACCGTGAGCCTCAATCGGCAGACCATCGATGTCCAGTGTCAGCTGATGAGGGCGTTTGCCCTTCTCCAGCGAGGTCAGACGCCAGACCACCAGTCGCAGCAGGCCTTCGTGTACGGCATCGATGTTGTCGCTACGCCCGAGACACGCCAGCAGCCGCGACAGCGTGGCTTGAGACGGCCGGTCCTGGACCAGGGGTGTCATGCCGCGTGCATCGCTGCAGGCCAACTGCCAAAGCGGGTCACGGCGCAGCGTGTCGGTATCGCTGAGATCGATCCAGCCCATCGCCCGTTGCAGCACCAGGGTACGCAACTGGCTGGCCAGCGAATGACGGATGCGCAGCGGGTGGCGTCGATCGACCAGATTGTCTTCCAGCGCCTCGATCACGCCGCTGTTGTCGAGGGCTTCACGCAGCAGCAGAGCGCCGCTGTCGCTGGTGGTGCGCTGGCCGCTCAGCTCAACACGGATAGAGCCGTTGCATGAGGGCGTCCAGGTGGATAGGCTTTCACCCATGGCGAGTGGTCCTCTTGAATCGTGTTCTGGCAGGAACGTCCTGATTCTACAAGAGAAAACCACTCGCCATCTTCGTTTTCAGGTCGGCCTCATGAATAAGCCGGGATTACGACTTATTCATTCTTATATAGACAGTTACTATATATCTAAAAAACATATAAATAATAGTGATAGCTACCAATATCTATTGATACCAAGCACGAGTAGCCAAAGCAGTCGCGCACCAGAGCTGTCACACTGACTTTTTTGATTATTCGTATGACTAAAGACGGTGTTGCCACCAGCCAAACAAATTCTACCTTGCTAAACTTCGTGAACAGATGTTGCATGCCCAGGCAACATTTAACGTTACATGCACGGCATGACCCGAGATTACCTAAGTGGCGTGGTTCACAAGTGGTGGCAAAACATTTTTAGGGCACCAACTAGCTGTGCGTCCAAATAGCTTTGGCCGCTTTGAGGAAAACAGTTGCTTAACTCTAACTAGGTATCGTGGGACAAAGGCAACTATCACTGCTCACTGGTAATTGACGAGTTTGATGTCACACCCATCCAAAGTGGACATGGGCCCAACAGGCGTTTCAGCACCCAAGCGCTAGGCAGCCTCAGAAGGTAGTCATCGGAATAGCCTATCCCATGCGAAGCCTATTTTGGGATAGGGTTTACCACCCATGAATCAGCAGGGGCCCAGTTTCCGACAGAGAAGTTATCTTGCACGCTGAAGTGGCGCGATAACGATTTCCCAAAGCATTTCTGCTGCCCCCTCCTGAGATAGCTTCTGATGTTGACGCCCCTGGAAAGCCATTCCCATGCTCGTTAGGTAAAGGGCTTGGTCGTCTGCTTGCACCGAAAGAGCCTCGTTAAAGGAGTTACTGCTGAAAGAGTCACCACCCTGACTGTAATAGATCCCTGCTCCCATTTGCCCTCCAACATACACTGTCGCCGTCGCGACGCTCTCACCATCTTTGTAGATGGTCGCAAAAAACCGATTAGCATCAATTCGACGAAATACACCTTCGTAGCCTGGGTTCCGTGCTTGGAGCTCATTCAGAGAGTTTTCGAAAAAGCGCGCAATGTATTCAAAAGTGTCGATTTGGAACCGGTCTTTGTCCAACTGAGTAAAGGTCTTAGCGACTCGAAGGTTACTCGAACGCGGGCCGGCAACTACAGACTGCTGGGTATGCATCAAAGCCCCAACATCCACGCGTTCGGCGCTTGATTGAGTGCTTCGCCACCTTTCAGCCGCTTTGCGAACCTCCTTCGCGACCTGTAACAATGCTTCGTCCCTATCTGGCCAGAGAGTGACCGGCTTTCCATCCTGGGGGGTGCCAAGCAGCTTTCCAAATGGGGCGTGGTGCCAATCGCATGCTCGCAAAATCACTGGAATGACGATTGCCTCCTTAGCGTTGTGGCGTTCCATGGCACGCGCCATCTCTATGTTGTAGCAATAGTCGGAAGCAATGAAATCAGGACTCACTAACAACAAAATTATCTCATCGCTGTTGATATGTTGATCAATGGCTGCGTCGATCTCCTGACCAGCACCAATTCTTCGATCGTGCCAGCTGTCGATAACACCTTGACGCTTGAGCATCGCTAGCTGCTTTTCTAGCTGATCTCTCAGCACCTCGTCAGCGTGACAGTATGAGAAAAAAACGTTTGGCAAAATGAGTACTCCAAGCCTATAAGACCTGACTGATCTTACGACTTTTTCAGCTCTTAAAGAAAAACTATATTTAGCATTTCGGCAAGAGGTTATCCGTCCTATCTATGGCATGCACACAATACGGCGCAAAGCAGCCAGTGATAATAAACGACCTATTTGCACTGTGAGACCCGGTTAGCGTTCATGATGGGAGCATTTGCGTTGATGCAGCATGTGACGCATAGCACATCCATACCGCTCTACTTTTAAACTGAAATTTTGTTCGAATCAGGCATTTCCGAGCAGAGTGTTTATTTCATCTTTTCAATTGCTGGCTGATGTCCAATAGGACGTCCTTCTACTGCGCTCGCGTTCCTTCTGCCGGAAGCGCTTCACATAGTCGGCGGATGCCATCTCGTCCACCTTTAGCTCCAGTGCGCAGTTAATCAAGGAGGCCATGGTATTGTCCGTGATCTTCAAGTCACTGGGCAGCCGCCCAAACACCTGAGCACTGCTTTCTTCGATGGCAGCGAGGAAGGCCCTGAGAAAATCACCTTTTGACGATCTAGAGCTCTCCGTGGCCGCCTTGGTTAGCGGATCAGTAGCTTCAATATCTGCGTCGCTAGCATCCTGGGCTAGTTCGTCCATGAAGTCGCTTATTGATGGCCAATATTTTAGGTCATATTGATAGTGTAAGCGGCTAAGCTTATCCCCAATCTCCATTCCAAACAAAGGGTTGTGTTCAGAGGCTTCTTCGATTACTTCGCAGACATGATAATGGGTATTGCTAGCGAAGCCGGAATGATTATGGAGCACGCTGCGCTCATCCAGCAGCGTCGAGAGCTCCATAGCCTTGTCCGCAATCTGCCGATTGACCTCAATGAGACGATATCGACTAGCACGGGCGGCCTTCATGTCCTCCGGATTCCAAAATGCGGCTGTACTCAAAAGCTTGGCGAGAAAATCCTGAAGTGCATGAGGATGATGGCCGAGCTTTCGGTACAGTTCCTGATAGGCGCTTTCTAGCTCATGACTTCTGTTCAAAAGCCTATCAATCACTCTGTTCTCACTCGGCAAACAGTGATGCTCCAAATTGTATTGTTTACTCTTCCGCAGAATATCTTCGCAAATGGCTAGGGGAGTAGATGGCTGCTTGAGGTGTGTCATGTGCTTATCTCCGTGAAGTTTAAAAGGTAGCTTACCGACCTCCTCTAGGGCTGTCGGTACCCGAAATTGTTTATTTCTAGTGGGTTTCAGGTACCTGCTGCCACAACCAAGTCTAATTTTAGCGAGTACTATTAGGGCGTGCATAATACGGCTGAATTGAGGCCGCTGAACCTCCCAGTAGCGGCTAATTTCTGAAACGATTCGAGGAAGAACTACTGGTTAAAATTTATTTTTGGTCGCGAAAACAGCCTTTCTCCTTTCCAGAGTTAGAAACATCGTATTGGCATAGCGACATGATATTGCTGAAGTAACCGCTTATGGCCTTTTCTGGGATGGAGCGCAGGGGGTGTGTTGATAACACCGTCATGATAACAATGGGTAAATTACAAACCGATTCGCAGGGGGCGATACATTTGTGTATTTAGCACAACTTAAAATAACGAACTTCAGAAAGTTGCAATCTGTTGACCTGGAGTTTCAGCCCGGGCTGAACGTCCTGGTCGGCTCTAATAACATTGGCAAGACCGCAATTGTCGATGCATTGCGCGCGCTACTTGCAGGATACGACGAACCATACCCGCGCTTTGACAGCGACGATATGCATCGACCAAAGGGGAGCGATCCGGCAGGTGATATCCAATTTACGTACGTCTTCCAGGATTTGGACGTAGACGACGAAGCCGATTTTCTGGCAGCACTGAAGCCGGACGAAGATGGCAGGTTTGAAGCTCACATTAACATCCGTTATTCAGAAGCTGACAAGATTGGCAGGCTGCGAGTACGACGCTGGTGCGGAGACCATGAAGAGATAGGCCTAACCGCGGATATGATCGAGAACCTTCGTGGCGTCTACCTGCCTCCCCTTAGAGATGCTTCACAGGGACTCAAGCCCAGTCGAAACAGCAAGCTGGCCCGACTATTTCAGCTCCTTGCCGATGAAGCTGGTCGTAATGGAGTTAATGAAGCACTCAAGAGGCTAGATGAAGACCTAAAGGACCACGATCCGATTATTAACGCTCACACGGCCATAACAAGTCGGCATGACATGATGCTAGGGTCTCAGCTAACCCAAGTGTTGGATCTGGGATTGAGCGGAAACGATTTTCAGAAGCTGGCATCACGCCTGTCGTTAGTAGTGGATGACTTCGAAATTGAACAGAATGGACTTGGCTTCAACAATCTAATTTACATGGCGGTGGTTCTTTGTGAGCTGGCCAGGAACGCTGACGCGAGTTACCGAGGCCTGATCATTGAAGAGCCGGAGGCACACTTGCATCCACAGCTGCAGGCAGTGTTGCTGGATTACCTGGAATCGATCCAAGATGGGGAGGGTGAGAAGCCCGTTCAGTTGTTTGTTTCTAGTCATTCGCCCAACTTTGCTAGCATTGCCAATCTCAACAGCCTCACCTGCCTAGTCGAAACAGACACTGGCGTGGAGGCTTTCTTCCCACGCACTATCCAATTCGAAAGGGGGAAAAGAGAAAAACTCGAACGCTACCTTGATGTGACCCGCGCTGAACTGTTTTTTGCCCGTCGTATCATCTTCGTTGAAGGCGCGGCTGAGTTAATTCTGGTCCAAGTGCTGGCGGAAAAGTGTGGCTATAACCTTCGCAAGCACGGCGTCAGCCTAATCAGTGTCGAAGGACTCAATTTTGACTCTTTCTTGCCTCTGTTTGGCGAGAAAGCGCTGAAAATTCCGGTATCAGTGATTACCGACGCGGATCCGGCAGGTGAACTGGATGAAACCGGAGAAATGGTTGCAGTTTATCCCTCCCTCGACGAGGAAATTAGGGTTTCAGACAATACCGTTAGGATGCAGAAAAATGAGGATACCCTCGTTAAGGTTTTCTGCGGTCTCAAAACTCTCGAATATGATCTGGCGTTGGATGACGTTAATCGCGCCGCCATGCTGGCTGCTCTAAGTAATATGCATCCGAGAATCGCGCAAGACCTTCAAGACAAGGTTGCAAAGGAAGAAGGGGATGCAGCCAAAGCACGAACTCTATTCAGCGGTATGTTTGAGCGCAAACAAAATAATGTGCAGAAGGGGCGCTTTGGCCAGTCACTTGCGCAAGTTATTGCCGAAGGCAACGCTTTTGTAGTGCCAGACTACATCCAGAATGCGATTTCTCATGCCTGTCAAACAGCGGAGACCAAGTAGTGAACCATCCTTCCGAAGAGCAGACGCAGGTTATAGATGCCTCAGTAGAGCCCTTGTCAGTAATTGCCTGTGCTGGCAGCGGCAAGACATTCACTGCCGTGCGACGTCTGGCCAATATTCGTCAAAAACTTGGTAATCACCGCGGTCGTGCGGCACTCCTGTCCTTCTCCAATGTCGCTGTAGACACTTTCCGAAAGGAATATCAAGATCTGGGGCTCAGCAGCAACGTCAACAACCGCGTGGACATAGATACGCTGGATACTTTCATCACCAGCAACGTGTTGCGCCCTCATGCCTATCGGACGATGGGCGCGCAACAGACAGCTTTCCTTGTGACCGGTGGAGAAGCATTTCTGAAAGGATTCACCTTTCAAACGGATCCTTACCCGCGTGCTATCAATGAAATGCAGGTCGGCATTGACGCTGGAGGTGTCTACTTCTGCTACTCGGATATTAAAAGTGAAATGCACAGGCTCAATACTGCCCAAGCTGCAGACGTGGTGCATCGCCTTGGGCGGATCGGTGCCTACACACACAACCTCGGGCGTTACTGGTGCTATCGCACGTTAGCAGATCAACCTGGGATTCTGCGTGCTCTGGTTCGCCGTTATCCGCATATCCTGATTGACGAGGCTCAGGATATCGGAACGGTTCATCAGGTCATCATCGAGCAGCTAGTGAGTGCTGGTTGCCAGGTCTCACTAATAGGTGATCCAAATCAGGGTATTTATGAATTTGCCAGTGCTGATGGGGCGTTCTTGTCAAAGTACGGGCAACGTGACGGCGTAAATAGCCTCGAATTGAAGAGAAACTTCCGGTCCGTGCCACCAATCCTTGATCTGGCCAACCATCTGGCCGGACGAACCGATGCCGCAGATAGGGAAGCGCCTGATACAGTCCATGGTCCCTTCTTTGTAGCTTACGGTAAGAATGACAGAGAGCAACTCATTGTTTCGTTTCAGAGAGCAGTGGAGGCCGCTGGCCTTAGGCTGGAGCGTTCGGCGGTACTCTGCCGCGGACGCAAACAGGCAGATAAACTGGCTGGCAAAAAAGGGGCCCCAGGCTGGGGCATCGTCAAACGGTTTACACAGGCTGCAATTCTGCGCGAGCGTTTTAAAGACTATCAAGGTGCATTCAGGCTGGTGGCTATCGGTATCGTCAACCTACTCGTTGATGCTCCAAATGGGATGTTGGCTAAGCTTACATCCCAACGTGAGGATCAGGCGTTACGTCGGCTCATCTGGGCTTTTACTCGTAATCCTGAATTGGGACTGCCCGGTGTATCGCTCAATGGAAAAGCGCAGTGGCACCCCCTATTACTTAATAGGGTCAAAACTTTGCTGGCTCAAATTAATAAAGATTGTGGCCTGACGAGCGTCGATAAGCTTGGTAGCAAGCTCACTACAAGAGATTTGCCTGATGGACCGTTACTATCTGACGCTGACCTGAATGGGAATAATTGCCGACCCCGCATTCGCGTTGACACAGTTCATCAGGCGAAGGGAGAAAGCCTGGATGCAGTGCTGTATTTGACAAACAAGGAACATGCCGAAGGCTTAATGAACGGCGTGGATACAGAGATCGGGCGTATTGGCTATGTTGCGGTAACCCGCGCCCGGAACTTGTTTTGGCTTGGTGTGCCAGCCAGTGGGTTAGTTGATTTACGGCCAGGATTACTCGATCTTGGCTTTCAGGAAACTGAGGCATAAGATCATCTACGTTAGACCTATCTTATCAGCTTGACTGTGCCCTATGATTGGCCTGAAGGTCACTTCCTTTCAAGGAATTTCTCCTACTTCTGTGCCAAATATAAATCCCCTCATTTGCTCTTAAATGACGCTACCTCCATGAACGTAACCCAAGAAAAATCCTTTCTAATGATGATTTTAGATCGTTAAATGTAATTTTAGGACATATAATATGTCCATATTTCATCAGTCTCATAACCGTCATCGGTTCAAATCCGGTCCCCGCTACCAATATTTTGAAAGGCAGATCAGTTACTTACTGATCTGCCTTTTTTGTATCTGTTAGCCTGCAAACTCCCTGTGACACATCTGTGACGTATATGTGACACATTCGCTCCGTTGCTTGCGTCTGTAATTTATTCTTATGACCTTCAGTCAACGACTGGCAGTATTAATCACCTCTCATTTTCCTCATGATTTTTTTGAATTTCTAGCAAATCACCCACCTCACAACTGAAAAGCTTGCATAGTTTATCCAGTGCATCCAACTCGATTCGCTGAGCAGTTTCTTTATAAAGAAGCGTAACAGTATTGCGGTTAAGACCTGTTTCACGCGCAACATCCACGATCTTCATTTTGTGCTCACCCATCAAGCGTGCGAGATGACAACGAACCATCAATACCTCCTGCAAATGCTTTTTTGTCATCCTGAATGGCAAAAAACGCTTGCAAATGGTTTTTTGCTGTCTAAAATGTCATTTAGGATGACATTCTGATATTTGGAATGTCTTTTAGTCACGCAGAATACCACTCCTTTTGGAGGTTTTCGATGGAATCATCTTATACCTATCTCACGACCGAAGAGCTTGCCCAGCGCATCAAGTACGACTGCCGTACTATCCGACAGCAGCTAAAAGACAGCGTCCTTATCGAGGGAACCCACTACATCAAGCCATTTGGCCGACGGAAAATTTTGTTCTTGTGGGAAGCCGTTGAAAAAGAAATGCTTAAAGCCACTCATGGCACTATCTCCATTCCGATGGCAAATGGAGGCTATAGCCATGGGTAAGGTTCGCCAACGAAAAGAGACGGGTAAGCTCTATCTGGATTTTTTCTACCAAGGCCTGCGATTACGTGAGCAAACTGCACTGAAAGACACGCCTACTAACAGAAAAAAGGTGGAGCAATTACTGGCAAAGGTAGAAGCAAAAATTTTGCTAGATGATCTCGACTATGCTGAGTTTTTCCCTGGCAGTAAAAATTTACATAAGCTGGGGTTAAATAACGCCGCTAAAAATCAATCTCTTCAACCTGCACAGATCGAGAACACTCAACCGACTGTGGAGACACCGCTCTTCAACGTTTTTTCTGATCAGTGGTTCGACGAGAGTAAAATCCAATGGCGTGCTTCCCACGTACGCAATGTGAGCTCGATCCTGGATAGCTCCCTTAAACCAGCGTTTGGGAAAAAACACATCGGAGATATCACCAAGGCGGACATCCTGGCGTTCCGCACCAAACTAGCCAAGCGCAAGGGCCGTGGTGCCACGAGGCTGGTATCGCATAAAACGATCAACAGCCATATGTCTATTTTGCGCATGGTGCTCGATGAAGCGGCCGAGCGTTTCGATTTTGAGTCTCCGTACAAGAACATCAAGCCGTTAAAGCTGCAGAAGACGCATATTGAGCCGTTTTCGCTACACGAAGTACAACGCATCATCGATAAAGTCCGCCCGGACTATTGCAACTATTACACCGTGCGCTTTTTTACCGGCATGCGCACCGGCGAAGTCGATGGGTTGAAGTGGAAAAACGTTGATTTTGCTAAGCGGGAAATCTTGGTACGCGAAACATTGATCAATGGCGAAACGGAATATACCAAGACCGACGGGTCGCAGCGTGAAATCCCTATGTTTGGTCAAGTGTATGACGCGCTAAAAACGCAGTATGCTGCCACTGGGCATCTGAGCCAATACGTGTTCTGCAATCAGTTGGGACAGCCGCTTGATCACAACAATGTGACGAAGCGCGTGTGGTATCCCTTGCTTAAGTCTCTTGGGCTGACAAAACGACGCCCTTATCAAACACGGCATACTGCCGCGACACTCTTTTTGGCTTCTGGCGAAAATCCAGAGTGGGTGGCGCGAATGCTGGGCCATAGTTCAACCGAGATGCTGTTCAAGGTTTATTCGCGTTACGTCCCCAATGCCACCCGTATGGATGGCTCTGCCTTTGAGCGTTTGTTAGGCAACACCACGCCCACTAAGCCCCAGAAGGAGCAGCATCATGAAACGGCTTGATAACGCCCCTACTCATCTGTCTCGTACCTTCACGGGCACTTATCGCCTTACTGGACGCGTGGTGGAGTTCGACAACGCGAAAACGCCTTTCTTAAAGTTGCGGCTAAGCGATTGTGTGGGGGATCAAATCGCGATGCTCAACTTGAGCAAAACAACAGTACCTGAGCGCATCGGCCATCTGGACTTTGTTACCGCCTCCGGCGTGAAGTGTTTGTCAGGCCAATTCATTCTCGATGAGTTCCGCAGGGCGTCTCGGGATGAAGTGACCTCTATGGATACCTTGCAATCGTTGCCACGGGTGTACTCCCCGATGCCAGAGGTATTCGACAAGTTAATCGCGACCGTACAGTCGCTTCAATCAGACTGCCTTCGAGTGTTTTTGACACGGGTACTGGAACGGAAGGATCGTCTTGAAGCTTTTTTGAATGCGCCCGCCAGCGCCAATTATCACCATGCCTACCCGGGCGGCTTGCTAGAGCATTCGTTGAACGTCGCTAACAATGCCGTGGCTATGCTACGTCTTAACGAGCCCTCTATGTCACGCTTGATACAGGAAACGTGCTTTGTCGCGGGGTTATTGCATGATATTGGAAAAACCTACACCTACGACGCTAAAGGCAAACCGAATTCCGCCTGGAAGCTCTGTAGTCATGATGCCTTTACCTTAGAAGCCTGCGCCTATGGGCTGGCGTATTTAGATAAGCACGCGCCTGACCTAGCTATCATGCTACGCCATTCTTGGACATGCGCGTCACCGGGTGCGCGCTACGGCCAGAAAGCAGCCATAACACTTGCTCGTTATATCCGCGATGCCGATGGGCAAAGTGCAATGGCCGATAACCAAATACGAGCGTTTCGCTCCAAAAACCACTGGGGCTTCGGTCGTATTGGTCAAAATGTTTTCTGGCGACCAGAGATATCAGTTTTATAGTCTCAATAATGCTGTATGAGATATCACTCTAAAGTCGCCAATGCTGTCGCGTGGCGGCTTTTTTATGCGCTCTTTCTAGCTACTTTAGTAAAACTTGATTCTCAGAAACTCCTCCTGGTTGAACTTATAGCTAGAGAAGCGTTTGAGGGAGCTTGGTTCTATTACCAGCCTGAGCTGGCGCCTTGCCCTTTCATCATAAAAGGCGTTATCACAATACGTTCATCTCTGAAACCCCGATTCCCAGAAAAACGATAAGGATATCGTGAAATATAATTATGGAATAAAAGATATTTTTAATATTCTTTTATTGAATATTAAAACTGCCAACTGATCGGATACTCCTCGCTATGAATATTCAGCAACTGCGCATCGTACGCGAGACAGTGCGTCAGCACTTTAATCTTACTGAGGCGTCTAATGCTCTGTTCACCTCTCAGTCTGGGGCAAGTAAGCACATTCGAGATTTGGAAGAAGAGCTAGGCGTTGAGATTTTTGAGCGCAGGGGCAAGCGGATTCTTGGGCTGACAGTCGCGGGTAGCACTTTGATGGAATTCATCGAGCGCATTTTGCTTGATGTGGAAAATCTTAAACGCTCAGCGCATCAGCTTACCCATGTGGATCAAGGCAGCCTTGCCATTGCAACTACGCACACCCAGGCACGCTATGCCCTACCGCCCATCATTGCTCGTTTTAAGCAAGCATTTCCAAAAGTACATTTGGAACTTCACCAATGCAGCCCTGAAGAAATTGTCTCAATGCTGAAAGCGGGCAAAGTGGATATCGGTATTGCTACCGAGGCGCTGCATGAGGAAGGGCAGCTTTTTGCCTGCTTTCCCTTCTACCATTGGTATCATGGCGTCGTGGTGCCGGAAGGGCATCCGCTCAATGACGGCTTACCATTAACACTTGAACGTATTACTGAGCACCCGATTGTGACTTACCACGAAGGGTTTACTGGGCGTACCCGTATTGATACCGCATTTTCTGCTGCGGATGCATTCCCAGATATTGTGCTTACCGCATTGGATGCAGATGTAATCAAAACCTATGTAGAGCTGGGCATGGGCGTTGGGTTAATCGCCTCCATGGCGTATCACGAACAGCGTGATCAGGGTTTAAAACTACTGGATGCCAGCAGTCTATTTCCCCGTAACACCACTTATCTAGCGCTACGACGTGGCCATTTCTTGCGTGGCTATGCCTACCAATTCTTAAAGCTTTGCCGCGACAACCTGGATGAAGAGACCGTTAACCAAGTATTAGCAGGCCGCAGGGATTAGCTGTCGTTCACCACCTCCGTTTTTCCATCTTTTCAAACCTCACCATGACGACCAGGCAACCACGCCACCTGACCGTTGTGGCTTTTCAATATGCCTGATTTCCCTATGCAAGCTCACTGGTTTGTAGCGGATTGCTAATCATAAAAAGATATAAGAAATCCATTTTTTATTCGTTAATTTGAATAATAGAGACCGTTAGGCTGTGCATCATCACCTCAAAAACGATAGCTAAACATTGAGCTGGAGCAGCCTCATCATGGAAAAAACAACGCCTACAAACACCTGGAAAAAATCTAAACTCACCGCCGCCATACTATTGGGTGGCGCCGTACTCGCTAGCGCAATAACGTTCAGCGCGACCGTTCAAGCGCAAAGCGAATCATTGGAAATACTCAACGTCTCCTACGACCCGACTCGCGAGCTTTATCGGGAGTACAACGATTGGTTCAGCAATTACTGGCAAGAACAGAGCGGTGAAACTGTCACTATTCGTCAATCCCATGGGGGAGCGGGGTCTCAGGCCCGCGCGGTACTCGATGGCTTGGAAGCCGACGTTGTCACGCTCGCCTTGGCGTATGACATTGATCAGTTCCATGAACGCTCTGATTTAATACCTGCGGATTGGCAGTCACGTCTTCCCAATAACAGCTCTCCTTATACATCTACTATTGTGTTGCTGGTGCGCGATGGCAACCCAAAGAATATTCAAGACTGGGATGATCTTGTTCGTGACGACGTAGAAGTGATCACCCCCAATCCCAAAACGTCGGGCGGCGCACGCTGGAACTACCTTGCCGCGTGGGGTTACGCGTTAGATAAATTCGATGGCGACGAAGAGAAGGTCTTTGAATTCGTACGCGATATTTACAAAAACGTACCTGTACTCGATTCTGGGGCACGCGGCGCGACTAATACCTTCGTTCAGCGCGGTATTGGCGATGTACTGCTCGCCTGGGAAAACGAGGCATTCTTGGCCACCGAACAGCTTGGTAAAGGCGACTTTGAGATTGTCGTGCCGTCGGTAAGCATTCTCGCAGAACCGCCTGTGACAGTGATTGATAAAAACGTCGATGCTCATGGAACCCGCGAGGTGTCTACCGCCTATTTGGAGCAACTCTATTCTGATGAGGCCCAGCGCTTGGCAGGCAAACATTATTACCGCCCATCCAATGAGACCATTGCGGCAGAGTTTGCTGATCAGTTTCCTGAAGTAGAGCGTTTTACCGTTGATGAGGTGTTTGAAGGCTGGACGAATGCTCAAGAAACGCACTTCAATGACGGTGGTCGTTTCGATGACATTCTCGAACAGGTCGGCAATCCCACCAATTAAGATAGGTTGATACTTTCAATCCCCAGGCTGTGAGGCCCGGGGTTTTTGGGTTTAACCACCCCAACAAATGATGAGCTTCAACATGCCGAACCTTAACCAACCGCGCAATGTGATCCCAGGCTTTGGCTTGACAATGGGGTTCTCGCTTTTCTATCTCGGCTTAGTCTTCCTGATTCCCGTTGCCGGATTACTGATATTTACCACGACCATGAGCTGGGCTGACTTTTGGTCGGCCATTAGCCATCCACAAGTCGTGGCCTCTTATAAACTCTCTTTTGGTGCGTCATTGATCGGAGCCTTAATTAACTTATTCTTTGGCATGCTCGTGGCCTGGGTGCTAGTGCGCTACCGCTTTCCAGGTAAACGCATTGTTGATGCGCTGGTGGATCTCCCCTTTGCCTTACCCACCGCTGTAGCAGGCATTGCCCTCGTAACACTTTACGCCAGCACTGGGTGGGTAGGCCAACACCTGGATGTCTTCGGCATTCGCGTTGCCTATACCCAATTGGGCGTTGTGGTAGCACTCACCTATATTGGTTTGCCTTTTGTTGTACGGACTGTTCAACCAGTATTAGAGGATCTAGAAGCGGAGTTTGAAGAGGTATCCGCTAGCCTGGGCGCTAGCCGCTTCACTACTATTCGGCGGGTGATTTTCCCAGCACTGCTTCCTGCAGCATTAACAGGCTTTGCATTAGCATTCGCGCGTGCACTGGGGGAGTACGGATCCGTTGTATTTATCTCAGGCAACCTACCGTATAGAACCGAAATCACTCCATTACTAATAGTCACCAAGATTGAGCAATTTGACTATCAAGGTGCCGCCGCTATCGGCACGGTGATGCTGCTCGCTGCCTTCTTGCTACTGCTGCTAATTAATGGCCTGCAGTGGTGGGCTTCTCGGCGCCACTAAGGAACTCTCCATGTCATTTTCAAACACTTCATCTTCATTATCCAATCCTTCAATGGAAAAGCGCTGGCGTCGCGCTACTGAAGAGCCTGCTTGGCTAAGGCTTAGCCTAATTATTATCGCGCTTGCTTTTCTAGGGCTCTTCCTGGTGCTTCCACTGATCGTGGTACTTTACAGCGCCTTCAGCCAGGGACTATCGGCCTGGCAAGCGGCCGTCACTGAGCCCGACGCCTTGGCTGCTATCCGCTTAACATTGCTGGTGGTGATTATCGTCGTACCCGCCAATATGGTGTTCGGCGTAGCGACCGCTTGGGCCGTTGCTAAATTCGAGTTCCGAGGTAAGTCTATATTAATCTCACTGATCGATATGCCTTTCGCTATTTCACCGGTCGTGGTGGGCCTGATTTTCGTCGTCATGTTCGGCTCCCAGGGCTGGCTTGGTCCCTGGCTGTATGAGCACGACTTACAAATCCTCTATGCGGTTCCTGGCATCGTGATTGTCATCATATTTGGGACACTGCCATTCATTGCACGCGAACTGATCCCTCTTATGCAGCAGCAGGGTAAAGAGGAAGAAGAAGCCTCGTTAACGCTCGGTGCCAACGGCTGGAAAACCTTCTGGTACGTCACCCTTCCCAACATTAAGTGGGGACTCATCTACGGCATTATTCTGTGTAATGCCCGTGCCATGGGTGAATTCGGCGCGGTAGCGGTGGTGTCAGGTCGCATTCGCGGTGAAACCAACACCATGCCCCTACACATTGAAGTGCTTTACAACGAATACATGTTTACCGCCGCTTTTGCCGTCTCTTCGCTTTTGACAGGCCTTGCACTAGTCACCATTGCGATTAAGAGCGCCGTTGAGTGGAACGATGAACGCCGCCAACGTATAGCCGCCGCCTGATCCCTCAGCGCATCATAGAGATAAGAGACTATTTATGAGCATCGAAATCGATCACGTTAATAAACACTTTCGCGACTTTGTCGCGGTCGACAATGTCAGCCTAACGTTCCGTGATGGCGAACTCACTGCCCTGCTCGGTCCTTCTGGTTCCGGCAAGACAACGCTTTTGCGCATCATAGCCGGACTAGAACAGCCAGATACCGGGCGAATCCGCTTTCACGGCGAAGACACTACCGACCTGCATGTCAGCGAGCGCGGTGTTGGCTTTGTGTTTCAGCACTATGCCCTGTTCAAGCATATGACCGTGTTTCAAAACGTCGCTTACGGGTTAACCGTTCGACCACGCAAAACCCGTCCCAGCAAAGATGAGATTAAGCAGAAAGTCATGCGTTTGCTGGAACTCGTACAACTGGACTGGACCGCCCACCGCTACCCACATCAGCTTTCTGGCGGCCAGCGCCAGCGAATTGCGCTGGCCCGTGCACTGGCGGTGGAGCCTAAAGTGCTGTTGCTGGATGAGCCTTTCGGCGCACTGGATGCCAAAGTGCGCGCCGAGCTTCGCCGCTGGCTACGCCGATTACACGACGATATTCACGTGACCAGCGTGTTCGTTACCCATGACCAGGAAGAGGCGCTGGAAGTCTCAGACCGGGTTGTGGTGATGAACAAAGGCCGCGTAGAACAGGATGGTTCACCAGAGGATGTGTATGACCACCCGGCCAACCCATTCGTGTACCAGTTCCTCGGTAATGTGAACCTATTTCATGCAAGGGTTCATGATGGGATCGCCCGCATTGGCGATGTACAACTGCCAGCGCCTGAATTTCAAGGGTACAAAAATGAGCAAGGTCAGGCCTATGTAAGGCCACATGAGATTGAGGTATTCGCTGGGCGTGAACACCCAGATGCGCTGCATGCCAAAATAGAAGTGGTATCGGTGGTAGGCCCTACCGTTCGTCTTGAACTGCGCACCGACAATAGCGAGGAGCTTGTTCACGCAGAGCTTACCAAGCACCGTTTCCGCGCCTTAGGCTTAGCACAGGGTGGTGATGCCTGGATTCGCCCCACTTACAGCCGCGTGTTCTTGCCGGATGAACGTGTTTCAAACGGCTAAGGGCCTAATGAGAAAGTGGCGTCGCTGGTGCAAGCAGCACCAGCGGCCAACCCGCTCTGCCTCAGATAAAACCCAGCCAGCCCCCTGGTTTGGACCGCGTGACATTATTGACTGGGTGGATGGGCCTTGAGGCCCAAGTGCAATATTCAACTGCCCCTTACATATACCCAGGAATTCTGGCGTTATATAACTTGAAATCCATGAGTCCTATCTTTCTCCAACTGCGCGACTAAACCAAACTCCCAATCCAGATAGGCCTGCATGGCCTCTTTGGGATTATCCGTGCCTTCATATGGGCGTCGGTAGCGGTCGATCAGCGGTGATAACGCGTCTCCAGACCCTGCCTCTTCCGATAATCCCGCTCTACGCCAAGCTGCATTACCTCCCTCAAGCACAACCACCTTATGGGGCACTTGCTGGACCAACTCTTGCCAGGCGTAACGGGCTAAGCGATCACTACCGCAGGTTAAAACGATCACCTGATGCTGGGGTAGCGCTTTTACTTGGGAGACCAAATCCGTACGCAGCACCCATTTAGCACTAGGGATGTGGCCTTTTTGATAGCGCTGATACGTCGTAAGATCGAAAACCGCTACACCGCCTTCACCCAGCAGTGTCGCTAGGCTTTCCGCCGTCACCACGTCAGCAGACTGCACCGGCGGATACCGGCGTTTTTCATCGCCTGACTCCGTGAAATGACTAAGTTCGACGCCCTCAAGCACATAGACCTCCCACCCCATTTGCGCCAGCCAAGATGCCGTCATGTTGGCACGTACGCCATCGTCGTCTACCAGCACCACCCTGGCGCTTCTCACCGCCGCATGATGATCAGTCTCTTGAACTAACTGGCCTCCTGGTGCAGAGAAGGCGCCAGGAAAATGCCCTGCAGTAAACTCATCAGGGGTTCGTACGTCGAATAGATAGGTGGTGCGAGTCGCGTCCTGCTGCCAAGTAAAAAGCTGATCTCGTGTCGCTCTTTTTACACCGGCTCGGTCTGCCACTGCATGTGCAGAGGTCGCCGCCGTCAAACGTGTTTCATCGCTAACGGGCTGAAAAGACCGGGACTGTCCATGCTCAAGAGTCTGCCCAGCCAGTGTCCAGCCGATAGTGCCATTGCGCAGCGCCGCGACAGGGTTTTGGATACCCGCGTTGATCAGTGATTGGGTACCGATAAGGCTACGCGTACGACCCGCACAATTAACAATTACCTGGGTGGAGGGGTCTGGGGCAAGCTCCTTTACACGCAGCGCTAACTCCGCTCCCGGCACGCTGATGCCGGTAGGAATACTCATGGTTTGATACTCATCAAAACGACGCGCATCCAGCACTACGACATCCGCCCTGGCATCAAGTAATGCCTTCACCTCTTCAGCCGCAAGTGAAGGCGTATGCCTCACCGATTCCACCAACTCTCCAAAGGCCTTGCTGGGAGAGTTAACATCATGAAATATCTCACCTCCAGCCGCCTCCCACCCTTTTAGCCCCCCTTCCAGAAGCGCAACGTCGCTGTACCCCCAACCAGAGAGCTTTTGATAAGCCTGCTCTGCTAACGCCTCACCGTTGTCGTACACCACCACCGGTGTATTTAAACGAGGAACTCGGGTAAAAATCTCCAGTTCGAGGCGCGATAGGGGAATGTTGGTAGCAAAGAGAGGGTGCCCTTCTGCAAACGGGGCTTCTTCGCGGACATCGATAATGGCGATTTCTTGCTTGTCTTTTAAATAGCGGATGACGCTAGTGCCAGAGAGAGTGCGGAAGTTGCTCATGGTAGTGTTGTCTCTTTCGAAACGTCCCAAATATTAGGTAGGAACTGGTTTGAATACCCGGAAATGAAAACCTTTTCTTTGCCATCAGCCGCATAAACAGCCCGCTTCACAGCACCAATGTTGGCACCATAAATGTGAATACTGATGGAGGTTTGATCGTTCAGTGCATTACTGACCTGATGAATATCCCCCACTGAAGGTGATACTGCTTCAACATCACCGGGATTAAGTCGGGTGGGCTCTCCCTGGACTCTCAGCTCTCCCTGTTCCGTTCGTATAAATCCCTGTGAGAGCTCTGCCCCACGTAGCATTCCAATAACCCCCCAAACTCGGTGATCATGAATCGGCGTACGTTGTCCTGGCCCCCATACAAAACTCACTATTGAAAAACGTTGTTGGGAGTCTGCATGTAAAAGATATTGCTGGTAATACTCAGGATGAGGCTGCGTAAACTCAGTGGGTAGCCAATCATCATGACTGACCAGCTTTGCTAGAAGAGGCTTTAAAGCATCCAGCAGCGCCTCTTCATCTTGTGCACGATCCACCTGCCGAGCCACTTCGCTGATAAAATTGCGCAATCGATCCAAACGCAGTTCATCGGCCATCGTCATCACCCCATTTGAGTTGTGTAAATGGCGACCTTACCAAGCCCTCCTATATTCATTAAATGCATTTTAATGATAAGTTAATATGCAAATCAGGCAAGGGTAAGGAAGCACCACTTTACTTATGAAGAATGATGACATCAGTGCCTTTGTTGCCGTGGTCAGACGACAATCGCTCATTCAAGCTGCCGATAGCCTTCAACTAACGCAATCAGCGATTACCAGACGTATTCAAAACCTCGAAGAAACACTGGGAGTGGAGCTATTAGACCGCCACACAAAGCCGTTAAAACCTACGCCTATGGGGCTGAAAGTGTTCGAGCAGTGCCTACGTATTCTGCAGGAAATTGATGCTTTACGTGAGCTGGTCGCAAACGATACGCCGCCGCAGGGTACTTTTCGATTGGGGGTACCCCACAGCCTTAGTGAAGCGGTACTGTTACCGCCCTTGCGCTCACTTAACCAACACTATCCTGCTCTACAAACGCGCGTCAGTTCTGGTTGGGGAACAGAGCTACTCGCCAAACTTGTACAGGCTGAGCTGGATGCCGCTATGATACTTTTCCCTCGTTACAGAGCATTCCCAGATGCTGTAACGGCAGTACCACTGGGGGAAATTCAGCTATGCGTTGTTGCCTCACAGGATACCCCACCTTTTCAATACCTTATCGATAGCCAACAACATGGCTGGATACTTAACCCCGATGGCTGCGGTTTTCGAGACGGATTAATGCGGGCGTTGGCTGACCAGGGAGTAAACCTGCAGGTTAATTTGGACACCTACGGCAGCGAACTTCAGTTGGGCCTAGTGGCAGAAGGTAAAGGGCTGGGGCTCATCCCCGCACCAGTGCTAGCAAACAGCCAGTATTGCGATACTCTTCAGGTCATTACTCTGAAGGATTTCTCGCCGCTTGCAGAATTATGGCTTGTGTACCCCAAGCACCTAGGAAAATTACAAAAACCTGCCCATTTATTTGGCGCTCAACTGGCGCGCGCACTTACCCCATAAGCGCTGACCATCTCCTTATCACGCAGTAACGTAACCTCTTCTATTAGCCTCATTTTCTTAAAACTGCAGCGCTTCCGGCTAAGCGCTGCAGCTTCATACGCCCACAACTTTCTCAAAACGCATATTTAGTTATCATTAAAATGAATTTAAATCATAAAAAGGAGTGCGCTAGGGTGACAGCCATTACCACTGATGGCTTAAACAGGAAGGCACATGAGACTTACCCCTGCTATTAATAATCCGTTCTCTGCGCTAGCAGCAATAGGGTTGTTCGCTTTTAGCCTCACAAGCGCTGCACAAAGTAATCATCACTCCCCTGATTCGGTCACACTTGTGTTGGGTGATCAATCACGCCATTTACGCTCATTAGTCGAAGCTTCTGGAGTACTTGATGATGTTCCCTACCACTTCCGATGGGCCAATTTTCAAGGGGCCGCACCGCTGTTCGAGGCCCAACGTGCAGGAGCCGTCGACACCTCTTATGCAGGTGACCTACCTGTATTAATGGGTGCTGCCGGCGGCGTTGATCTTACTATTGTCGCTACCAATGAAGGGCTTGGCAGCTCGAATGGAATTTTAGTTCAAGCTGATTCAGCGATTCGTGATATCGCTGATTTAGAAGGAAAGACAGTGGTTGTCTCTTCAGCTAGAGGAAGCATTTCCCAGCATCTTCTTTACGCGGCGCTGGAAGAGGCAGGCATTGAGCGTAGTGACGTTGACGTACGTTTTGTACTTCCTACTGATGCCAGCTCCGCCTTCAATTCTGGGCAAATAGAAGCATGGGCTACCTTTGATCCATACCTTGGCATCGCTGAACGCCAGGGCGCGCGCGTCCTTCGTGATAGTGAAGGGCTCCGGGAAGCGCTCTCTTTCGTTACCGTCACAACGTCCTCTTTAAATGACCCCAATAAAAGGGCTGCCCTCGCTGATGTTACTCAGCGTTTTATTGACGCGCGTCAATGGGCATTAGAGAACTCTCAGCAATACGCCAGCGTGTATGCCCAGTTGACGGGCCTGGAACTCGATGATGCCGCCTGGATTGCCGCGCGCAGCTCTCAAGGAATGCGCCCAGTACAAGAAAGCGATATCCAGGCTCTGCAAAACGTGGCCGATCTGTTTAGTGAACTAAAAATACTACCTACCCACGTTAATGCCGCTGGCATTACCGATCTTGATTTCCTCTCTTCTTTTGAACAAGCCCACGTAGAGGTAGCGCCATAATGCCAAGTAATTTTATTTATAAAACTGGACTAGCACTGCTCGTTAGTAGCGTTTCGCTAATACCTATCAGCCTGCTAGCAAATGAACCAATTACCCTGCGTATTGCCGATCAGAAAGGCAATATGCGTGCGCAGCTAGATGCCGCTAACGCCTTAGAAGGGGCGGACTATACGGTGCAGTGGTCTGAATTTCCTGCTGCTGCGCCACTTGCCGAAGCATTGAATGCAGGAGCTGTTGACGCAGGCATTATCGGCGATGCACCGCTGCTTTTTGCCCTCGCTGCGGGTGCAGACATTAAAGCTATTGCGGTTAATCAGTCTGACCCTTACGGCACAGCAGTGTTAGTCAACGGTGATTCAGAGATTGAAACCGTGGAAGAGCTGCGGGGCAGAAACATTGCGACAGGCCGTGGCTCTATTGGCCACTATGTTGCGCTTCGTGCCCTGGATGCCCATGGATTAACACAAGAGGATGTCAATTTTCGCTTTATGGGCCCAGTAGATGCGCGCATCGCCCTTGCCACAGGGGCCGTGGATGCGTGGTCAACGTGGGAACCTTACACCGCCTTCGCAGAGCTACAGGAAGGTGCCCGAATTATTGCTAACGGCCGTGGGCTTACCAGCGGCAATAGCTTTATTGCGGCTACGGATTCAGCCATCAGTGACCCTGCCAAGCATGCTGCGCTAAAGGATTACCTGGTGCGCTTACGCGATGCGCAAACCTGGTCTTATGACCATATCGATGAGTACGCAGCCACCCTTGCAGAGATTATTGGCTTTCCTGAAGACGCTGCCAAACTCCAATACCAAAGAAGGCAACTCGCTTGGCGCGATATAGATGAAGAGATCATTAGTCAGCAGCAGTTAACCGCCGACTTTTACCTGCAAGTAGGTTTGATTCCCGACGCCATCGACGTCGAAACCACCTTTGATCGCAGCTTCACGTTCCATGAAACAGGCGAGGAACAGCCATGAGAGTCACTCGTTTTTTGCCAACTTGGCTTAACTTGGTTTCACTCACCCTAGCCATCCTCAGTAGCGCTCCCTCCTTTGCTGCTGCATCTGCTGCTGACGAGCTGGCAGACATAACACTACGAGTCGCTGTCTATAAAGGAGGCGACCAACTTCGCCTAGAGGCCGCAGGGTTACTCGATACGCCGTATCAAATTGAATGGCGGGAGTTTGGAGCCGGGAGCCAGATGCTGGAAGCTATTAATGCAAACGCCATTGATTTTGCTTCTGGAAGTGAAACGCCTCCCGTGTTTGCGGCTCACGGCAGTGCTGACTTTCGTTTGGTCGCAGCACTCAAAAATGATGTTAATCATCAAGTCGTTTTAGTGCCTGAAGACTCAGAGATTACCTCCATTGAAGAGCTTGCGGGTAAGCGTGTGGGGTACGTTCGCGGAACGACTACTCACTATTACCTTCTGCAAATGCTAGATGAAGCGGGGCTCAGTTTTGAAGATATTGACCCTCGTAATCTGAGTCCTACCGATGGCGCCGCCGCATTTTCACGCGGCGACCTCGATGCATGGGCAATCTATGGCTATAGCGTTCCGCTGACACAGCAACTGACAGGCGCCAGAGTGCTTAAAACCGCAGCGGGCTATTTGTCTGGCAACTTTCTCTACTACGCCAATACTAGCGCTCTGGAAGACCCTGCCAAAAGCGCAGCAATAGAAGATTTCCTGGAACGTCTTCAGCGCTCGTATCAATGGCAGAATGAAAACGAAGAAGAATTTGCCTCACTGCAAAGTAACGAAATTAGAGTGCCTGAAAACGTCATTCTGTCGATGTTTCATAACAAAAGCCAACCCGCTGAAGTGACTGGCGTTACCGCTGAAGCCATCGACAGCGCCCAAGATGTAGCCGATGTGTTTGCACATTTTGGCGTTCTGAGTTCCCCCGTCGATCTCACTCCTTACTGGGATGATCGCTTCAATGCAAGGCTAGCCAGTGAAGATGAGGGCCAGGCGCTATGAAGGTGGCCAGGAAACCATTCACGGTTGATGCATTCAACAAAAATGCCGACGTCGATTTACCAGAAATCACTCGCCACCTAGCCCAAAGTGCAGACAGAGTGGATCGTCAAGCACGCTTTCCAAGCGATAATTTTGCCTACCTGCACCGTTTGGGCTTACTGAGCCTGACCACTCCCGCCTCCCTGGGTGGGCAAGCGGCAGACCTCAACACTGTCCGTCAAGTTATTAGCGCGGTTGCCAAAGGCGAGGCATCCACGGCGCTCATTTTGTTGATGCACTATTTACAGCATCAACAGCTGCACCATAGCAGCAAATGGCCTCACAGATTAAGTGCTCGCGTAGCTCAAGATGCCCTTCAATCAGGTGCATTAATCAATGCATTACGCGTTGAACCAGCCCTTGGCTCACCCTCCCGCGGCGGGCTGCCAACGACAACGGCTTATAGAACCACTAAGGGATGGCGGTTGTCGGGTGAGAAAATCTACTCAACCGGTAGCCATGGTTTGACCTGGATGAACGTATGGGCACGCAGTGATGATAAAACGCCTTCCGTAGGCTTTTGGCTAGTACCCGCCCATGCGCCAGGTGTAGAAATTATCGACGAGTGGGATCACCTGGGAATGCGTGCCTCATCAAGCCATCGCGTTATTTTTCATGATGTAGAGCTGCCACTGGATCATGCTGTAGATAGTGCGCCCCAGGCCATCGCCAACAAAAAAGCCGCTGAATCAGAAGCGGTGAAATGGATGCACGTGCTACTTGGCTCACTTTACGATGGCGTCGCACAGGCTGCCAACGACTGGTTTAAACGGTGGCTGCTGACGCGCACCCCTTCTAACTTAGGGGCACCTCTCGCTAGCCTTGAAAGGTTTCAGGAGATTACTGGGCGCATTGATACCCTTTTGCTCTCCAATAAAGTGCTCCTCGATGCAGCCGCCAATAATGACGTACGCCACCATCAACTTGCCCAGATCAAGCAGATAACGACGAGTCAATCGATCAGGGCGGTAGAACACATTGTAAAAGCTGCGGGCAACCCAGCCCTATCCGGTTCTCATCCACTCCAGCGTCACTACCGTGATGTGCTCTGTGGTCGTATCCACACACCACAGGATGACACCGTTTTTAAAGCCGCCGGGCAAGCGGCACTCAACGTTACAGGAGCCACCTCATGAGCACCGTTATCTCAACCCATCCCAAAACCGAGCCGTTGAGCCCATCAAACCGGCAGCCCACACGTCCAAGCGTGTTTGCCTACCCACGTAAAGGGCACAGCCTCACCCGAGAGCTACCTGGTGAAAAAGGCACCGTTTCCGAAGAACGCCAACATCGTAAAGAGCGCTTAGCGGCTGCTTTTCGTGTCTTTGCATGGCAAGGGTTCGATCTAGGTGGCGCAGGCCATATTACCGCCCGCGATCCTGAGTGGAAGGATCACTTCTGGGTGAACCCTCATGGTGTCTATTTCGGGCATGTACGTGCAAGCGATCTAATTCTGGTCAATCACCATGGCGACGTCGTTGAGGGCGACGGGCTACTCAACCGTGCGGCGTTTGCCATTCATAGCGAATTACACCAAGCACGGCCCGACGTGTTGGCTGCAGCACATACACACGCCCCGCATGGCAAAAGTTGGTCTGCACTCGGCCGGTTATTAGACCCCATCTCCCAAGATGCCTGTGCTTTTTATAACAGCCACGTCCTCTTCGATGACTTTACTGGCGTGGTACTTGATAGCAGTGAAGGCCAGCGAATAGCGAACACACTAGGCAATCACAAAGCGGTCATTCTGCAAAACCATGGTTTTCTCACAGTGGGCCAAACGATTGAAGGTGCCGCGTGGCGGTATATCGCAATGGAGAACGCTGCAAGGGTTCAACTGGCTGCCGAAGCTGCTGGCAAGCCCATTGCAATCCCCCATGACGTGGCTGAACACACAGCAGCGCAAGTGGGAACAGAGTTCATAAGCTGGGTCAGTTTCTTACCGTTACTTGATCGGGTTATCCGTGAAGAACCTGATTTTCGTGATTAATATTTAACAGCGAGGATATATCAATGAGCATTGAATTTATTGGCTTTATCGGCAATCAAAGCGGATCAGAATCACGCGAGACTACAGGCCCTACTCTCGACCTGAACTATGTTGAAACGCTAGCCAAAGCGCAGGAATTTGCGGGTTTTGATCGTGCTCTACTTGCTTTCCATTCTAATAGTCCTGAAAGCCTGCTGGTCGCCACCCATGCAGCGGCGGTTACCTCTTCATTGAATTTTATGGTCGCACATCGCCCTGGTTTTACTGCGCCCACCGTGGCTGCACGGCAGTTCGCTACCTTTGATGTGATCAGCAAAGGGCGTGCATCAGTGCACGTTATTACTGGCGGGAATGATGCTGAACTCGCCCAGGATGGTAGCTATATAGGTAAAGAAGAACGCTACGAACGTACCAATGAATACCTGGATATTGTCCGTCAAACGTGGACCCAAAGTCGCCCTTTTGATTACCAAGGAAAATACTATCAGGTGACAGCAGCATCCTCCGCCATAAAACCCATTCAGCAGCCCACTATTCCTATTTACTTTGGCGGTTCATCACCTGCCGCTATCGAAGTGGCAGGAAAACATGCTGATATTTACGCCTTGTGGGGCGAAACCCATGACCAGGTCAGTGACACCATCGCGAGAGTAAAAGCAGCCGCTGCACGTCATGGCCGAACCATACGCTTTAGCTTATCGCTAAGGCCCATTCTAGCCGATACAGAAGAAGCGGCATGGAAGCGTGCCGATGACATTTTGGAGCGGGCGCGCGAACTGGCAATCAAACGCGGCATTACGCGAAATGAGCCAGAAAACGAGGGCTCCCGACGCCTGTTAGAAGCAGCCGCCAAAGGGGATCGTCTTGATACACGGCTGTGGACAGGTATCGCAGGCTTACTGGGTGCTCAAGGCAACTCCACTGCGCTCGTTGGGACCCCCGAGCAAGTCAGTAACGCCCTTCTGGAATATGCTGATCTTGGTATTTCCACCTTCCTGATACGAGGCTTCGATCCGCTAGAAGATGCCCTCGATTATGGCCGTTCACTGATTCCACTGACACGTCAAAAAATCGCCAATCGGAAACGCTCCCTATCACCCGCTTAATTAAGCAAAGCATAGAGCCAATTATTCATGAGCATTCAGTTTATAGGCATGATTGGTCACCGCCCTTCTTCAGAGATTTTTGAAACTGAGGGCCCGGTGTTTAATAAAGAGTATATACACCGTTTTGCGCAAGCCCATGAGCAAGCTGGATTTGATCGTGTGCTAGTCGGCTATTGGTCTAATCAACCAGATGGCTTTTTGGTAACCGCCCTCGCTGGTGCAGCAACTAAGAACTTGAACTTTCTCCTGGCGCACCGCCCGGGATTCGTGGCTCCTGCGCTAGCGGCACGAAAACTTGCCACACTTGAGCATCTATTGAATGGCCGTCTCGCTGTCCATGTTATCAGCGGTGGTAGCGATAAAGAACAGCGTAAAGATGGTGACTATCTTGACCATGACCAACGCTATGCACGAACGGACGAATTTATCCATATTGTTAAGTCGATATGGACTGCAGAGAAGCCTTTTAACTACGTGGGGACGCATTACCAAGTTGAAGAAGCAGAATCAGAACTTCGTCCTATTCAGGCACCGCATATCCCTATTTACTTTGGCGGCGCCTCTCCCGCCGCTATAGAAGTGGCTGGCAAACATGCCGATGTATATGCCATGTGGGGCGAGCCTCTTCAACAAATCAAAGAAACCATTGCTAATGTTCGAGCGGAAGCAGCCACACACGGCAGAGAAGTCCGCTTCAGCATTTCTTTTCGACCCATTCTTGGCAAAACAGAAGAGGAAGCTTGGCATAAAGCAGATGATATTTTAGCTAAAGCAACACAACGCTTAGACAATGCCGGACAAGTCCATCCTCATAAGCCAGATAGTGTGGGCGCCCAACGCTTACTTGCAGCGGCTGAACAAGGAGACAGAATCGACGCTTGTCTGTGGACAGGTATAGCCAAACTAGTGGGCGGTGCCTATAACTCGACGGCACTCGTTGGCACGCCGGAAAAAGTGGCTGATGCACTGCTCGCGTATTATGACCTTGGTGTTGATACCTTTCTCATACGCGGCTTTGATCCTTTGGAAGATGTCTTGGAGTATGGCCGTGAACTGATTCCTTTAACTCGTCAAAAAGCCGCCAGACGCAAAACGAATTTCGTAGCGGTTTAACAACCCACTTAACCCTTTAACAAAAGAAAACTTCTTAATATGGAGTAGTAAAACCGTGCTCGTTAAATATATCCCTTCGTTCTCAAAGTATGCAGCAATGGCGTTAACACTGTTAGCCTTTTCCGTTATGGCCGAAGAAGAAATATCGCTTCGCCTTGGTGATGTTAAAGGTGACCGATATGCATCATTAGTAGCCTCTGGCGAGCTTGAATCGCTTCCTTATAAACTCGAATTAACAACGTTTGCAGCTGGCGCACCAGTACTAGAGGCACTTAACGCCGGAGCCTTAGACGTAGGCTTTACTGGTGATATCCCCTTTCTATTTGTGCGAGCTGCTGGGGCTCCTGTTAAGGCCGTAGGTGCATGGAGATACAACACGGAAACGGTTGCCATCGTAGTCAATGGCGATAGTGATATTGAAAGTATTCAAGACCTGACCGGAAAACGAATCGCAGTTAATAGAGGAGGATGGGGGCACTTCATGGCACTGGGAGCCCTGGAAAGAGCTGAAATGAGTACTAATGATGTGGAATTTGCCTTTCTAGGGCCAGTTGATGGTCGCGCAGCATTAAACCGACACTCGGTAGATGCCTGGGTACCCTGGGAACCCTACACATCGAGCGCAATATTACTCGATAACAGTAGAGTCATTGAAACCGGTGACGGCGTCATGACGGGATACTCCTATGCGCTAGCCCATGAAGATGCCATTGAGTCTAAACAGGAAGCTATTCAAGATCTTCTTTTACGATTAGCACGCGCTCAACAATGGGCCTTGGAGAATCCTACCGAATTTTCCCGACAACTTGCTAATACACTGGAGTTACCCATTGAGGTAGCTGAACGCTGGGTAGCACAAGCCAGAATAACCCCTGCCACGATTGATTCAGAGGTGATCAATTCCTTACAACTAGCCGCTGACTTCTTCCACCGCCATGAGGTTCTACCCGTAGCTGTCGATGTTAGTGATGCCTTTGATACTAGCTTTGCAACTTGGCTTAGAGCGCAAGAAAGCTTTCCCTAAGCTTTTTTGAATAACCTTTTCTGTTTTAACTATTTAAGCGAATAGGAATCGCGTTGGTAGCATAAATCAACACTCTTTCTAGCTTAATTCTTTATTTCACGGTTTTTTCCATTTTTGGAGGGATTGTCTATGTCCATAGCATCACAAAGGCTAGCGTCTAACAGGTGGGCCGACAGCGCACTGCCATGGGCGGTTCCCATTGTATTAATACTACTCTGGCAGTTGGCGGTGTCGTTCGGCTGGATTTCTAGCCGCATCATGCCAGCCCCTTTGGCAGTGATCGAAGCCGGCTGGCGGTTAACCGCTTCGGGGGAAATCTTCTACCACCTGGGGGTTAGCTTCCAGCGCGCGGCATTGGGGTTTGTGATTGGCGGTGGTATTGGGCTGGCACTGGGCCTGATTAGCGGGCTTTCTCACTGGGGGGAACGGTTGCTCGACAGTACCGTGCAGATGATCAGGAACATTCCGCATCTGGCATTGGTTCCGCTGGTCATTCTCTGGTTCGGGATTGATGAAACAGCCAAGATCTTTCTCGTGGTATTGGGTACTGCCTTTCCCATTTACCTCAACACCTTCCATGGCATTCGCAATATTGACTCCAACCTGATGGAGATGGCGCGCAGCTACGGCCTGTCTGGCTGGCCGCTCTTTACCAACGTGATTTTACCGGGCGCCATGTCGTCAATCCTAGTGGGCGTACGTTACTCGCTGGGGTTGATGTGGCTAACGCTTATCGTGGCGGAAACCATTTCAGCCAGTGAAGGCATTGGTTATCTGGCCATGAATGCGCGTGAATTTTTGCAAACCGACGTCGTCGTGCTCGCCATTGTGCTCTATGCGCTACTTGGCAAGCTAGCGGATGAAGCTGCCCGCGTCCTTGAACGGCGCTGGCTACGCTGGCACCCCGCCTATGTGAAGGGAGACTGAACATGAGTTTTTCTACCTATTCAGAAACAACGACACCAGTTAAAGAAAGCGCTGCCAGCAGTGCTCGCACCTCCCTCTCTTCACCGAAAGGAGGTACGCATTTACACCTCAAAGGCGTGGTGAAAAAGTTTGGCGAGCTGGAAGTACTCAAAGGCATCGACCTGGAGATCGAGAAAGGCCAGTTCATCGCTATCGTGGGTCGTAGCGGTTGCGGAAAAAGCACGCTACTACGCCTTATTGCCGGGTTGGATCGCCACAACGCAGGCACCTTAAGTGCCGACGGCCATGCAGACTTGGTATCCACCGATATTCGTATGATGTTTCAGGATGACCGGCTGCTGCCCTGGAAATCTGTGATCGACAATATTGGGCTGGGCCTGAAAGGTGACTGGAGGCCTCGCGCGTTAAGAGTCTTAGAAGAAGTCGGCCTCTCTGACAAAGCCGATGTATGGCCCGCCAAGCTGTCGGGCGGCCAGCGCCAGCGAGTTGCCTTAGCGCGCGCCCTCATTCATCAGCCACAGCTCCTGCTACTGGATGAGCCGCTAGGGGCGCTGGATGCATTAACACGCATCGAAATGCAGCGCCTAATCGAGCGACTCTGGCAACAAAATGGTTTCACCGTGCTACTGGTGACTCATGATGTGCAAGAGGCTGTTCAACTGGCGGATCGCGTCATTGTGCTTGAACAGGGCCAGATTGGTATGGATATGAATGTTGAGATTGCACGGCCACGTGAGCAAGCGAGCGCCGCCGTTTCGGCCATTGAAGGAAAAGTGTTGAAACGCGTATTAGGCCAATAACAAACATCTGACCTTACCCTTTGGCATTTCTCATAACCCCAAAGCACACGGAACGTGCGCGTTAAGGAACACCTCCATGAAACCTTTTGCTCTACCACTTTCATTCAACCGTTCGATAATCGTTGGCGCGGTAGCGGCCGCTACGCTGCTACAGGCGCCATTTAGCCTAGCGGAAGAATTACGCATCGGTTATCAGCGCTCGTCTACCTTAATGAGTGTGTTAAGGGACAATAACTCCCTGGAAGAAAAGCTGGCGGAACAGGGCGTTACCATTGACTGGTATGAATTCACCAGTGGCTTACCGATGCTTGAGTCACTGAATGTTGGCAATATCGACATTAGTGCTGATGTGGCGGATACCGTACCCATCTTTGCCCAGGCAGCGGGGGCAGACCTAACCTTCTATGCCAGTGAAGCCGCCTCCCCCTCTGGACAAGCGCTTATCGTACTGGAAGATAGTGATATTGAAACGCTGGAAGATCTTGCGGGTAAGCGCATTACCGTCACCCGTGGTGCAGGCAACCACTACTTGCTGATTGCAGCACTCGAAAGCGTTGGCCTGACCCTTGACGATGTCCAGGTTTCCTACCTCCCCCCCGCCGATGCGCGTGCTGCTTTTTCGCAAGGCAGTGTGGATGCATGGATTGCCTGGGAACCCTTCCTCTCAACTTCCCGTGCAACTTTGGAAACACGCACCATTACTGACGGTAGCGACGGTTTAGCGAGTTACAAGCGCTATTATCTAGCGACAACACCCTATGCGGAAGCCAATCCAGAGGTCATTGCTACCGTTTATGACGCGCTCTATGAGGCGGGCCTATGGATCAAAGCCAACCCAGAGGAAGCGAGCGAGCTTTTATCGCCATTATGGGGCGACCTTGACCCTGAGATTGTACAAAATGCGCTGCAAAACCGCAGCTATGACGTACAGCCTGTGACGCTTGAGGGTCTTAGCGAGCAGCAGAAAATTGCCGATGCCTTCCTGGCTGCGGATATTCTGCCTAACGCCGTCGATGCCCTAGATTCAAAGATTTGGCAACCAGGAGAGTAACATGGCTGAGTCTTATGACACTTCCCAAGCAACACCTATAGTTACCAAAGGGAAGTTTCTATGGTTTTTACCCACTCATGGAGATGGGCACTATTTAGGCACGGCCAAAGGAGGCCGCGAGGTCAGCCTTGGCTACCTGAAGCAAATTGCCCAAGCAGCAGACCAGCTTGGCTTTTACGGGGTTCTTTTACCCACTGGCCGAAGCTGCGAAGACTCCTGGGTGATTGCCTCCGCTCTGGTACCCACCACCGAACGCTTGCGCTTTCTCGTTGCGGTGCGCCCGGGGTTGCAGTCGCCCACTGTGGCAGCGCGTATGACCGCAACCCTTGACCGCATTTCCAATGGCCGACTGTTGATCAATGTAGTGACCGGTGGCGATCCCGTTGAGAATAAGGGCGATGGCATCTTCCTGCCCCACGACCAACGGTATGAAGTTACCCGGGAGTTCTTGGATGTCTACCGTCGTTTGCTTGCCGGTGAAAATGTTACCTACCAGGGTAAGCATATCCACATTGAAGAGGGCCAACTGATTTTTGAACCGGCTCAAACGCCCCATCCCCCCCTTTATTTTGGTGGTTCATCGGTAGCAGGCATCGAAGTAGCGGCGGATATCGTTGATAAATATCTCACCTGGGGTGAGCCACCGGCACAAGTGGCCGACAAAATTGCTACCGTGCGTGAAGCAGCCAACAAGGCGGGCCGTGAGTTAACGTTTGGCATCCGGCTGCATGTCATTGTGCGCGACTCGGATGAAGAGGCATGGGCAGCGGCAGATAAACTTATTGAGCATGTAGATGATGAGACCATTGCCGCTGCACAGAAGACGTTTTCACGTATGGATTCCGAAGGCCAGCGCCGGATGGCTGCCCTGCACGGTGGGCGGCGGGATAAACTTGAGGTCAGTCCCAACCTATGGGCAGGGGTGGGCTTGGTGCGCGGCGGCGCAGGCACCGCATTAGTCGGTAGCCCAGAAACCGTGGCCGAGCGTATTCGAGAGTATATGGCGGTGGGCGTCGATACCTTTATTTTCTCAGGTTACCCACACCTGGAAGAGGCTTACCACTTTGGTGAAAAGGTACTTCCACTGCTGCCAAAAGACCACGAGCCGCCACCCGCCATTGGCACGCTTCGTGCAGCGGTGCGCGGCGAAATAGTTGCTAACAGTGCCAAGCCTCGCTAAACAAACACTTTTTTAATTAAGGAATCAATATGCCTCTTTGTTCAAAGAGGCATATTTTTTGTTTACCTTTATTTCTTAATAAGCTTTTCATTTATCCTTATTTACCAGCCATTGTTATTTTCTCCCCGTACGACATACTCTTTTTCAATTGCAGAAATTTGAATCTGGGAGATTTAAGGATGACGTCATTAAACAAACACTATCTGATAGTACCCGGTTGGAATGGCTCTGGTCCGGATCACTGGCAAAGCCATTGGCAGACACAACTACCTAATAGTTCCCGTACACTCGTCAGTAGCTGGAGTCATCCTCAACTGGGCGATTGGGTTGCCTCATTGGAACGCGCCATTGCTCAGGCCAAGGGGCCTATTGTCCTGATTGCTCATAGCCTTGGATGCGTTACGGTTGCTCACTGGGCGGCCACACGACCCAATCTAAGGGCCAAGATACAGGGCGCACTGCTCGTCGCTCCTGCAGATGTAGAGCGTTTAAACGTAAATCCAAATCTAGCCGCGTTTGGCCCGGTCCCCTTAACGCCATTGCCTTTTCCCAGTTTGGTAGTGGGTTCTACCAATGACCACACCGCCAGCCTTGAACGTATTCAGCATTTTGCTAACGAATGGCACAGCGCGCTACATATTATCCGCGATGCAGGCCATATTAATAGTGTATCGGGGCATACGCATTGGAGTGACGGTCTTCGCTTACTAAAGTGCTTTGATTATTATCGCGAGCTACATAGTGATCAGCGACGCAGTGCTTAATGTCTTCTGTTAAGCGATCATAATCTTCTCCTTTCTCCTCCAGCGTCATCTTTCATCCCTCGTTAAGAGGGATTTTTTATCACCTTATTTATTCCTTACTTATGAATATCAACATCTAAAATACTTCCTAAGCTTTTATTTCTAAATAGATGATTATTTACAGAAGCACTGCCGATGCGCAAGCTCTAACCGCTCTGCATTAATTTATAAACACCTATTCAGGATAAGGACTTACGATGAAACTTCGCTCATTATTACTTTCTTCAGCACTCATAGCGGTTGCAACGGCCTCCTATGCCGATAATGTGGTACGCATTGGCACAACGTCTGGGGTTACGTCAGATTCACTGCTAGCGCTCAGTGATGAAATTAGTGAACAAGGTATTGATCTCCAGGTCATTGAATTTAGCGACTGGACGCTCCCCAATGAAGCGCTTAACAACGGCGATATTGATCTTAACTTTTTCCAGCACCAGGCCTTTTTAGATAACGCGATCGACCAACGTGGCTATGAGCTCAGCATGTTGGGATTGGGGTTATTGCAAAATATTGGCATCTACTCCAATACCCTCACCACGTTAGAGGATATTCCCGAAGGTGCTCGGGTGGCCGTTGCAAGTGACCCTGTCAATCAAGGGCGCGGGTTATTGCTGCTTCAACGTGCAGGATTAATCGAATTAAGTGACGGCGATGCCATTGGCGCAACCGTGCACGATATTACTTCTAACCCGAATAACCTCCACTTCCATGAAATTGATGGCCCGCAAATTGTTCGCAGTTTGAATGATGTAGATTTAGCAGTCTCTTGGCCCAGCCATTTCGTTAATGCAGGCCGCCCGGAGCAAGCTGGCGAAGCGCTGATTTATTCAGGCATTGATGACACTTTCTACGCCATGGGCTTTGTGGCCCAGGAAAGCCGCAAGGATGACGCTCTTCTTCTGGATGTCATCAATCAATTCCAAACGTCTCCTGCCGTAAGGGAAACCATTGATGCCAGCTATGGCGGCAATCCTGATCTCTATACGCTCCCCTGGGTAGAGTAGTTACTTATGACCTTATCACCCACTACTGCTTCTGCAGAAGGCTCCTTAATGGAGCCTCTCACCATTGTTGCTGACCGTGTTCGTATTATCCGTAATGATGAAGAGGCAATCTCCACGGCACATGCACTTGCCAAGCGCTTCGCCCAAGAAGCTGCCACTCGCGATGCTGAACGGCGGCTTCCCTGGAAGGAACTTAATGAATTTTCTTACAGCGGCTTAGGCGGAATAACCGTGCCACGCGAATACGGCGGGGCGGATGTCTCTTATCAAACCGTTGCGGAGGTTTTTCGCCTTTTGAGTGCTGCAGACCCCGCTTTGGGTCAAATTCCTCAAAACCAGTTTGGCGTACTGGGCGTAGTGAAAGAGCTGGCTAGCGAAGCGCAGAAAGCGCACTGGTTTGGCCTTGTCTTGAAAGGTCAACGATTTGGCAACGCAGGGCCCGAGCGGGGAACCAAAACCATTCTGCATCAGCGCACCCGCCTTGCTGAACAGCAAGGCCAAGATAAACTCAGCCTTAATGGCACCCGCTTCTACTCCACCGGCGCACTCTATGCCCATTGGATCCCTACCCGCGCTCTGGATGAACAGGGCCGTGCTGTGCTGGCTTTTGTGCCACGTACAGCACCAGGCGTAAACGTTATCGACGACTGGTCGGCCTTTGGTCAACGTATCACGGCCATTGGCACCGTCACGTTTAACGATGTTCAGGTTCCCTTGGAACATACCCTGCCGGTGTGGCAAATCGCCAATAAGCCTGGGCTGAGCGGCCCCTCTTCACAGCTCATTCAGGCCGCTATTGATGCAGGCATTGCCAGTAACGCTATCGACGATGCTCTTCAGTTTGTGCGCGAACACGCCCGCCCCTGGACAGATTCCGGCGTTGCTCGCGCCAGCGATGACCCTTACACCATCCATGCATTTGGTCGCCTGAAAATCGACCTCCATGCCGCCAACGCGGTGCTTCAGGAAGCTGCCACGACGCTTGATGAGATCGCCCGCCAGCCGATTGACGATAAAGGCAGTGCAAGAGCGTCCGTTGCGGTGGCAGAAGCGAAAATTCTCACCACGGAAATAGCACTTGAAGCCAGCGAACGACTCTTTGAACTTGCCGGGGCATCTGCCACCCGCGCCAAGCACAACTTGGATCGCCATTGGCGTAACGCGCGTACCCACACCCTGCACGACCCAGTTCGCTGGAAATATCACTTACTCGGCAACTACTACCTCAATGACGTGCTACCCGCACGCCATCAATGGAATTAAGTGAGCAACCATGACTGAGGCTACCCTCATTTCCCCTCAAGCCAGTCGCGTGGGATTGATCACTAGTGATCAGCAAGCGATTGCGACTGCACATACTCTCGCTAGCCGTTTTGAACAGCAAGCAGCCCAGCGTGATAAAGAGCGCTTGCTGCCGTGGCAAGAGCTTGATGACTTTACAAAAAGCGGCCTATGGGCGATCACCGTACCCGCTGACTATGGCGGCCCAGAGCTAAGTAGTGATGCACTTGCCCAAGTGATTGCCATCATTGCCGCCGCTGATGGCTCCATCGCCCAAATTCCCCAAAACCACTTTTATGCCCTTGAGGTGTTGCGCGTAGGCGGCAGTGAAGCGCAGAAGCGCTTCTTCTATTCAGAGGTCATCAGCGGTAAGCGGTTGGGTAATGCACTCGCGGAAATAGGCCATAAGGATTACAAACGCCGCACCAGACTATATAGAGATGCGAGCCAACAGTGGCGCGTCAACGGGCAAAAATTCTACTGCACAGGCGCTCTTTACGCCCACTGGATACCGACATTGGTGGTGGATGAAGCAGAACGCCAACAGCTGGTATTCATTCCCAAGTCAGCACACGGGGTCACCATTACCGACGACTGGGACGGCTTTGGCCAACGCCTTACGGGAAGTGGCTCAGTTGAGTTGGACAACGTATTGGTAGACCCCTTATGGGTGGTGCCGTTTACCGACTCCTTTGAACGGCCCACCGCTATCGGGCCCTTTGCCCAGTTGATACACGCCGCGATTGATTTGGGCATTGCACAAGGCGCTTTCGCCGCCACACTGGCGTTCGTCAAACAGCATGCCAGGCCCTGGATTGATGCCGGCGTAGAGCAGGCAAGCGAAGACCCGCTGTTAATCGAGCGAGTAGGCAATCTCTCCGTGCGCCTAAAAGCGGCAAAGAGCCTGCTTAAACGAGCGGCTGGCAGCGTTGCCATTGCCCAGAAAACGCCCGATGACGACAGCGTGGCGCAAGCCTCTATTGATGTCGCCGAAGCGAAAGTACTCACCACCGAGGTTTCATTGTTGGCGGGTTCGCAGTTATTCGAGCTATCCGGCACGGGGGCAACGTTGGATAACCGGCAGTTAGATCGCTTCTGGCGCAATGCCCGCACACATACCTTACATGACCCTGCCCGCTGGAAGCTGCACGCAATAGGCAATTTCTACCTCAATGGGCAACGCCCACCCCGTCACGGAGCGATCTAAACGATGCCAGCGCCCAAAAAACACATCCTGTTCAATGCGTTCAATATGAACAGTGTCGGCCATATCAATCATGGGTTATGGACGCACCCAAGGGATAACTCGTCAGACTACAACACGCTGGAATACTGGACGGAGTTGGCTAAAACGCTGGAGCGTGGTCTTTTTGACGGCCTGTTTATTGCCGATATCATCGGGGTGTATGACGTTTATCAAAATAGTGTTGAGACGACGTTGCGGGAGTCCGTGCAGCTGCCGCTCAATGACCCTGCCGTACTCGTCTCAGCGATGGCCGCAGTGACTCAGCATTTAGGCTTTGGTATTACCGCCAACTTAAGTTTTGAGCCGCCCTATCTCTTTGCTCGCCGCATGTCGACACTCGATCATCTCACTCGTGGCCGCGTCGGCTGGAATATCGTCACGGGGTATCTCGATAGTGGTTCTAAAGCCGCCGGTCTCCATGGCCTTGCCACGCATGATGAGCGCTATGACCGCGCGGACGATTACCTAGAACTGCTCTACAAACTATGGGAAGGCAGCTGGGAAGATGATGCCGTATTGCGCGACCGCCAGGCTCGCGTGTTTAGCGACCCCGCTAAAGTGCACAAAATCATTCATCAAGGCCCTTACTACCAGATGGAGGGCTATCACCTGAGTGAACCCTCGTTACAGCGCACGCCCGTTCTATATCAAGCCGGTTCTTCACCTCGTGGCCAGCAGTTTGCCGCCCGCCACGCAGAAGCGGTATTTATCAGTGCCCAGGATAAGGGTGAGGCAAAACTGGCAGTGGATAGCCTGCGCCGTCAAGCCGTTGCAGCGGGGCGCAAAGCAGACGATATCAAAATCTTCGCAGGCATTGCGATGATTAGCGGCACCCACCAACAGGAAGCGCAGGATAAGTACGATGATTACCGCCGCTATGCCAGCCCAGAAGCAGGGCTTGCCCACTTTTCTAGCAGCGTCGGTATCGATTTTGATCGCTTTGAGCTGGATGAGCCGATTCACTACGGCAACAGCAATGCCATTCAGTCGGCGGCGAGCAGTGCCCAAGCCAACGCCATGACCAAGCGTAAGTTACTGGAACGCTTCAAACTAGGCAGCCGCTACCCCACCCTGGTAGGTGACCCCTCCTATATCGCCGATGAACTTGAGTCATGGATCACTGACGTCGGCATCGACGGTTTCAACGTATCGCGCACGGTCACACCGGAAAGCTTTGAAGATATTGCCGACCTTATCGTGCCCGAGCTGCAAAATCGCGGCGTCTACAAAACCAGCTACCAGGAAGGCAGCCTACGCCACAAACTCTTTAGTGCCGGGGACAAGCTTCCGAGCTATCACGCTGGAGCGCAGTATCGTCGTTTAAATAGTCACCTCAACACTCAACTGGTTTCAGAGGAAACGATCACTGAAGGGCACTGAGTTAAACAAGAGGAATAATAGATAGCGAGGCAAAACCCAAGCTCGTAGCGATGTTTAATACGAGCCTGGGTAAGTCATAATAAGGAGTGTTATCGTTTAGCCTAGCAATGATGGAATTATGAATTTAGGTATTCTATGTATCCACCGACTGCCGCAGTACCGCCTGAGTAATCCTGCTACCTGGAGGTACATCGCGGGTTAGCCAAACGTTGCCGCCAATTACAGCGCCGCGACCAATGGTGATACGGCCAAGAATGGTGGCACCGGCATAGATCACCACGTCGTCTTCCACAATGGGGTGGCGTGGCTCGCCTTTGGTGAGTGCACCCTGATCGTCCTCATCGAATCTTACCGCTCCTAGCGTCACCGCCTGATAAAGGCGTACCCGCTCACCAATGACCGCCGTTTCACCGACCACAACCCCCGTGCCGTGGTCGATAAAGAAATGGCTGCCAATCGTTGCGCCAGGATGAATATCAATACCGGTCACCGAGTGGGCTTTTTCGGCAATGATCCTTGCGATGATTCTCAGCCCTTCCACATAGAACACATTTGCGATGCGATGATGAATAATGGCTAATAGCCCTGGGTAGCAAAGCAAAATTTCGTCTACCGAGGACGCTGCCGGGTCGCCGCGATAGGCAGCTATCACGTCCTGATCTAATTGCCGACGTAGTGCAGGCAGCATGGTGGCAAAACGACGGACAAATTCATTCGCTTTACGATCTTGAGCCTGAGGTTCCAGGCGCGGCTGCTGGCAACTCAGTTCTAAACGCACCTGGGTCACCAGAATATTCAACGCGTGACCAAGCTGATGCCCCACATAAAAATCCTCACTCTCCTTTTTGAGATCAGAGGGGCCCAAGCGCATAGGAAATAAGATGCCGCACAGGGCATCAATCACCTCATGTATATGGCGGTGAGCAGGAAGCTCACGGGTGCCCAGGTCGGTTTCCCTGCCTTGGCGCTCGCGCCACTCGTGTCTTACCTGCCGTAACTCTGTCACCACACTGTCTAATGGCCATGGAGATGGCTCATTGTGGTTTTTTTCACTCATCTCAGCGTGGGCCTCTTTTTTTCAAGCGTTGATAGTTTGCCCTGACTACGAATAAGACGTTGGCACAGGATACTGATCCAGCAGTGCCCACCGGCCTAGATCGCGTATTTTATAATCCACCGGATCATGGAGTGTATGGGTGCGTACATTGCGCCAAAAACGATCCAGCCCCAAAGGCCGCGCAGTCGCCCTCGCACCTGCAATATCAAACAACCGGCTGCTAGCATCCAACGCCGCTTGGTGCGCCACGACTTTCGCCTCTGCAATGGCAATTGCAGCCTCACCCCGGTTTTCGGCACTAATAGCGGTACGTTTCACAAAGTGGCACTGGGCTATATCGCCTGCTATATCGGCCAATACTTGAGCACTACGCAGCTTTACCCACAACTCACCAAAGTGGCGCTGAAGGTAAGGGTCATCTTGCGCTTGAGCTGCTTCAGAGGCTAACCAGGGTCGCCCCTGCTCAAGCGTAAAGCGCTTTGCTTCCTCAAAGGCTCCTTCGGCAATGCCTACGTATAGATTGACTAACACTAACTGGGCTAAACAGGCGCGAAACTGAGCCGACGGGGACCACGCAAAACCAGGCGGTAGCAGCACTTCGCTCTCTAGCACCTCCACCTGCTCAAAACTCACGGTACCGCTATCGGTTTGCCGTTGGCCGATAGCGTCCCAGTCATCATGCACGGTAATGCCAGGACGATGAGTGGGGATCGCCGCAATCACCAGGCTTTGGGTCGGCTCATGCCACGCCGAGACGGTTAAATAGTCTGACCCTCTTGCCCCTGAGCAGAATCCCTTCTTGCCTTGCAGGATAAAGCCACCATTACCGCGCTCGGTAGCGACGGTGCGCTTATCCAGCGGGTTAAGGGTATTGCCCCAGAAAAGATGTTCTTGAGCGGTAGCAGTTAAAAGTCGCTGCTGCTGATGTTGATTGCCATAAAGTAATACCGACCCCACTTGCAGGTGGTGGAAAGCGAACACATGGGCAAGCGCTGAATCCACCCTGGCTAAGCGTCTGACCACGTGATAAACAAGTGACCATGGCTGCCCCTGACCGCCATATTCAGTGGGTACAGCCAATGTCAGCAAACCGCTTTCACGAATCAGCTCGCGCTCAAAAGAGGCATGCCCACCCAGGCGATCACGCTCAACGGCACTTTCGGCTAGGCGCGCTGCCAACTGATCAGCAATGGCCAGCCAATGCTGCTGATCATTGCTCGACAGAACGTCTCGCGAGGCATCCACCGCTCTCAATCGTTCAGACTGATCTGGGTAGGCATTTGCAATGCTCATGCGGCCACTCTCCTCAATGCATTAATGCAAAAACCAGAAAAAAGAACCATCAAACGGTAAAACGCAGGCCCAGGCACATTGAGGCTCAATTACGTTTAGCGGGTAAGGATACGGTGTATTATTCATCGCTAGGCCGCCATACCACAGAAGGGATATCCAGCTCGCGTGGAATCAGCTCCAGTTCAAAGAAGGTATCGGCAATATCCTGTTGCTGGGCAATAACTTCATCAGAAAGATATTGAGCACCGTAGCTTGCGCGATTCGCCGCCACATACACCACATCCGGATCAAGGCCGATGGAGGGGGCTAGCAGCTCAGCCACTTCACGAAGGTTATCAGTTGCCCAGCTATCCAGCTCCTGTAGCTCTTGTACGATCTCTTCAACAACATGCGGGTACTGCTCCGCCAATGGCCCCGCCGCAATATAAAACTCATGGTTACTAACTAAATCGGTACCGTCGGTCAGAATGCGTGCCCCCAGTGCATCTTCGGCAGCAGCCAAGTAGGGTTCCCAAATAACCCAGGCATCGACGCTGCCTCGCTCAAATGCTGCGCGCGCATCCGAAGGGGGTAAAAAGGCGGTGCGAATATCGTGGATCGATAGCCCGGCATCCTGTAGCGCACGTACCAACAGGTAATGGACATTAGAACCACGGTTTAGCGCAACGCGCTTGCCTTCCAGCTCGGCAACGCTTTGGATGGGCGAATCTTCTTGCACAAGAATCGCTTCTGCTTGAGGCGCTGGGGGCTGGTGGGCCACATAAACAAGATCCGCCCCGGCAGCTTGGGCAAATACCGGTGGTGTTTCACCTACCGTGCCAAAATCAATGCTGCCTACATTAAGGGCTTCCAGCATTTGCGGGCCAGCAGGAAACTCCGTCCAGGTGACATTAATATTGCGATCAGCAAATCGCTCTTCCAGTGCCTGACGCTCTTTGAGCAGTACCAGCGTGCCGTATTTCTGGTATCCAATACGCAGCGTTTCAGGGTCGTCTGCCGCTAACAACGGGTGCGGCAACAAAGCCAACACTCCCGTTAGTACAGCGGAAGATAAGGCTGTTCGTTTAATCATAGTTAATCCCACTGAAAATTAAGCGTAGGCAACAGAGCGCTGGTAGGCACTCGCTGATGCGGAACTCTGACTGGGGAGCGTTTCAATCAGCTCTTCAATAGAGCGACTGATGCGAGCACTTGCCTCTTCCCCCACTTGGTAGCGCTTTTCGCCATCAAGGGTGAGCTGTTTTGCGTTGACGTAGACACCGCCCAATACATTGCTGGCCCCTAACGCAGACAACACCGGCTTTAACGCGTAATCAATCACCAGTAGATGGCTGTCAGAGCCACCATTGGCAAGCGGCAGTACCACTTTGCCTTTCAGCCCACGCTCAGGTATTAAATCCAGCAGCAGTTTAAGCGCCCCTGAAAAGGAGGCCTGGTAAACAGGCGTTGCCAACACCACCGCATCTGCCTTGGCAATCGCCTCCCGGTAGCGAACAATTTGAGGTGCGGTAAAATCGGCAAAAAACACTTCATTACCGTCAAATTCATTAACGTTGAATACCTCTGTTTCGATTCCCTGTTCCTGTAGCTCCTTATTGATAAAGTCGATTAACGCTGAGGTACGTGACAAGCTTCCAGGGCTTCCTGCAATTAATACAACGCTCATAACAAACTCCTTAAGCACAAAATAGTTAAGATATCAGGGGTAGAAAAAGTGATTTACGAGGCTGAGGCTTGACGGGGTTGCGTCGCACGCGCGTCAAACGCGCCTCCGGTAAATACGCCCTCTTCTGTCACCGCCTGTTTGCCAGGCAGCAAAGGAAAAACGAGCTCAGCGAAGCGGATTGCCTCTTCAAGATGCGGATAACCCGAGAGTACAAACGTATCTACGCCTAAATCCGCGTACTCCTGCAAACGCTTCGCCACTGTTTCTGGGTCTCCCACCAGCGCCGTTCCAGCTCCGCCTCTGACCAGCCCGACACCCGCCCAAAGATCAGGGCTAATCTCAAGCTGGTCGCGACGTCCGCCATGCAGTTCCGCCATACGCCGCTGCCCCACAGAGTCCATGCGCGAAAAATTCTCCTGGGCTTTTTGAATGGTTTCGTCATCCAGGTTGGCAATCAGCTTGTCTGCTGCCTGCCAAGCCTCTTCGCGGGTTTCTCTGACAATCACATGGAGGCGCACGCCAACTTCCACTTCGCGCCCGTACTTGGCCGCTACTGCCCGCACATCAGCAATCTTTTCAGCAACAGCGGCAGGTGGCTCACCCCAGGTGAGGTAGGCATCAACGTGCTTGGCAGCTAATTGATGAGCCGCGGGGGAAGAGCCGCCAAAGTAAAGCGGCGGATAAGGCTTCTGGACAGGATCAAAGAAATTCTTGGCGCCCTCGATCTGAAAGTGCTTGCCCTGATGATCAACACTTTCACCTTTCAACAGCTGCTTCCAAACCGTTAGAAACTCATCGGCCACTTCGTAGCGTTCGTCATGGGTCAAATGAACCCCTTCGGCCGCCAGTTCAGCGGCATCGCCGCCCGGCACAACATTGAGCAACAGCCTGCCTTTGAGCGCCTGATCCAGCGTTGCCGCCTGGCGAGCGGATGCAGTGGGGCCTGAAATAGAGGTGCGCAACGCTACCAATAACTTAATCCGCTGAGTGACGGGTACTAAACTTGCAGCCACCACCCACGGATCTAGGCAACTGGAGCCGGTAGGAATGAGCAAACCGTCATAACCATGGTGTTCAGCGGCAACCGCTATTTGCTGTAAATAAGCGTTGCTGGGTGGCCGTCCACTACCTTTACCCAAATAACGCGTATCGCCAGATGTAGGCAGGAACCAGAAAATATCTAAACTCATCGCGTCTTTATCCTGTAATTAAACCTGTAAACAGGCTGCAAAGGGCATTAAGCACTGATTACAGACAGCATAAAGAAATGGATAAAACCCAAACAAATCACTTTATGAGATATCTATTTCAGCATGAGACAAGCAAGTCTAATGCTATAAAACTGATGACTACTTCTGTTTAAATTATTTAGCCTATCAACCCACTCAAGTTATATGTTTTCTACTTATATCTACCCGGATGAATAACGAGATGCCAAGCCTGCAACCCCCATTCTCCTCGTTACCTAATGCGCGATGTTGTGAATCACACACGCACTCAAACCCTAGCAATATGATCCAGTTGCGACACTGGGCAAGTACCACTCCTCTTTCGACGGCATTATGGCAGCCTGACCATGGTCAATGGCGACGCTGGCGATGGATCGACCTATTAAGAGAAGCGGAAAACCTCGCCGCCAATATGCGAAATCATAGCCTAGCGACCAACGCTCGTATCGGATTTTGTGGTGCGCTCAACGCCGACTTACTATTTGCGATGTTGGCGGCTTCTATTAGCCATTGCCGGCCGGTGCTGATTGACAGCGAACTACTAAACGACCCAGCCAACTTCTTAGCGTTTTGTCATCAGCACCAGCTTTTATATGTCGTTACTACGCGCCCCGTTTCTCCTTTCAACACACCTCCGCCGAGCACCACCAGTTACTGCTTTTTGTCTCGAGAAACCACTTCCACAGGATTCCAGCAGCTTCCGCTCGCTCTCGTCAGCCCCTCTCTATGCCAAAAATCATCAGGCCGATTAGCACTCCGCTTCCTTTCGCCAAGTGGCTGCTGGGCCGAAGAAGGTACCGAGAGTCCTGCTGCCGTTGACCATATTTTGAGTTCTTGGCTTACATCCAGCGAAGCACTCGTACTACCTGAAAACAGGCATACGGCGTTTAAAGATCGCCAGGCCGCCTTGATAACGACTATCATTGGCTCTCCCAGCCTGCGTCAACACATCCATAATCAGACCCAGCAATACTTCGCTTCGCTTGCGCCTAAACAGCAAGCGCTCTACCGTTGGACTTATCAACAAAATGCACCATCCCTCACTAACGCCGCCAAGGAAATGATCAGTCGCTTAATGGGCTGGAACCACTTACAGCATTTGGAAAGACAATTTCATCACCCTGCTAATGAAGAATACAAATAATAAGCATAAAAAAATCGCCTAATTGGCATCAACCATTCAGGCGATTAAAAGGCATACTCCACTGGGACACTGCATTTTCAACCTTACTCTACCGCTAGAGCCTTTCAAAATCTTTATTGCGTATATCTATTTTAAAAACCAACTTAAAATCTTATCAACCTACTCAGTCACAGCAAGATCCGCCACACGTATCGCTACAAATGATTTAATAATCATGATTTAGAAAGTTATCATAACTATTTTTACACTTAGGCATAGTGATTTATGGTCTGCCATTACTGACCACTTTTGAGTAAACCACTATGCGAATACACTCTCTCACTACCCCCCTCTCTTTTGCCCGCACCAAAAAATATTTGTTGGCAAGTCTGCTACTCCCCTTAGCCGCTGCCTCACAGGTACACGCTGACGATGTCAGGATTGGCGTTGTATCAAATGGACTGATTGTCGATTCAGTCTATGTCGCCGCAGATTTGGCTAAAGAACAAGGCATCAATGTTGAGGTCACTGAGTTTAGCGACTGGGTGCTACCTAATACCGCCGTACTTAATAAAGACATTGATATCAACTACTTTCAGCATGAGCCTTTTCTGACCAATGCCGAGGAAGAGCGTGGCTTTGATTTAACCCCGCTCGCCTATGGGGTTGAGGGCTTAATGGGTATTTACTCAAAGGAGTTTGATAAACCAGAAGATATCCCTGCGGGCAGTACCATTGCAGTAGCCGATGACCCTGTCAACCAAGGGCGGGGGTTAATGCTGCTAGAGCAAGCTGGGTTAATCACCTTGCCAGAAGGCATCGGCTACCATGCCAGCCTGTACGATATTGAAGACAACCCGTTGGATCTCTCTTTTGTAGAGCTACCGGGGCCACAGCTACCCCGCGCGTTTGAAGATGTCGCCGCTATTCTTAGCTACCCTCACTACATCAAATCGTCAGGTGTAACAGACCCCGCTGACGCCTTACTGTTTCACCGTGACGACACCCACTCTTTCGCGCTTCGCTTCGTGGTTCACCCCGACAATGAAGATAACACCGCTATTCGACAGTTTATCTCTATCTATCACCAGGCACCTGAAGTAAAAACCTCCTTGGAAGAAGCCTTCGGTGATAGCTCGCTGTATCAATTGGCATGGGAAGACTTTCCTCCCCTGGAGCTGAGTGAATGAATATTGCCGTAGCCCCCTACCGCAAGGCGGCCCCGTCAGGGGCTGCCGAGAAACAAACTACGCCCCCCAACGCACCGCTGCACCTGAAGCTGGAAGCTGTCGGCAAAACCTATGTATCTGGTCAGCGGCGAGTAGAGGCGCTTAAAGATATAAATTTGGATATCTACCAAGGAGAGATCTTCGGCATTATCGGGAGGAGTGGTGCGGGTAAATCGAGCCTGATACGCACGCTCAATCGCCTTGAAGATGTCACTACTGGAAAAGTGTTGATTAATGGCGTCGATATCCAGTCCCTCGATACAAATGGCCTAGTCAAGCTACGCCGTCGTATTGGGATGATTTTTCAGCACTTTAATCTGCTCTCTTCAGCAACCGTACTTGAAAATTTAGCGCTTCCGCTTAAAGCGGCCGGCATTCGTGATAAGAATCGCATACAACAACGGGCACAAGAACTTTTACGCTTGGTGGGCTTAGAAGGTAAAGAGCACGTTTACCCCTCCCGCTTATCCGGCGGACAAAAACAGCGTGTGGGCATTGCGCGTGCGCTGATGCTGGAGCCAGAAATTCTGTTATGCGACGAAGCCACCTCAGCACTCGATCCTGAAACGACGCAATCCATCTTAAGCCTGATCAAAGAGATCAACAAATCCCTCAAACTCACCGTTGTGCTGATTACACATGAGATGTCCGTCATCAGTCAGATCTGTGATCGCGTAGCGGTACTTGAAGATGGTGCGCTGGCTGAATTGGGGCCTGTTTGGCGAGTGTTTGGGCGACCTGAACACGAAGCTACCCAGGCGTTACTGGCGCCATTGAAACCCAAAGTAGCTGACGACATTTCACAGACAATCGTGGCGACACCGGCGGATGGTACGTCACGGGCGATTGTGAAGTTCTTCTTCGATGGAACCGCGGCCACCTACCTCCCCTTGGGCATTTTGAGCCAGCGCTTAGGCGGGGATCTCAGGCTACTGCAGAGTGGTATTGGTCGGCTTCAAGGCCATCCACAAGGCGAGCTGCTTGTCAGCCTACCCTACCAGCAAGACGAGCTAGCCCAACGCCTCGAAACTATTAATGACCTTGTCTCAACCGTGGAGGTACTCGGCTATGCTGTCCCAGCGCATGCTTGATGCACTTTGGCAAGCCTTTCTCGATACGCTTTATATGGTAGGTGTATCAGCGGCGATTGTCTGGTTTGTGGGTATCCCGCTAGCAATCATTTTGGTGACCACCGCCCGGGGGCAAATTTTTGAAGCGCCACTGGTTAATCGGGTGCTAGGCAGTATCGTCAACGGCTTCCGCGCCACACCCTTTATTATTTTGCTGGTGGCGTTGATCCCACTTACCCGCTTGATTACTGGGACAACCATTGGCGTTTGGGCTGCCGTTGTGCCTATTACTGTGAGCGCGACGCCCTTCTTTGCGCGCATCGCCGAGGTGAGTTTGCGAGAAGTCAGCTCAGGGGTGATTGAGGCTGCCCAGGCGATGGGTTGCCAAAAGCGCCATATCATTTTCAACGTTCTTCTGCTTGAAGCCTTACCAGGGATCATCGGCGGCTTCACCATCACACTTGTGGCCATGATCTCTGCCTCTGCCATGGCAGGTGCCATTGGTGCAGGCGGATTAGGCGACCTAGCGATTCGTTACGGTTATCAGCGTTACGACACCACCGTGATGCTTGCCGTTATTGCCATTCTTATTGCCATTGTTGCCATCATCCAGTATGCCGGTGACCGCTATGTTTACCGTTTAAAGAATAGGTAGGCCAATACTTCTTACTCTTAATTAAGCTAGGCACCCAACCCATTTAGGAAATGGTATTGGGTAAAGAGCATGGCTTCACCATGGCGCTGGAGCAGGATCTCCAGCGTATTACTTACGAGGAAACATAATGACAAACAAACGTCGCGGTGTAACTCCCAACACCTCCAGGAAACAGCCTGCGCTTCCAATTCTGGATTTGCGTGATTTCACTTGTATGGATCGACGCCAGGACTTTCTAGCCAATTTGCGTCATGCGGCCCGCGATGTTGGCTTTTTCTACCTTGTTGGCCATGGCGTTGATAACGCAATCACGCAGCAAATATGGCAGGTATCCAGGCGCTTCTTCGCGCTACCACAAGCAGAAAAAAATGCCATCAGCATGGCCAACTCGCCGCACTTTCGAGGCTATACCCAACTAGGCCATGAATTGACCCGGGGGGTGCCTGACCGCCGAGAGCAAATTGATATAGGTGCTGAGTTACCCGCTCTTGAGCTTTCATCCGATGCCCCTGCATGGCTACGATTGCAGGGTCCTAATCAATGGCCCTCCCGGTTGCCCGAGTTACGCGAGGTAACGCTTGAGTGGTCTGCAACGCTACGCAGTGTGGCCATACAATTGCTGCGCGCATTTTCGGTCGCCCTTGAACAGCCTGAAGAAGCGCTGGATGGGCTTATCGATAAAGCCCCAGCGCAACTTCTTAAGCTTATTCGCTACCCCGGAAGCCACCAGGTACATGAGCGCCAGGGCGTAGGCCCTCATAAAGATGCAGGCATTCTCACTCTGTTGTTACAAGACGAGCATCCAGGGTTGCAGGTGAAGCGAAATGACGAGTGGCTCGATGTACCACCGATGCCAGGTGCCTTGGTCGTTAATATCGGTGAGATTCTGGAACTCGCCACCAATGGCTACTTGTGCGCCACGCTACATAGAGTGCTGGTACCCGATGCTGGTGTCACGCGCTACTCCATTGGCTATTTTCTGTCCCCCAGCCTGGAAGGCAGTGTGCCGCTTTTACCGCTACCCGAGCACTTGGCCAAAGATGCACTAGGCCCGGAAAGCGACCCCGACAACCCGCTCTTTCGTGACATCGGCTCTAACGCTCTAAAGGGCCGATTACGCTCGCACCCTGATGTTGCTGAACGCTTTTATCCTGAACTCTCATCTCATTCTGTTTCTTAAGGAACTCGTATGAATAATCAATACCATCATTATATTACCCATTCTGTGGGCAGCCTGGTTATGGGGGCACTCTCGATGACCCTCCAAGCGAACGAACGGGCAGAAACACTGACTATCATGGCCTCTTCATTGCCTCACGCAGACATCCTCGAATTCGCCGACGATCAACTGCTCGACAACCTCTCTCTTGAGATTATCGAGATTACCGGCCAGATGAATCCAAACGGCTTTCTCGCCGGGGGAGATATCGACGCCAATTTCTTTCAGCACGTACCTTACCTAGAAACAGACAGTACTAATTTTTCACAGCCACTGACGGTGATTGCTACCGTACATATCGAACCGTTAGGTATTTACTCAAGCCGTTATGATACGTTGGAAGCGTTGCCCAAGAGCGCACGTATCGCCGTACCGGATAACCCTACCAACTTGAGTCGTGCCCTCTTTTTATTAGAAGATGCCGAATTACTTTCATTGACACCAGGCGTTAGCCGAGCAGAGCTAACGCAAGCAACGGAACTGGATATTGCCGAAAACCCATATGAACTTGAGATAGTGCCCATCGATGCGCCACTATTAATGCGTGCATTAGCAGATGTTGACGCGGCGATCGTCAACGGCAATTGGGTGTTAGAAGCAGGTTATACGCCAGATAAAGATGCGCTGGTATTGGAGACAGCTCTCGACAATCCCTACGCCAATATACTGGTAACTCGTCAAGACATTGCCCACGATGAGCGCCTTGTATCACTTGCTAACGCATTGGAGTCAGAGCAGGTGGCAGATTTTATTCGCGAGCATTATGACGGTGCTGTACTTCCTGTTCACTAAGAAGTGAACGCGGTATGTGGCTCATCCTGTTGGTATCAGAATGAGCCACGCCACCATTATTTGCGGTACTGAACACGCCATCCCAGGTAAAGCCCCGCCATACAAAAGACGGCAAAGACCCAGCCTGACAGCGCTGACGCCATAATGCCGGAGAGTAACGTACCGACCGTACAGCCTAGTGCGACCATTGCTCCCCACCCCATCAGTACACCACCTGCAAATGTCCGCGTGAGCTCTTTAAAAGAGGGCTTTTTGAAGGCCACATCGCCAGCTGAAAGTGCCGAGGCAAACGCACCTAAGATCACACCGATAACAAATAAGCCGTTATTACTCCAGAGCGTTTCCTTAATAACAGTGGCGCACCCCCTGAAGGTATCCAAGCCTTCAAGCCGAGCCGGTAGCCAGCCAAAAGCATCTGCCCCTGTTCGCGCTAAGCTGCCAATTTCCGCCGTAACACCAAAGGGCCCTACTCTAAGGTAAGCCAGTGCGGCTAAAGCACCGATGAGAAGTCCGCCTGTCCAGGTTGGCCAACGCTTACGCCACCACATGGTTGTATTCGATGCAGGCATTATTTGATGGCGCCACGCCAATACCAACGCCACGGAAGCCAGCACGACCAGCTGTAACCACAATGCCCCTTCATAACCTAAATAGTGAGGCAGCCAAATAACCGGCGCGCTTTGTATGGCTTGAAGATAAAGCGTATTCCAACTGGCAAAGCCAAGCGCAAACCCTACGATGACCCCCAGCAAACCAATAGGCGCGGTCGCCATGCCTTCACCTAACCGATAAAACAAAGCACTGACGCAGGAGCGAGCTAATGACATGCCGATGCCAAAGATAAATGCCCCCACCACCAACACCCAGCTAATAGGGCCAATATGTGCCCCTGGGGGTAAACGATCAGCACGAGGCACTGGCATAAACGCACCAAAGATAAAATGGTAACCCACCAAGCCGACCGCCAACGCAGCCACAATGCCTAGCAGCCCAGCCGCATCACGCCGTTCAAAAAAATCTCTTGATACGCAATAAAAGCAAAACCGTGAACGCTGTAGTAACACCCCAAACGACACCCCAAGCCATAGTGACATTTCAAGATGCCCGCTATCGCTAGGCGCTATTACCCATTTGGCAAAGAGAACGACGCCTGCGATCACCAGCAAGGGCAATAGCCACTGTTGAGCAGCTGGAAAATGGATCCTACTCGCCTCATCGCGTATAAAATTCGACATAAAGTGCCTATTTATCAAGCGTACCTGTCAATGAAACATAGTTATCAATAAAAAAGGCAGCGCGAATGCACTGCCTGAATCCCCAAGGAAGAGGAACACTAAAACGTTACAACTTACTGGCCACCCCAGACAGTGCCTGACAGGTTAGCGACAGGGACGCCAACGGCATTACCGTACTCAGTCCATGAACCATCATAATTGCTCACGTCGTATCCCAGCAGCTTGCTAAGAGCAAACCAAGTGTGGCTGGAGCGCTCACCAATACGGCAGTAGGTAATGATGGGTTTGTCACCGTCGATGCCAACATCTGCATAGACTTGGCGCAACTCCTCAACGGATTTGAAAGTACCATCTTCTGCCACTGCATTGCCCCAAGGTACATTCACAGCGCCGGGCACATGACCAGCCCGAACCGCCAGCTCCTGAACACCCGGCGGTGCGAAAATCTTACCCGCATATTCATCCGCTGAACGAATATCGACAACATCAACATCTGCTTCATCTTTCGCCGCCGCGACCACATCGGATAAAAAGGCGCGCAACTCTGAATTAGCACTCGCAATGGTGATATCACCAGCTCCGGGCGTCGGTGCGATAGGCGTTAACGTGCGGCCTTCGGCTTCCCATTTATTACGGCCACCATCCAGCAGCTTAACGTTGGCGACATCATAAATATCAAATACCCAAGCCCCCCATGCCGAGAACCAGTTATTGGTATCCCCATAAAGAACAATGGTGTCACCTTCAGATACGCCTGCATCCCGAAGTAAGGACTGGAAGTTCTCCTGGCTAACGATGTCACGGTTAACCGTATCCACTAAGTCCGTATGCCAGCTAACATTGACAGCGCCGGGTATGTGGCCCCGCTCGTACACACCTGGATTTACGCTGACTTCAAAAACCACCAAGTCTTCACTTTCGAGATTATTTTCGAGCCACTCGGTGCTGACCAAAAACTCGCTATCAGCAGCACTGGCAGCCGACACAGCCAAGCATGTGCTAATAAACGATGCGCCAATATAATGTTGAATTTTCATTACCGTCCCCTTTTGATTAGCCTACCTATGAGATAGTAGTGAAGACTCTCTGAGTTAAATAAATACTTTTAAGCGATATAATTTTCTGGATTAAAGATTTAAAAATCAAAGCAACTAAATAAAAAAGCTAAAGAAGGCTTATCTAATAGTTACTGTTTCAGAGACACTAAAATCACTCAACTGCTCCCCACTAACCAATGTCGGTTCCAACTGCGTCATAATCCCCAAGTCTCCAGGTCGATCAAGTTTTGGCCACCACACTTTTAGGCCTGCGAGTCGCGCATCCTTGCTCCACTCCGTTAAGCGGGGGAAGTGTTCGCGACTTTTGCGCGCTAGCGGCAATGCATCCGGCGGTGGCGTTACCCAGCGTATACCGTTCTGCTTCAAGCGCTGCCACTCGTTAGCCGTGGTACCAAGCGGTACGGCTTGCGCCAAGAGCGGATAGCCACGTTGATGAAAGCTATGGGCAGCGGCCTGGGCATGCTCCTCTTCCAGTACCACGGCACCATCAAGCCGCAAGACCACTTGGCTAGGATGTAGGCCCAATTGGGTTAACAAACTTTCAAATACACTGCCATGAGAAACCTCGACGGCTTGGATATGACGCCAGTGCACATCTACAATCAGCGGTTTGGTGCTAGCCCCATTCAGAGCCAAATGATTCAGGGCATGCAGAACCCGTAGAAAACGGTCTAAAAAAACCACATCTTCCTGGTTCCACGAGAGAAAATAGAGCCAGTCTGATGGGTGCGGTACATCGTGTTGATCACGAATTTCAACCCCGGCTTCCCAAGCGGCAATATCCAACCGCTCCAATGAGAAGATAGGTTGCTGTGATGGATACAGCGTCAAATTGGAGAGCTTCCCCCATATCCTTCCACTCTCCCAATGAAACGCCGCGTGGTGTCGCAGGCTAGCGTTTGGATTGAAAGCGTCGAGGTGCTCATTTAAGTAGTGAGTGACTTGTGTTAACGGCATCAGAAACTCTCCTTTTTAGGCATCAGCGCACCATGCCCCAGCGCTTCACCGTTAGGCGCTCAACGCTGTCAAAAATAATATTTTCCACCAGCAGGCCAATCACAATAACGACGACCAAGCCTGCAAAAACGTTATCGGTGTAAAGCTCGTTCCGGTTCTGGAAGATGTACCAGCCAAGCCCGCCTTTGCCTGAAGAAGCACCAAACACCAGCTCGGCGGCGATCAGGGTGCGCCAGGCAAACGCCCAGCCAATTTTCAACCCCGCCAACAGCGCGGGAAGTGCTGCAGGAATCAGAATGAAGGCCACATAGCGCAGCCCCTTAAGACCGTAGTTACGCCCAGCCATACGTAGCGTTTCTGAAACGCCTTGAAAGCCTGCATGAATATTGATCGCCATGGCCCACAGCACGGAGTGCACCAATACAAAGATCAAGCTGGCCTCGCCCAAGCCGAACCACAGCAGCGCCAGCGGCAACAGGGCAATGGCGGGGAGCGGGCTAAACATGGACGTTAATGTGGTGAGCAAGTCTCGCCCAATACGCGTTGAGACCGCCAAGGTCGTTAACGCCAGGGCGAGGAACGCACCTAAGGCAAAGCCTTTTAGCAGCACGCTCAGCGATGCACTTACCCGTGCCAGCAGCACGCCCGACGCCAGCCCATGCCAAAGTGCACTCGCGGTTTCCATGGCACTGGGCAGCATCAATGGATTGTTCTGGACCCTGGCAACCACCTCCCAAGCGACAACCAACAGCACCAGAATGATAGTTTTACGCACCACGCTCTGATCCCACAGCCGTTTGCCAACACTGCGAGCGACTTTTAGCTCGCGCACATCAACGGGCGGTAGATCAAAGAAGCGATCAACGCGTGGATCAACGGGGCCACGCAGGTCATGTACGCTCATGTGAATCTCCTGACGCAGTAGTGAAACCCGCAGTGGGAATCGCGCTCTGTTTATCCAGCACATCAACGTGGAACAATTGGCTATCCGGGTATTTGATGCCTGCGCCTGTATTCAGCGCTACCACACGCTCATGAGTGCCGATTTCGCCGAGTGTGCTTAACTCCCGTGCGGCAGCGAGAACAGCGGCACCCTCTGGGCATACAAAGGTACCCTCTAGCTGTGACGCCCGGGTTTGCTCCCAACGAATCGCCGTTTCACTCACCGCAATGGCACGACCCCCGGTGGCATACAGGGCGTCTAACACCAGAAAATCCCCCAGTGCTTTAGGGACGTTGATACCAAACGCATGGGTATGACTGCGCTCCCAGAATTCCGATACCCGCGCGCCCGCTTGCCAAGCCTTCACAATGGGCGCGCAACCATCGGCTTGCACGGCAATTAGCCGCGGCAGCTTGCCGGTGACCCATCCCAGCGTCTGAAGCTCCTGCAAGGCTTTGTAAATACCGATCAGCCCCACGCCACCGCCGGTGGGGTACAGAATCACATCTGGCAACTGCCAGCCGAGCTGCTCGGCTAACTCCAGCCCCATGGTCTTCTTGCCCTCAATGCGATAGGGCTCTTTCAGGGTGGAAGCATCGTAGTGGCCGGTGGCTTTTATCCACTCGCCAATCTGCTTACCTGAATCGCTAATCACTCCATCGACCAGCGTTAGGCTGGCACCGGCAGCCGCGCACTCTTGACGAGTAATAAAGGGGGCATCTACCGGCATACTAATCGTGGCTTTAATGCCTGCCCGGGCGGCATATAACGACCACGCGGCACCGGCATTACCATTGGTTGGCATGGCTAAGTGGGTAACACCCAACTCTTTAGCGCGGGATATGCCCACCGCCGCGCCCCGCGCTTTAAATGACCCCGTGGGCAGCAGCCCTTCATCTTTCATGACCAAATTATCCAAGCGCATATCGGCACCCAGCGCAGGCAACTCAATCAGCGGTGTAACCACCTCACCTAGGCTCACGATGGCGTCTGGCGACGTCACGGGCAGCAGTTCGTGGTAACGCCACAGGCTCCAGGGGCGCGAGGCAAGATCCGCCTTCGACCATGACGCTTTAAGCGCCTCCAAGTCATAACGCACCAGCAGCGGCGAGCCACACTGGCACAGCTGTTGAACGTGTTGATGGGCATACTCCGCAGCACAGCGCGGGCAGTAAAGCCCTTCAACATAGCTATAACGCTGACCTGCTAAGGGAGTGATTTTTTCATCTACACGCGGGCTGACTAACGCACTCATGGGGCCACCTCGTTTTCAAATAGCAGCCGATGAATGGTTTGGGTACGCGCTTTCGTCGCTTCACTGCCTAAGCTGTGCAGGCTATCGTCAGCGCAGCCTAGCTCGGCGCGTACCCGGCCTGGATGGGGTGAAAGCAGCAGTACCCGGTTGCCTATTACCTGGGCTTCTTCAATAGAGTGAGTGACAAACAGTAGCGTAAAGCCTTCTCGCTCCCACAACGCCAGCAACTCTTCTTGCATTTTGCGCCGGGTGAGCGCATCGAGTGCGGCAAAGGGTTCATCCATCAGCAGCACCCGTGGCCGCATGGCCAGCGCACGGGCGATGGCCACACGCTGCTTCATGCCACCGGAAAGCGTATGCGGATAGGCATCCGCAAAACGCCCCAGCCCAACCTTTTCTAGCGTTTCTAACGCACGCACCTCCGCCGCTTTGCGCCCCAAGGTGCGCGAAGCCACAAGCGGGAACATGACGTTCTGCTTGACGGTTTTCCAGGGGGGCAGTTGATCAAACTCCTGAAACACCACGATGCGGTCGGGCCCTGGGCCATGAATGGTGTTGCCATCCAGCCGAATATTGCCCTCCGCAGGCGCTAGAAACCCGGCAACGGCTTTGAGCAGCGTGGACTTTCCGCAACCGGATGGCCCTAGCAGGACAAAGCGATCTCCTTCCTGCACGTTGAAGCTCACTTGCTGGGTCGCTTTCACGACATGTTGGCGAGTGCGGTATTCAAGGGTGACGTTGTCCACTACCAGCCTGGGAGTTGCTGCTGCGGATGACGTATTTGTCGGTGAATAAGCCTCGCGATCCAGCGAGGCCTCACCCAGCACATGGCGATTACGAAGGGCTAGTGACATTAGCTCCCCTCCCAGGCATGGATATCGTCAAAGAAGTAGTCCTGCCATGAAGTGGGCTCATTCTGAATAGCGCCAACGTCAAACAGAAACTCTACCAGCGGGAAAGTGTTGTTCGGCACCAGAGAGAAGCTCACTTGTTCGTCAGTAATAATCGACTCCAGGAAATCGATATCTAACTGCGTGCCTGTCACTCGTTTGTAGATATTCGCGGCTTCGCGCGGGTCTTCTTCTATTACCGCTCTGGCCTCATCCAGTGCATCCAGGAACGCAGCATAGATGTCAGGATTTTCATTGCGAAAATCTTCGGTGGCGTAAAGCACCGTCGGAGATACCGGGCCGCCTAGAATTTCGTAGGAGTCGGTAATTTTGTGAATGCCCTCATGCTGCAAGGCCTGGTATTGAAAAGGGATGGATGAAAAGTGCGTATTAATCTCGGTGCCACCGCTGATGAGCGCCGCCGTGGCATCTGGGTGAGGCAGTGCAACGGTATTGCCCTCTAACCGATCAAACTGATCCTGCCCAAAGGTATCGGCGACCGCCTTTTGCAAGAAACGCGACTGAACAGATACACCGACTGCAGGCACGGCAATGCGGTCATTGTCATCAATATCTTCTAACGTCTGAATATCGGGGTTATTGGTGATCAAAAAGTTAGGAAACTCACCTAGCGAAGCGATGCCTTTCACATTCAAATTGCCATGAGTGCGATCCCACACCGTTAATAGCGGCCCCACCCCAGCCCCGGCAATATCGATACTGTTAGAGAGCAGCGCATCATTAACGGCCGCCCCGCCTGAGAGCTGCAGCCACTCCACATCGATATCCACACCGCGCTCGGCACCGTGCTTTTCAATCAATCCCTGGTCACGAGCAACGTGGAGCAGCAAATAGGTAATGCCGAACTGTTCGGCGATACGCAGTTGTTCTGCGGCTTGAGCGGGGCTTGCACTTGCCAGCGAGACCGCCAGCAGCGTGGCTAAACCAGAGGTACCAATAGAAGTACTAATGAGCGTTCGTTTCATGGCGGTGCTCCTGAGCATTAAATGTCAGGCCACCTTATGAAGTTCTGATATTACTCAGAAGTGAGTTTTCGAGAAGTTATTATCAGCGAGTAACTGAACTACTTATTCATTGCCAACTGATATCTAAATCATAAAAAGCACGGTTATTTAAGTTATTTGGGTTCATGCAGAGGCTCTTCGATAGTAGGTTCACACTCCATTTAAGAGAGCACTGCACATGACATCGCTAACACTCACACAAAGCACGCTTCATGTACGCCCATTAAGCGGACATATTGGCGCTGAGATCGAAGGGATTGATCTTGCCAATCTAAACAACCAAACGTTTGCAGCGCTAAAATCGCTGTTTCTACAATATCAGGTAGTGATTTTGCGTAACCAAGCGCTCACGCGGGATCAACATATTGCGCTGGGTAAACGCTTTGGCGACCTGCACGTTCACCCTATGGCTAAAGGGCCCGAAGGGTATCCGGAAATTTTTCCCATTGAGGCGGATGCCAACTCGTCTAACGACCCGAAAGCGATTCGAAGCGGCAAGCGAGCGGTAAACGGTGGCCATTGGCACTCGGATGTCTCCTGCGATGTCGAGCCACCGCTGGGAAGTTTGTTGTACCTAAGCGATGTGCCTGAATACGGCGGCGACACCCTATTCAGCAGCGGTTATGCTGCGTATGAAGCACTTTCCCCCGCTTTGCAATCCCTGCTTGAAGGCTTAACCGCCGTTCACTCAGGCGAAGCTACTTATCGCCTTCATTACGGTCATCAAGCGGCTAAAGATCGCAGTCAGTTTGGCTTCAAGAACGGTGCGGATTACCCTGAGGCGGTGCATCCCGTGGTGCGCACTCACCCAGAAACGGGGCGCAAAAGCCTCTTTGTCAATCGAGGGTTTACTCGGGAGATTGTTGAGCTTTCCCACACAGAGAGCCAGACGCTGCTGGAGTTTCTCTATCGCCACCAGGAAACGCCAGAGTTTACCGTCCGCCTAAACTGGACTCCCAACAGCTTGGCTATTTGGGATAACCGCTGCACACAGCACCGGGCAATTTTTGATTACTCCGGGCAAGCCCGGCGAGGTGAGCGTGTAACGATTAAAGGCGACCGTCCTTACTTTCAACACGCGAAAGAGATCGCTATTGCTGCCAAGGTTAATAATTGGGGATTAATAGGATAGATGTCCGATCCCGTGTGATTGACCACTCGTTTGGTAAATAACTCAGAACGCTTGGCCTATCACTCCTTCATCGCCATGATTGGCAATTGATGATGCAGCGCCTTCGGATGAATGTGGTGATTGTACAGCCAAGCTTAGCGTTTGAACGTCTGTTCCATATAGAGCCAGGTCGCCAGCACGTCCCTAGCGTGGCCGTTGAACCGCTCCAAAATACTGTTCGTCTGTGGCTTTCCCGGCTTGATCAGGAGATGATTGATACCATGGGGCTGGCACTCCTGATCGAATGTGTGGCAACCGCTGAGCTTGCGCTAATCTTGATGTTGGAGGATGCTGCCTGGATTTCAGCATGGATCTTCGGTGTCGTGATTGCCTGGTTATCCGGCTTAATGCCCATAAACCTGCTTCAGAATGAAGCACGGCGTAGAGCGCATCAGCGTGCACGCGAAGTTATTTTCAAGCATAGAAGAGAGCTGCTTAAAAAATTCTAATGAATATTTAGAATTAGCTTCTCAGACAAGAACAAAAGGGTAGCCTCAGCCCATACGATTACTGGAACCTTCCTGTCGATGATGTCGACAGGCGCAAATGACTGTATCTTTTAAGCTGTCTGCTGCTTTTTCATCATTCATTTTCATTCTTAGTTGCCTGTTCTCCCTATTTCCTGAAACAGTGATTCATATCCGAAGACGCTTATTAAGAACCGTATCGTCAGCTCTTATGTAAGCGAAATTTTTCTAGATGTACTTATCAATGGTACGCTCAAGATGAGTTGCATTAAAACTTAGCTGATATATCACCCCAAAATTTGGAGTGGTGTAACAACTCCTGTGCCTCAATCAGCTTGCAAGCATCGTCAGGTACCTGGGGATAAAAGTGAATAATTCTTTGGGGATGACCAAAGTAGAAGAAAATTTTAGGTGGTCAACCGAAGTATTGTCTAGGCCGTTATTATCCGATCATAAGCAGCTTATCATCATAATCTTATATAGCACTTCATGCACTATATGTAGAACCTTACTATATAGTCATCCATTAATGGCGAGCGTTCCTAATCACTACTCTTATTATCAGCTCAGTTTGTAGCTGAACAACAATTCAAAAGCGCCGCCAGCAAATTAGCTGACGACGCAAGAGTTAGTCACCAATATATGTTAATATCTGTGCAAAAGATGTTAAGCGTTATCGAGAATTACAAGGCTATCCGCCATCAACTCCATGCTTTCGAGGAGGTCTGATTCCATATCGCCCGTGATACTGACCAAGTCTCCTTCGTCAATTTGCTGATATCCAACATCGTCCATAGGGTTATAGAGCAGGCTAGTCGTATCAATTGTTACTTGCTGAAGATCGGTGTCGACGGTGAGTTCATGATCACTTGTACTCGTAACGGTACCTACGACTTCAGTGAAGCCTGCCACAATCGGTGTGGTAACACTTTGACGTAAGGACTCTTCATCAGCACTATCGGCATAAAAATAGGTGCCAAGCGTTTCTACATAAACACTGCTGGCTTCAATTTTGCTCATCTCGGCAAGATCGTCATCGTCATCGACTTCGCCATAGACAGTCACTTTATCGCCGTCAAGGAGGCCTATACCTTCTTGGTCATACCAGCTCCAGTCATCCATTTCGACAGTGACTGTGTTTTTACCATAGTCGAGAACGAAACTGCCGGGGCTAGTCTCAACGGCTGTGCCGCTTAAACTGTTCCACGTTCCATCTGGCTTTGAGTAAGGGTTTTCTGCCGCTAATGCTGCGAAAGGAAGACCTGCCAGCGCAGCAGTGGCCGAGCTTAGAGGAAGTCGAAAAATGCTATATTAACAAAGTGCTTGAAGCGACAGGTGGCAATAAGTGACGCACGGTAGAGTATTGGAAATCGCCCGCAGGACGCTATATCGTCGCTTGGAAGACAATGAAAAGTAAACATTTGCCGAGCGCATGCTCGGCAAACCTCAGTATTAAAGCTTTTTACATTAATAAACTCTTTACTCTGTTACGCCCTCACCTGGCGCCCCACTGGTAGGAGGGCTGTCGGCATTCATTGGTCCCGTGCTCATCGGTTCTTTTGCTTCCTGTTCCACCGCCTCTTCTTCCCCACAGCCGGCGAGCGCTACCCCACTCAGCCCGATCATTGCACTTAACAACAGCGCCTTAAACTGTTTCCCACGACTAATAGGCATCATGCCGTTCTCCTTCCTTGTGATTTCATTATGATCCTCATAGCGTCAAACGCTACCTCAACATAGTCTTCCAAAGGCGGTCTTACAAAGGCGGTCTTACAAATACGTCCTATCAGCGTACTACCTTCTTCATTTGGGGAAGATAGGATATGGATATACAGACGTGCTCATTAAACGCTTCGGTGACATAGGTGCGTATCAGAGCACTTGAACGACAGCGATAAGCTCTTGCTCACTAGTGGGGCGATCACGAGGACACGGTTGAGGACTACAGCTAATCGGAGCGATACGGGTTGGCAAGCACAAATGCCATGACGACGCTGGTGACGCTCTCTTGCTTTCGCAACTTCTCTCACCGCCGCGTGGTGACGAAGCCTTCAAGTAGACCGAGATCTATAGTGACTCTCCCCCTTCCTTCTTGAGCAGAGTGCAACAGTCACAAATGACACCCATGAAGCTAAATTAGCGAAATAGCATCAAAAAACACGGTTATTTAACCCATTGAAAACATGACACAGCTGCTAGTTTTATCTGTATATACATATAGTTAAACTTGGTGAATTTACCGTGTCAAAATTAAAAGAAAACCAGGTGATTATCCTCGCTCCCAATGCTAGCGCCATCGAAAGTGTATATGAAAACTATTGTGAATTTGATGTAAATAAAATTAAAAACTCTGCTATTGAAAAAATCATCAAATATCTTGCCGCCAGTCTTAACTGCATTACTGAAAAAGAATATAGTGTCGCAATAAAATATAAAACCATATTTTTCAGTACAGAAAACCCTTATGATAAAGATGGTGCTGTTTTCTTTTTAGACGCTTTTAAAGATTCGAAAACTAATCAAGAAATCATAGAAAAATCACGCACACTGGCGTTATTTATTATTCAACAACTTCTTCCTAATAACGATCTTTTTAACCAAACGCTTGATATATCTTGGTTAAGTAAAGAAAATATTGAAATGCTTGATGAACGCCGCAATATTTTTCTATCAAGCTGGAAAAATACAAAAATCCCGGCGAATGGTTTTAGCTTAATTGACACTATTGAAAAAGAGTCAATTCTTTGTGTTAACTCTGACTTTATTACGCTCGACGATGAGGAGAAAACAAATATACCGATCGAAGGCGTTGGCCTCCCTGATGGTTTTTCAAGAACGCAAACTTGGATAGAACTTCGCGTCATTGAAGATAGTCTACAACAGGCAGGTGACGTACGACACTTTACCGTTACTCACCCCGATGACTTTAAGGTATTTTTAGAAGCCAGCTATCAAGAATCTTATGTCCGCTTCAAAGCAAAAAAGATCACGCAAAAAATGAAGCAAAAACCTTCTTATACATTATCAGAACTGAAGATAGATAAATCCTTAACAGAAATAGATGATTTCACGCTTATCAGCGAAACTGAAGAAACGTTAGATACTTACAACTAAGATCTATTTAGTGTCGCAAAGAGACCACAAGCTAGCAAGGCTACAGACAGCTCGTGACTGTTACGTATCGTTCCTTCCGGAGATCTTTTAAGGCCAATGCCGACATATTCTTGGCGTCGATCAAGCACATTATCGACGATAATCGGAAACGGATCCAGCTGGAACGTATTAATGTTCTTTTCTTGATAAAGGCCATTTGATTTTAGCATTTTGACGAGCTCTTCAGGCGCATTTTTTAAGGCAATCTGTATATATTGCTTTGGCACATTAAACAGAGAAAATACCTGTATAAGAAAGGCGCAGTGATGCTGATGACTCATTAGTAGCTGCCGGTTCTTACTGATTAAAAAAGGTAACTCACCCAAAATTACGCTACCATCCAAGCTCACCAACCGGCTCGCTTCTAGTCCTGTTACATGCTCAATAAGTCGGCGCCACGCCTTTTCGCCTACTTGACGTAATAAAATATTGGGATAGTTCGCCCCGCTTACCCAAGCATCGCTTTCCCCTTTCAATTTAAATCGCATATGTGATTCGGCTTCGCGAACGATTTTTGCAATGACTTCTGTAGCCTCTGGATTAAGATTAACGTGCTTCCCTGCACGTTCATAGCTCATACCTAGCCCTACAAACCGTAGTATTTTCCATAACACCATAAAATTTAAACGAGTGTAACGAACGGAAATATCGGTTGTTTCAAGCGCCGGAGTTTCAATACGCGACAATGTCTTGGTGTTTAGAACACCATCAATTTTTCTTGCACGCATATGACGTACGGGGGTTAGTTGATCTGCCCAATCAGTCAATACATGATTGTAGTTTAATGACCCCGTACGCGGGTGACGATGCCCCATCAATCTCGCCATGGCCATACCGCTGCGTCGCGATACTTGGTTGTTGTGACCTAATACGTGCTGACGTATGAACTGTGGATCAAGGTGACCGCTTATCGCTTCTGTAAGCAATGTTTGTATACCAAATAACGAGGGCGCTAATGTGCTGTAGAACGCGTGCCTGCAATGGTGCAGCGTCATTCCCCTACTCGACGTCCCATTGCGCAGTAACTGAATCAAAATTGGACTCACCTGCGCTGCCCAGTGAATGAGCCTGACTTGGGTCTCGTAAAGTTCACCCAATAAAGGACGTTTTGAATCGTTACCCGCCAGTGAGTGGAAGCGACTTAACACGTGACCGATGAGATCCTCTTCGGCTGGATCTAGCGCAAAAAGCAGTGGCACTGCGCGGCGACTAGCGTCGCTTTTGAGCTTGCGCTGCGCGTTATCACGCACCAGCACCCAACGGATACCGTAATGCTCACACCAGTCATTGCGCTGTAGCCCTATCGCTTCTTGCGCGCGCAGCCCAAAACGAAAGGTCAGTAACAGCACAAACCCTAACAACAGAAATTTCTCATCGTGTTGGCTTTGCCATTTTGATTGCAAAGCGGACTGACACAGGAGGTATTCACTTTGTATCAACATCCCTGCGCGAACGCTGCGGCGATCATTCTCGATAGCTAATTCTTGCCAATCAGGGCTTGCCACCCCCAACGTTTCCACCCACGCATGAAAATCACGCAACCGATGACTGAAGTAGTGCGCATCTTGCGACGTTAGCTCAACAAACGTCAGCATTTTAGCGTAAAGGTGCGTGACTTCCTCTTCGTCAAAGTCGAGGAGATCTACCTGGTAGCCAATCTCAGCAAAGGCTGATTTCAATGCTGAGAAGTACCGCGTTAATGAGCTTTGCGCATAGTCGTTCCGTTTACCGACTTTGCCTCGCCGCATAATAAAACTCATCCACCGCACTAATAGCAGGACGCAGCTACTGACGTGCCCGTCGTATGCGCTGCTTAGCCTATCGAGTTGCGAAGCCCCCTGGCGTAATTGCCGCTTTGTATACCCTTTCAGAACCTCTTGGACTTCTTCATAAAGCCGTTGCGCATTGGCCTGCTGCTCCACTTTGTTGAGATGGCGCCAACGAGACGTTTTTGTGGCCGACACATTGAGTTCACTGTCTGCGCTATCGTCATGGGTAGGAAATGCTAACCTAACGCCCTCTCGAATCCGTAGCTCATCGTGAAGCGGTAAGCTCGTCGAAAGAACACGCCCGCCTAGCATGCCTGCCACCATGCCAGGCAGTGATAAGAGATTTACTTGATCCATCAGCTCACCCAAGCTTGCAAACAAGGCTTGAACGCTTGTCTCCGCTATGTTCGGCAAATGCCCTCTCAATGCATCAGGGGGTGGAGTGATAGTGGCTGGCATCAGCACTTTGTTTAGATCGATTTCTTTTTGAATTTGCTGCCCGGCGGCTAGCAAAGATGCCGTCTTATAGCTGATACGGTGGCGCTGAACGGGTGCGAGGTAATTGTCCAGTTCCAGGCTTTCGCTATACTCAAGCAAATACTCTTGCTTGTGCTGAATGAGTCGATAATTACGCCCTCGGGCTACATCTAGCAGCATACGTTGATAACTAATGCGTTTTTCTAAGCACAACAAAAGCGCCCCAACGCTCAAAGCGCTCAATTTAGAAAAATGCGCTTTCAGTACTTTCGCTCGAATGTTATCCGCCCACCGCTTTAGCTCTGGCCACAATGAAAGGGCCTCTGAAGCCTTGCTGGACAGTAACGATTTTTCAGCCGACGCTTCTGCCACGCGCTTACTGATACCGTGCTGGTGCCGGTTGCCTTCCTCTTTCAAGCACCGCAACAGCACTGACAACCGTAGCGATGCATAGGTATGTATCACCGAACCACTTCGATGCAGCATACGCTGAACTAACACATCAATATCGTCCTGTGTCAGCTCCCCCCATGCTCTGCGGCTCATATATATTGCGATATCCGCTTCAGCCGCTTTACGTTCTCGCACCATCGTTTGGCGTCTTTCGTGTTCTCGCTGGCACTGACCAAACCGACGGTTCACCAGTGCCTTTTGATAGTGCTGATCCTCAGCACTGCTAGATGGAGGCGTTAATAAAGGCAACACCGAAGGCAGCGTGGGAGGAAAAAAACCTAATTCATCAAAGGCGGTGTTAACGGCATCGGCATAGCTGTGCGCATCGTCGGTCCAGCAACGCGGCGAAAAATCGCCGTAGGTCGCCACACTGCGCTCCGCATGCCCCATCCACCCATCAACCACTTCTGATGGCACCTTCAAAAAACGCAGCTGTTGGGCATAGCGATGGCGAAACACGTTGCCGGGCAAGGGCCACTGAAAGAGAGGCACCCCGGGCAAGTCGGTGCTTGTCATGGAGTGCCATACCAGCGAATCATCCAACAAGAAGAACAGCGGAAGTGCTGATAAAGCGTTGTTATCCAGTGTTTGATGTATCGCTTCTGCCAGCGCAGCGTTGACGTTTTTGAGTACTTGAGCCAGCCATTGCAAATGCGTCACGTAACACTGCAACAGTTCGATCGCTCTGTCTGGTAACGGCACCATCCGGCTACTTCGGCGCCCTTGGTCGATTTTATCGTTAAGATATAAACAACGTGCTGTTAGGTTGAAGTGTCCCAGCGACTCAAATGGATCTTTAAGATATCGGCCGCCCGAGGCTGCATAAAGTCCCATGACACAGTATTGAGCCAGGACGTTGTGATAGTGAATCAGGTCACCGTCGGCGCTACTTTCAACCATTGCCCTGGCGTTAGTAATCTCTTGACGCAACACCGTCGTGATGGGCGAGAGACGGCTACCAATCAGATTCACGGAGGGGGGAAATGGCGTTGAGTCGGAGAGGGATAGAGACAATCCTTTTTCGATCGCGGTTATATCCCATGTCGCATAGCTGCATGCGCCTGGCAACCCTGCGTTGGGGTGAGCGGTTAAAAGACGCGCCAAATGGGGGTCATGGGTGTTATCAAAGACGGCTTGTCCCCAGACCTGCGCCAATTTAGCGCTCGTTACTCGGGGAAAATGTAATTGGGTCTGCTGATAAAACCAACGTTCCAAAGGCAGAGTGTTCTCCCACATATCCCCTAACGTGGCGAGCGAAGCTTGCTGCGCGTTAGCGGCTCGCTGGAGGATCGCAGTGACCTGTTCCGGCAGTTCAACGGAGAGCACTTCTCTTATTGAGTGAACATAATCGAGTGATTCGCTATTGGGTTGCCAGGCATTCCCACGTCGAGGTGATTTCCGCGCTATCGATGAAAAGTCACGTGTCAATGTCCACTCATCACCCGGGGCATCATCTATCTGAAACTGTGCAGCAAAATAGAGCGAGCGTGAGAAGCGAACTGACAGCCATACCATCACGGCGCCGAGCTGCTCTACCTCATCGGTTGAAAATAAGCATTGATCCACCCAACTAAGCAGCTTTTCTCGCTCTGGCGGCAGTAGCTTTTCCCAGCTCCATGGCAAAAAATGCGATGCTTCTGCCGTTTGGACAAAATAGCTTCGGCTAGCTAATTGTTGTTCCGCATCGCTATCAGAGGGATCTACCCTTGCAACATAGACTCCCTCATCCTCTGGGTCTTGATCGGCATCTTCTTCTTTTTGATACGCGTAAAATTCGTACTCGGTATCTTCGCTTTCGTCATAACCTTGGTGTACCAGTGGGAGGACAGTCGGCAAGAACCGTTCAATACGCAAGAGAGATGCTATTGCCTCATGATTAATGGGATTAACATCTTGACGCGCAATAGCAGTAATGGCGTTGAAAAAGCGGCTATAGCTCTTGTTATCACGATAATCATGACTCACCTCATCGGCGGCAGAGATGAACGCATCGTTAACACGCTCAAGCGTCGGCTCATGCTGCCCCACAAAACTGCGACACCGCCTTAATAGCGCGTCTACCACATGCCATTTTTCATCGTAGGGGCCTAAGGTCATAAAACGTGCTGCATCACTGATATTGCGATCCGCGATACATTTTTGATGAGCGATACGCTGTGCTGCGTGCACCAAAAACCATAAACGCAAAAGTCGACGCCAAAACAGCAGGTAGCCTTCGGTCGACTTCGCCTTACCATCAGCCAGCGGGTTAGTGAGCAACGTAATCAAAAACGTTTTATTTTTTACACCCCCTTCCTGAAACTGACGTTTGTTTTGTTCAACCGTGCCGACATGAGGTACCTGTGAGTAGTCACGAGAGATGTCTGGCGATGCATTGAAATGGTTAACAAACCGCTGTAGTTCATCGACTATCGGGTCGCCCGCCCAAAGCGAGAGAATCTCGACAGATTCAGGGTGAGAGCATTCCCTTACAAGATTGGCAATCGCGTCATTGCGGGGGCTTAGTCCTAGGGCGTGATAAATGACCTGGAGAACATCAAGTAAATTCTCCTCGTGCGCCCATGCTATTAGCTTGCGGTACCGCTTCCCGAGACTTACGGTCACTGCTTCCAGCTGCTGGCTGTGACAATCTCCTACGCCTTCCCGTGTCATTAATAACCCTTACGTCCAGAAGCGGCATTTGCCGAAAACCGCTCTATCATAAGGTTTAAAGCCATTTAAAACCATTTAAGGACAAAATAAATGTCCCTAAATCATCAGTCTCATAACCCGAAGGTCATCGGTTCAAATCCGGTCCCCGCTACCAATATTTTGAAAGGCAGATCAGTTACTTACTGGTCTGCCTTTTTTATTGCCTGAAGTTCGGTGAGAGCACTCAGAAAAGCTGTCGGGCTCACCGCCTTATCACCCCAGAAAGGCATCGGTTCAAATCCGGCCTTACGCTCTCGTCACCTTCACCGCGGTTCCTGTGGCAACCAAGAACAGCATCGACTTACCGCCGCCTGAAATCTCACTGTAATCAAGATCAATGCCAATCACAGCGTTAGCGCCTAACTGAGCTGCCTCTACGCGCAATTCATCAAGGCAAGCAACGCGCGCATCACGCAAGGCGTTCTGAGATGATTTATTGCGACCGCCAAAGAAGTCGCGAAAGCCCGCGAACATATCCTTTATCACGTTCATGCCGAACACACACTCAGACGAAACAATATCGAGATGGTCGGTTACGCGGTAGCCTTCAAGGTGTGACGAGGTGGTAAGAATCACTTGCTGCGACATAGATAGGTGCCTCGTTATCGGTTAATGGGCCCTGCATTCAAATAAGCGCGTTCTGCATTGGCTGATTGGCTAACTATGCAGAGGCTATCGCCTGGTGGCAATGGAAACTTACTGAGTCGCTTTATTGCTTTTCGCCCTTGACAGCGACTTCCGGTGCCACTCTGCTGCCTGCTGATTCGGTCGGGGCAGAGTTGCCGAAGACGCTCACGAATGTCATTATCACTGGCAGCTCAAAAGTGATTACACTGATGGTCAGCCAATAGAATGTCGATGTGCTGTGCCCTTCAAAGGAAACCTGCCAAAACCTTACCGCCAAGCCGAATAGACGTCGCGCTGGGTGGGTACTGGTCGCTACAAACACCTTGACCCTAAGGGAAATGATCAATGAAACGCCTTGGATATGCCCTGGTTGGCGCTGTTTTGATCGCAGTCGGCGCCGCTTTGTACTATGCCCTACCGCAGGTTGATGTCGTACGCCTGATCGGTACCGATGTTAAGCGTGTCGATACCCAGCAGAACAACGTGGACAGTGAATCCGATGGCTCCGTCAGTACCATGGATGTGTACTTCATCCTTGCAGAAAACCCGCAAGGCGATCCGGTCAATTATCGTAACGAAGATGCACTGTTGTACGGCAAATTCGATAGCTCCAACCTAAACACGCGTGCCCGCTCGATTTCACAGAACGAAGATAACCTGGTGGCCGTTCGGCATTACGGTTGGCGTATTCCGATCTTCTCGATGTTTCCCAACGCCGTGAAGGTCTGGCAGGTCGAGCCAGGCTACCGGCACTTTCCGCTGTTCAACATCGTTGTACTGACCTTGCTAGCATTGGGGGGAGTTTATGTCGCCTGGCGGGTGCGTGGCGCGGCCCGGCGACGGCATGCCCGTCGCGAGGCAGCGCGCGCCGAACGAGAAGCTCAAGCAGAGCAGGCACGTGTCGCCAGCCGTAACAACGATGACAGTCAGCGCGCGCGTGATGAATTCCTGTCGGGCAGTGGCAGCTCCGGGCATCAGGATGACAGGGGATCATCCTGATGGAACGCCCTCTGTCATCTGGTCGACGAGACGCAAGATGATGAGTTGTGTCACTATACGCTGGCCGATCAATGCCTTCATACGGCGTCGTTATGGCATCAATGACCACCACAAGCCGTGCGTAGTCTCTGCCTCGCGGATCTTATAAAGACACTGGATAGGCTATCTGATCAAGCCCTCTAAATTTCAATGTTTCATTATCAGACTGGAGAAGCAAAATGGCACTTAATTGGCTAAAAGAAAACGTTACTAAGGCACGTGAAAACCTGACGGCTGAGGTAGCGAAGTTCAAAAACCGTACCTTTATGGAAGCAATTGTCTCCGGCTGCGCCCTCGTAGCCGCAGCTGACGGCACAGTCGATGCCTCAGAAAAACAAAAGATGGCCGCTTTTCTGGAGCGCTCGGACGAGCTGAAGCACTTCGACATCCGACAGGTGATTGAGGTGTTCAACAAAGCCGTTGGCGATTTCGAATTCGATCATGCAATCGGCAAGGCCAATGCACTGCAGACCGTCGGCAAAGTACGCGGTAAGGAAGATCAAGCCCGGGTCATTGTCCGTGTTGTGTGCGCCATCGGTGCGGCCGATGGGGATTTCGATGCCGATGAGAAAGCCGTGGTGCGAGAAATCGCACAGGAGCTTGGCCTCAAGCCTGAAGAATTCGATCTATAACCCCTTCAATCACATAAACCGTCCTCACTTTTCGCCGTTGTTTATTTTTCAGGAACCAACATGCACGAACTCAGCACCTACCAACTTTCCATGATTGCATTTGGCGCAATCGCTTTTGGCGTTTGGCTGCTGATCAAGGGAGGGGACTGGACGGTCGATAATGCCGTGACGGTTGCCGGACGGTCAGGATTATCAAAGCTTTTCATTGCTGCCACCGTTCTGGCGTTCGGCACCTCTGCGCCGGAACTTTTCACCTCTGTCAACGCCAACCTATCCGGTTTTCCCGGCATTTCGGTGGGTAACGTGATTGGCTCAAATATTGCCAATATATTGATGGTGATTGCGGTATCAGCCCTGATTGCACCTGTCGTCTTCAAACGCGCCGAGGTAGGTCTAGACACGGTCGTCATGCTGGTCGCCACGGCAGGCATGACGGCAGCGGTCATCGCCGGCACCCTGCCAGCTTGGGGAGGTCTGGTGATGGTCATCGCGCTTGCCGGCTACGTGTTTTACCAGTACAAGGCGAGCAAGCTCGACGTAGACGAAGTGGAAGAGCACGATACCGGCAGCCGTTTTCCGGGACTTATGCTGCTTGTCGGTATCGCAACTCTGCTGGTCGGGTCCGAGATTCTGGTTCAGGGAGCGGTTGCCGGAGGGATTGCACTCGGCGTCCCCGAAGCCGTAATCGGTATGACCCTTATTGCCTTCGGCACCTCGCTACCTGAATTGACCGCCTGCGTAGCTGCCGCTCGCAAGGGCCAGAACGACATGATCGTAGGTGGCATCATTGGCAGTAACATCTTCAATATTCTCTCGGTATTGGCACTGTCTGCCGTCGCCAAACCTTTGCTGATCGATCCACGTTTTGCGTCCTTCGACATCTACGTCGTCGTGCTTGTAACCCTCGTCTTTGCGGCCTTCCTACTCTTCGTAGGTAAGATCGGCCGTATAGCAGGCGGGATCATGGCAGCGTGCTATATCGCCTTCATTATCGCGCAATACACGGTGGCTGACAGCGTCCTGGCGGTGACTCTCTGATTGACCGTATCGACATATTTCGCAAAAGAAGCAATCAGATAGCACTGTCGCATGCCATGGGCAGTGCTACCTATTTGAAAGACTATCGCCTCGAAGGCTGAGCATGCTCTTACACCATCTGCAGATAGAACAAGCGGCTACTAGGTGACTTGCCGGTTAGCAGCTGTAGCCCGTCCTCCAATTCAATCTTGCCACCGAGCGGTACGGCCTCAGCGGTCTGAGCATTCTTCAAATCAGGCATATTTTCGTTGACCAAGAACCAGCGCTGCTGGTGCAGCACGAAGTAGCCCACCCGCGATTTATGCGCATCGCCAAGCCGCTCGTTCGGCATAATCGTGCGATCAACGTGCCACGGGAAAACGCTCTGGTTTGAATACACCATCAAACGGTGGTTATCCGGACGATAACGATCCCCCCGCGAGGAGTAAAAGTTAATCACCGGCAGCTTTCCCTGATACCGGGTTTGGCAGAAGGGGCAGCGTGGCGCCGTGGTGTTATCGAAGACAAACCAGGCTTGCTGGCAGGCGCTATTCTGGCAGGGCTGAATCAGGTCCACCGTTTTAACCAGGGCAACCTCCCATTCATCCGCGCTAGGACGTTTGCGGGGGTCATGTAGGCCATCGATAAAGGCACGATCAAACAACGCCGTTAGGTAAGGGCCGGTGATAGTGTAGGGAAGCTGTTGCGGGTCTTTCCACGGCAACTCGGTCGGCTTCGTTGCTTCCGTTGGGGTGAGCCGATTGCTGTTGTCGCTGGGATGCTCGACGAACAGCGCCTGCTCCCCCATCGTGAGACGCTCATCCTCGCTGGGATCATCGGCATGCACTTTTTGTCCGCGCAGGGGATGGCGTAACAGCAGCAGCGAATAGACCATCACCGCCAGCGCGTGCCGGTCGGTGAAAATACTGGGCAATACCCGTTGCGGGTCAGTTTTAGGCAGATGGCTCGTTGCAACGCACTCAGGCGCAATAAAGTCGGGGGTGCCCACGACCTCTGGGGGGAACCGGTCGGGCACCACCAGACCATCCATATCGATAATACAGACGTTGCCGGTCGTCGGTGCTAACAAAACATTCTTGTAGCTCAAATCACTGTGGGCGAGCCCTGCCGCATGTAGCCGACGAACGGCGCGAGACAGGCGTAAGCAGAGCTGCAGGTAATTAAGCCAGTTGCCGCGCTCTCTGGCGTCTAAGAACTTGAATTGGTTGTTGGGCGACGCAAACCACTTGCCTTCCTTATCCTTACCCTGAATTTTGAGCATGTCGTTGTTGAACGAACCATGCTCAAAGAAGAAATGGTCGCGATAGAACGGTGCCACTACCCCGGTACGCCCGTTGTGCTCAACCGTCGCCGTGGGCCAGCAGTACAGTTGCTCCCAGTAGGCGCCCTGCTCATTGTCAAAGATGCGCTCACGGTAGGCGCCGGTAATCATCTCAAGGCGCTGACGGGCAGCGTCATCCAGCTGGGCACGGTAGAAGGCAACCACGTAGCGCTTGTCTGGGCTGGCATAGACATCCTTCATACCACCTGTGGCGATGATTTTGTCGCGAAACTGAACTTGCTCACCGTTGGAGGCTGTTAGCGTAATAATGGGGGCGCTCATGTCGTGAGCTCCGAGTCGCTCATATCGGCTGACATAACGCGGTCACGATACAGCACCGCCAACGTCCGGTCGTCGTGATGGCGCTCAACAAAAAAGCTCAGATAGTCCTGCAGCGGGTCGCGCTCAGACGCTGCATCGGGGGCTTCCAGGGCTGGCGCCAGCTCATCATAAAACGCCCACCAGCTGTCACCGTCGTGCATATCGTTATCAGACGTGAACTTTGGATCGGTCAGGCCATCGGTAGCGACAATCAGGGCATCAAGTGACGAGAAAACGTTAATCTTCACTCGCTGGTAAAGACCCTCAGCCTCTTGGAAAAGTGGCGCGTCAAGAAAGCGGGTTTGTCCGGCATGTTGGCCTGAGTCGGCGGTATTCAGCATCTGGGCTTGTCGCCCCTCGTAAAGCGCCGCCACCGCGCCGTCGCCAATCCCAAACGTCACCACGATGTGTCCATCTGGCGTTTCTTTATGCAGCGCGAGTAGCAAGGTCGTCGAAAAAGCTTTCGCCGGGTGCCCCGCGGCTTTGGCTTCCTCAGTAATCGCTCGATGGCCCGCATGCACCGCGGTAATCACCGTCTGCTGCAGGGGTACCAGTAACTGCTGTGACATGCGAGAACGATCCCCCCCTTTCCACCACGCAAGCGCGGCGGCTTCCAAAGCGGCCCCCTCGCTTGCCTCCAATGAGTTCAACAGCTCATCGCGGGCCACGGTCGTGGCTAATAAGCTTCCCTGGCGAGCGTACTCACACGACCCCGCACCATCCCCCACGATCAACACATTCCAGCCTGTTGCTGACCGGGCGATAGTGCCGTGATCATCACGCTGACCACCCCGGTGGGCATGAGACCGACCGCGTTGTGAGCCCATGGCCATTTGCCACCCTTCGCCACCACTTAGGCGAGCAACGTCTTCATCGGGCTTGGCATAGGGAGCGTCGGGATCTGACGGCAGGTCTTTCCATAGGTCGCGAGAGCTAGGGATCAGCGCCAGCTTGAGCGTGAGCTGCAGTATCTTCTCGCCATGCTCATTAAGACCTTGCACGTCCAGTTGGTGAGCCCCCTGGGCAGTCGGCGTGCCCTGCAGCCGCCGGTCATGGGACAATGACAGACAACTGCCGCCATCATGATCAAGTTGCAGCTTAGCCGGCAAGTCATCCAGCAACTCATCAAGGCAAACGTCATAGGGTTGCCCCGTACGGCCATTGGGGAGGCTCTCGGTACGCGACGCGACTACCGTCACCGGCGCTTCTGCAGGGGCCGCGGAGGGGATATCGCCCGGCTGGAGAGGTGCGCCCGCTGATCGATCCTGGGGAGCATTACCCGAATTGGCATCGTTATGTTCGGACACTGAGCGTTCCTCGCTATCGCTGATGGAGATACCTGGCATAAAGGCGGAACCCGCTTCTTTTGCTGTCGTGCCGTGCTCTTTTGCCTGTTTAAAGTGCTCTAACATGACGTCATTAAAGCGGTTGCGAAAGTCATCGATTAACGCAGCTGCGTCCGTCTCGTTTAGTACCTGATCCACCACGTGATCCTTCACCCGTTGCCCTGGAGCGCCAAACAGGCTATTAATAACCCGACGGTAGTAGTCTTGTGATTCCTTCACCCCTGCCCCCTACCCACATCAAAACCGGCACCCCCGCTACCTTGACCAAACGCTACGTTAGCGTCACACCAAGGGCAGATTTGCTTGCCAGGGCCGTTACAACACATCAGTTTGCCGCAGCCGCATAATGCAAATGTGGTAACCGCGCCACAGTGAGGGCAAGGCGGCACCCCTTCCAATTGGTCACTGCTAACCGATGCCTTGGCGCTGCTCTCCGAAGACCACTCGAAATACTCCTCGCTGAGGGGAAAGACACCTTCGAGACCATAAATACCCTGAGCGGCTGGCGCCCCAAAACTGCCCGGTACCGCCACGGCGTTGTATTTGAGCAAGTACGGCTTCTTGTGGCGGTGGCAGCGACCGGTGAATACCACGACCTGATCGTCGACCGGCGCCGCGTCACTGTCCTTCACCAAGCTAATCCCCACATCGCTCGCTTTGGAAAGTGAGATACCTGGCGCGTTTTTACCCACATCCAGCGCTTGGCTCTGTGCGGCGACCGACGCAGAGACCCAGCGGGCAAAGCGGCTCAAATCTTCGCCGCTACCGTTTTCCAGCGAGACCACGTCATCGGTCAGCTGTTTGAGCACTTGCGTGTCGGCAGCCCCGCCAAGCGTGACTGCAATCAAATGGGCGCGGCTGGCGTAGTGCTGACGCCAGCGTTTGATAGCAGCATCAGTGCGATCAGTGGGGCGGCCATCCGTCAATAGGTAGATAACCGGCTCCCAGTCTCCCCGTTGGTTGGGTGTGGTTTTTTTTACGTCCACCTCAATACGGGTCATCAGTTCATCCAGGGCTTCCCCCAGTGCCGTCCCGCCGCCAAGCGGTAAACGCGGTGGGTAGAACCCCATCAGATCGACCATGGGCACCACGGTACCCACCTGCCCAGCAAAAGCGATGACCGAAATATGCACGGTCTCCAGGGCGCTGGGGTCCTGGCGAAGCTGCTCAACGATAGACTCCATCGCCCGCTGCAGTTGAGCATGAGGCTCACCGGCCATGGATTCCGAAACATCGAGCACAAAGAAAATGGGTAAACGTCTCATTAATACCTCGGTTACAGGACGACCTGCACTTCATCGGGGGGCGGAGGCAGCGTGATGTCGTCGCCAGCCCCGTTTTGTTGGCCACTAGCGTTAGCCGCAATAGACGCCGATACCCACTGGAAGTAGTTGGCAAAGCCTGCGCTGTCCATGTTTTCAAGACTTACCGTCTTGGTCGCGAACTTTTTGAGGTGCTCTTCCTTGGCTTTAGGGCCAGCCGCGCAGGCGATAATCTCGGAAAACTTCATTGCCTTGATGCGCGTTACCGCCGCTTCAAAATCCATCAGATCCGAGGGCGAGCCATCGGTCATCACGAACAGCATCGGCCGGAAGTCGCCCTTTTGGTCGGACGTGGACGTCAGGATATCCCGCTCTACGCAGTCACAGACCCTATTAAGGCCTTCGCCCATATGCGTTGCGCCAGAGCGCGGCAGCTCAATGTCATTCACCTGGGCGCTTTCTAAGGCCTGCAGGGGGAGCAGCTCTTTCACTTCGTGATCAAAGGTGATGATGGATAGGTAAACAGTTTCGAGCGCGTAAGGGTCCTGGCGCAGCGCCGACAGCATAGCCGACAAGCCAACGTTCACTGACTGTATGGGCTCGCCGCGCATTGAGCCCGACGAGTCGATAAGTAGATAAATAGGTAAACGACGATCCATGGCTAGCTCCTAGCTCAGTTTTTGCTCAGGTTGATGACACTGATTTCATTGGGCGGGGGCGGCAATTCGGCGCTGCCATCGCTGCCGCCAGACTCAACGGACTGGCTGGTCATTGAGACACTGGCAGAGACCCAGGCAAAGAAGGCCCGGATAGACTCGGCGTCGTTACTGTTCAACCGCACAACGTCGGTGGCAAAACGTTGCAGATCGGCCGTATCCGCATCGGCGCCAGCGGCACAGCCAACCAACTTAGCCACACTGACACTCTTCATAGCCTGGACGCCTGCATCTAAGTCGTCATTGGCCACACCATCAGTGAAGACAAACACTAAAGGACGCCAATCGCCCTTCGCGCTGCTGGACGAGGACTGTACTTCCTCACGGATACGCTCAGCGGTGAGCTTGAGTGCCGCGCCCAGAGCCGTCATACCATCAGGCTTTAGTGTGGGGGGCTGGAAGGTCATCAGATCGCACAAGGGCACAGTGTGGCGGGCTTCTGAACTAAATTCGATCACTGACAGGTAAACAGTTTCAAGCGCGAAAGGATCTTGGCGCAGCATGTCGACTAAGGCCTGCAAGCCTTGGTTCACCGCATTAATCGGTTCACCGGCCATGGAGTAGGACTTATCAAGCACTAGGTATACGGGGAGTCGGCGCATGGTTTCCTCACTGCATTCATCAAGCGTCTTGAGAAGCAGTGCCGTAGCAGGACGGCACTACCAGTAGGGGTTGGCAACGTTATGTCGTTACTTAGTGCCCGCTTTCCACTGGAAGCCAAAACCATAATGGTTATCCGCTGGCTTGTGACTGCCGAAGTAGTTCACCTCTTTGGAAATATTCAGGGCCCCGTTTTGGTTCTCCAGCATCGCAATCACACAGAAGTTCTCGTTTTTACCGCTGGCGTCCATGCGGATTTCGATTTCAGGCTGATCAGGCGCTTTGATCGATACGCGTCCGTTGGTCTGCGCCCAGTTGGCAACGCCTTCATAAATGAAGGCAAAGATCATCACACGCTTGATGTCACCCCAATGCTGGCCATTCAGGTATAAGTTCTCGCCTTGGTTCACTGACCCCGTGCGATCGTCGCCATCAAGAAAGATATAGGGCGCCCTTTCCAGACTGCCGAAGTGATTACCAAGGGCTTGAACAATCCCTTTGGTGCCGTCTTTAAACTCGAACATACAGCCAAGATCAAGATCGACGCCTCCCTGCTTGCCGCCCAGTAACGATCCCAATAGACCTTTTTTGCTGGCGCCCGCCCCGGCGGTTTGATCCCAGTTGAGGTTCACATGGATTTTGCCGAACGTGGCTGATTTTTTCTCAAGCGAAATAGTGTCGCCCTTTTTATCAAGGGTGATTTTGCTAAGATTAATCGATGGCTTCTCCTGGGGTTTGGGAGGGGCGGGGGCCGGTGTTGGCGTGGGAGCTGGCTTGGAATTACTGTCGACATCGACGCCAAAATGCTCGGCAAGCGGTGCCATGCCACCGGCAAAGCCCTGGTCAACGACTTTCACTTTCCAATCACCGTTGCGACGGTACAACTCGCACACGATGAGCGACTTCTCCTGGCGCCCTGCGCCTTGCCCACTGAATTCAAACTGATCAGCGTTACCCTTAAGGTCAAAACGGTAGCCGCTTGACAACGCTGATAGCCCAGGCTCAACGGTGAGGACGAAGGCTATCCGTTCAAGGTGGCCGGGCACCTTGCTCAGATCGACCGAAAATGTCGACCCATCTTTTTGTTCTACGCCACCTGACGGGTGCTTGGGTTGGTTAAAGAAGATGAAGTCATCATCGCTCGACACCTTACCGGTGTTAGCCAGCAGAATGGCTGAGGCGTCTAGGCCAGCACCTTGGTCGTTCCCCACGGCGAGACTAAACGTAAGCTGTGCGTCATTAAGTTTGGCGTTCTGCCCTGCAATCAGTTGGGTACCCATCAATTACTCTTCCCTTAACAGCGCCGACAACCGTCTAATTAAATGTTGCCGGGTGATTGGTTAATTTAATTTTTACGTTGAGTGACTGCACCACCCTAGCCACATACACACCTACTTGTCCCACCCTTAAATACCTTACACCTTACGATGCCTCAGGGTTTCCAAAATTCAATTTAACGTACGTTGAACGCACCAGAAAGATATCTCATTATTAGCCGATTCTCATCAGCTCTCGCTTGAGTCAACAGTCACCCGTAAGTTCAGACACTCTCTGTTATCTATGTGTTTCCTGCCGCCCATTGCGCCGACGCCGAGCCAGCTCGAGGTCATAACCACCATTCGTCACGTTACGACGCAACTCACGGCTTATTGTGCTGTCATGAAGACAGGGCGTTTGGCGACCTATCGCTGGCTCAAACCTACCCCAATACAAGCGTGAATCTGGTATCGTTGGGTTCGGGTCAGTTGTCGGCATCCCATACGCTGCTTCACTTTGATCGTAAAGCGGAGCGAGTACCGGCTCGGGCACTCCTGATTCTACCGGATGGCCCAGAGTGCGGCGGTTATGCTATGAATCCAGGAAGGAAAGTCGAGTCGCCTGGCGCCTCTCACTGAGGAGATACTGGCAAGCGACTCAATACGTTTGCCAGTGCCTACTCTCGGGTACTAACCAATATGACGTACTAAGGAGTGTTGCATGATCGACCTGAGCAAAGGCAGCCGTATTAACCTCTCGAAGGAAGCCCCAGGTGCCACGAAATTCACCCTAGGTATGGGCTGGGATACCCGTATTACCGATGGTGCAAACTTCGATCTAGACGCATCTGCTCTGTTGCTGGATGCTAATGACAAACCAGTCGGTGAAACCGGTGCCTTAGTGTTCTATAGCCAGCTATCTTCACCGTGTGGTGGTGTCGTGTCATCTGGTGACAATCTTACTGGGGAAGGCGAAGGCGACGACGAAACCATCACCGTTGACCTTGAGAAGCTGAGTAGCGATGTTGCCAAAATCGTTCTCGTCGTTACCATTCACGAGGCTGAGGCGCGTGGCCAGAACTTCGGTATGGTCAACAACGCCTTCGTCCGGGTCTTGAAAGACGGTAGCACCGATCCAGTTGCACGCTACGACCTCTCTGAGGACTACTCCACCGAAACGGCAGTGATCTTTGGTGAGCTTTACCAGAAAGATGGCGAATGGCGCTTTGCGGCCAAAGGCGATGGCTTTGCGGGTGGTTTGGCGGCATTCCTAACCGGTTACGGCCTGCAATAAGGTCTTTCCTATGGTCAAGCAATGGCTTGGCCTCTCTATATCTATCAACTAACGATGAGGTGTCAACATATGTCTATTTCTCTCTCTAAAGGCGGTAACATTTCGCTGAGCAAAGAATCACCCGGTATCAAGAAAATCCGTATCGGCCTGGGTTGGGATCCTCGCATCACCACCGGTCAGGACTTTGATCTAGATGCCAGCGTTTTTCTGGTCAATAGCGATGGCAAGTGCCGCAGTGATAAAGACTTCATTTTCTACAATAATCTAAAATCTACCGATGGCTCTGTTGAGCACACGGGCGATAACCTCACGGGTGAAGGCGAAGGCGATGATGAAGTCATCAAGGTCGACCTATCCACGGTGCCCGCTGACGTCGACAAAATTGCTGTCACGGTCACCATTCACGATTCCGCGGCACGTGGCCAGAACTTCGGTCAGGTTGATAATGCCTTCGCTCGCGTTATCAACGAAGACAATAATCAAGAAGTCGTTCGTTACGACCTGTCAGAAGATTACTCAATTGAAGATGCCATGATTTTCTGTGAGCTTTACCGTAACAACGGCGAATGGAAGTTCCGCGCCATCGGTCAAGGCTTTAGCGGTGGTCTGAGCGACCTCGCATCCAAGTATGGCTTAAGCGCCTCTTAAACGAGTGTAAGAGTGGGAGCGGTGACTCCCACTCATCTAAGCAACTTACCCTAACGCGACTTTTAAATGACACGGGCTTCCGATGCTGGGAGATGTTTGTTCTGAAAAGCTATTTCTGGCGCGCTTAAGCGGTTTTTCAGAGCCTATATACTGATTGGAATACTGTTCTATGAGCACGCAAAGAGCGATTAAAGACATCCAGGCCGGACGGCTGACGCTTACATTGACCGAAAATGGCCACCGCCTTGACGAATTAATCGCCTTTGCGTCGCGGCTAAATCCCCGTCGCGGCTACCTGTTCGTATCCCGTGTGCTGGGCAAGCATATACCGGTGCGGCCCTCTAAAATGGATGCTGTTCATGCCGAGTTAGCGCAGGCCATCCAGTTACGCGGCCATACCGCTTATGTGGTAGGCATGGCGGAAACGGCGATCGGTTTAGGCGCTGGCGTTGCACGCCATCTTGGCAAGCTGCATGAGCATAGCGTTTTTCATCACACCACTCGCTTCCTGGTGCCTAATCCCTGGTTACGCATCCGCGAGGCACACTCACACGCTGATACGATGCACATGGCGCGCCTGGAAGGCGATGCGCTAAATGCCGTCCAAACGACTGAGGATCTTGTGCTCGTCGATGATGAGATATCCACGGGCCGCACATTGGCGCAGTTAGCCCATTCGCTAATGGGGCAACCCGAACTTTCACGGGTTAAGCGTCTACACATTGTGTCGATCGTAAGCTGGCTAGACGAAGCAGCACGAGCGCACTTGTTGTCACTGCTACCGTCTAATATCGAGATTAACTTCGTACAGCTGATGGCGGGAACCTTTTCCTTCGCTGCCGACCCAGAATATCAGGCCACTCTGCCCGATAACGTCGATGTCGATTTCTGCAATGCACTTTCCGCACAGTCAGCCACACAGTCAGCGCCACTGCCACTGGAGCGACAGGGGCTTTACGGCATGCTGTTTGGTAGCTACGAGGCAGTACTGGAAGACGAATTTCTCTCGCGGAACCTTCAAGTCAATAAACCCCATGTGGTGTATGGCATGGGGGAATTCTTAGATACCCCCTTTCGTGTGGCCCTGGCGTTAGAAATGGCTGGTATGGATGTGCTGTTTCAAAGCTCTACACGCTCACCCATCGCCTTGGGCGATGAAGTGGCGAATCGGCTTGAGCACCCCGCTCCCGGCGATAGCAATAAAACCCACTTCCTTTACAACGCACCGCTACAGCGTGAGCCATTGGCCTTTGATGGCATCGGTCAGCCGCATTTAAGCCAAGCGCTTGAAGCAGCTCACCGCCTGTATGCTAATGGCAAACAGGAAGAAGTGGCATGAGCCGGGGCCGAGTGATCCTGCTGACAGATCTCGACGATACCCTGTTCGCCAGTGAGCGGTCATTGCCCGACAACGCTGAGCGCGTTCAGCTCGCGGCTGTCGATGGCGACGGCACCCCGCTTTCGTTTCAGACCCACCAGCAACGCATGCTGTGGGAGCTGTTCAGTGGCGCGGCCGATTTGATTATTCCGGTGACAGGAAGAACCAGCTATGCGCTGGACCGTGTGACGCTATCCTTTCCAAGAAAGTATGCCGTGGTCAGCCATGGCGCGCTGGTCACGTTCGAAGGCCATGTGTTACCGGCGTGGCAATCCCGGCTGTCACCTCACGTGGATAATGCGCACCTGGCCATCGGTCGGGCCTACGCTGATCTTAGCGAGGCGCTGCCCCAGGTAGTACCACACCTGCAGTTTACCTTGCGTCAGCTGGAAGACCTGTCAGTGCCGGTCTATTTGTCGATCAAGGCAACGGGAGAGCTGACTATTGAGGCTCACGCGCTACTCAATAAGGTTGCTCAGACACATGGGCTATCGCTTCATGCCAACACCCGTAATGCCGCTCTACGCCCTTCCTACACCTGCAAATCAGAGGCTTGCCGGTTTCTTCTCGAGGAGGTGCTGCAGCGTCAGCCAGAAGACACCATCATCGCGCTTGGCGACAGCCTATCGGATCTACCTTTCATGACCCATAGCGATATGGCCGTGATGCCCACGCGTAGCCAAGTTTGGAACGCTGTTAAGGAACTCGCCCAATGACCGCAGTGGCCCCGCTTGCCCCCTTTTATGGCTCTTACCTGCCGGATGACTGCCAGTTTCTGCTCACTCCGATAGTGCCAGAATACCTCTCGATTGAAGAGAAAGAGCACCGGATTCAAACAGGCCAAGCCCACTACAGTGAAATGATCCATCGTGAGGAAGCGCCAAGCCCACGATACCTGGCGTTATTCGAGACCCTTTGCGAGCGCTACGCCCCCAGGCTAGCGCGTGAAGTGCGCCAGTTAGCCCATCAGTTGATGACCGACCTGGGGGTTAGCGCCTCTCCCATTACGCTGGTCAGCTTGGTACGCGCTGGCACCCCGGCGGGCGCGCTACTGCGACGCGCCTTAGTGGATTATGAAGACCAGGCATGCCAGCACTACAGCGTCTCCATTATTCGTGATCGAGGCATCGACACCGCGGCGCTGGATTATCTACTGGATGACGTAGGCGTAGATGCTCAGCGCCTCGTCTTCGTCGATGCCTGGACAGCCAAAGGCGTGATTACCCGTGAATTGCGTTCAGATATGTCGCGTTACAACACTGCCCGACGTGCCAAAGGTAAAAGCACCGTCGCTACCCGTTTGGCGGTCATTTCAGACATCGGCGGGTCGGCCGATTACGCGGCAACGTGTGAGGACTATGCCATTCCATCGGGCATTCTCAACGCCACTGTATCAGGCCTTGTATCGCGATCGGTACTCAACCATCAAGTCCCTGAGGGTGCTTTTCATGGCTGTGTCCTCTATACCGACTTGGCGTCTTACGACCAATCACAAGCGTTCATAGAACGTGTCGCCGCTCATTTATCGCAGCCGTTTGATGGCGCCTCTTTGCCAACAGAGGGCGAACTCACGCGCCAGCGGTGCCTGATGCAAGAAATGCTCGCCCAGATCCAACGCCATTATCGCGTCGACGACATCAACTACATCAAACCAGGTATTGCTGAGGCCACACGCGTCATGTTGCGTCGCGTGCCGGCGCTGTTGATGGTACGTAATACAGCCCACCCGGATGTTGAACATCTAATGCTGCTGGCTGAAGAAAAAGGCGTGCCGGTGGACGTATGCCCTGATATGCCTTTCCACGCCTGCTCATTGATCAAAGCGGTTACCAAGGCGGAGGCTATCTAATGGCGACTCCCCATTATGGCCAGCTCGGCGCCTCGCTCTATGTGCCCGCCACCCACAAATCGCTCGATCAGATTTTAGCCGTTGGCTGCCACGATGCACGATCGATCATCCTGTGTACGGAAGATGCGGTGGCACCCGATGCCGTCACCTGGGCCGTGCAGCGACTGATAAAAGCGTTGAAGGCTGCTCCAGCAAAGGTACCCTTTCTCCGCTTTGTCAGACCGCGTAACCCCTTTGTGTTGCGCCAACTATTGGAGTCGTCCGATGCGGTGGCGCGCCTCGATGGGGTGGTGATCCCAAAGTTTGACGACACCACCATGCCCGCATGGCGCGACGTGCTGGATCGCAATAAACAGCTCGCCATCATGCCAACGCTCGAAACACCGGCGCTATTTCGTGAAGACAGCGCCATCGCCACCCTTAAAGCGGTACAAGCCCTAGGTAACCCGGTCATCGCCCTGCGTATTGGCGCTAATGATCTTTTAGGTGCCATAGGCCTTAAACGCCAGCCAGGCCAAACCATCTATGACACCCCCTTGAGGTCAACCATTGAGCGGCTCATTACCATTTTCCGGCCTGCGGGGTTTGAGCTGTCAGCCCCCGTGTGTGACTTGATAAGCGAACCCAACACCCTGTCTCGTGAAGTGGCCCTGGACATAGCCTGGGGGTTTTATGCCAAGACCTGCGTCCACCCGGCGCAGGTAGCGCTGGTCGAAGAGCATTTTACGCAAGCCATGGCCCGCCAACAGCCTCAGGCCCATGCCCTGCTCAATAGTCCGGAAGCGGTGTTTCAACACAGTGGACAGATGCTAGAAGCGACTTGCCACAACAATTGGGCCAAGCGGGTCGCCGCCTTACAAGCCTCTATTTAACTACCCGACCAGCGAGAACCACCATGATCAATCTGACTAAAGCAGACCAGACCGCCACCATCAGCCTATCCAAAGGTAGTTCCGATATTATTGTGCGTGCCCAGTGGGTTGATAACGGTGACGGTGATGATGGCAATGACGACCTAGACCTGCGCTGCTCGCTTTTGGCCCCTGACGGCAAGATGTACCTGATTGACGGAGAGTACCGGGGATCCTTGCAGGCGATGCCTTTTGCGCACCATCACGGTGATGTACAGAGCGCCAGCATCGACGCGCCAGGTGAGGAAATCATTACCGTGGCTCGCGACATCGCAAAGCGCGCCGGCGGGCCGGTAGCGCTGTGCTTCAGTGTCTATTCTGCCCTGGGCAATGGCGCAGTGTCGGTGGCGTCACTTCGTCCGGAAATGAAAATGACCTATGGCAGCGACGAGGTAATTTGCAGCTTCGACTTCAATCAGGCTCCCGATGCCCGCAACCCCAACATTTACACCTATATCATTGGCTACGCAATCATCACTGAAGAAGAAGTCATCCTGGCGCCTTCCGGCAAAACATCAAAGCCTGGGCAGGAGGAAACGCCTTGGATCTTCTGGCGGGATGCTTCCATCGATGTCGACATCGTGGGCCCGGCGGTATTTAAAGGCCCACAGGCCAGCGAGTCAGAGCCGTACAACAAGAAATTCAAGATCCCCTATCGCTTTGAAAACGTCACCCCAGCGAAAAAGAAAGGCTTTTTGGGCAACTTGTTCGGCTAATCCATTTAGGGGCCAGCGTAATACGGTGGCCCTTTAGTTAACCCCAATTAGTTAAACCCAATGCCGGTACCCGGCAATCAAGCAAAACATGGAGCATTCACTATGTCTATTAACCTCGCGAAAGGCCAACGTATTAGCCTTGAAAAAGAAGGCGGTGGCAGCCTGGATTACATCGAAATCGGTGTTAACTGGGGCGCAATCGAAAAGAAAGGCTTTTTTGGCAAAAAACACGTCGCCGTTGACCTGGATGCCTCTGTTGGCATGTTTGACGCCCAAGGCAATTTGGTCGATACGGTGTGGTTTCGTCAGCTGAAATCGAAGTGTGGCTCTATCAATCACAGCGGCGACGACCGCACGGGTGACACTGGCGGCGATGATGGCGAAGACAACGAAATTATCCAGATCAACCTAAAAAACGTACCCAGTAACGTCACTACGCTTGCGTTAGTGTTGAATTCTTTTTCACAACAGAACTTCGGTGAGATCCCGTTTGCGGGTATTCGTATCCACAACGGTAAAGCGGGTAGCGGTAGCGAATTTGCAAAATTTGACGTGGCTAACGACCCGACGTTCGCGGGCAAAGTGAGCATGATTATGGGTAGCGTGTATCGCCATAATAGCAGCTGGAAGTTCCGCAGCATTGGTGCCGCGATTGCTGAAAAAGACCTGAAGGCGTCACTGGCAGCGTTCTCGCATGATTACGCCAACTGAATGTTGAGATAAGGAGTTCCCCCGTGGCCACCCCGCGGCGGGAACTCATATTATGAAGCGAATACCGCCCGGTGAAAAAAAGGCGTCGCTATAAACGAAGGAAATACTGGATAAACGCGCCGACGCTGTGAGCCTTCCACCTTGATGGTATATGCAGTCTTTGTATCTGACAGAGAAGAACTCAGAGAAGAACTACTCTGAACGCTCCCAATGTCGAGCATCACTCCTGCTCACGCCAGCGATCCCAGCTCGGCGTAGGCCCCACCATTTCAAACAGATGATCCAGAAATGCACTCACCTTGCGTGTGTGTAGGCGACGCTGAGCATAGAGCACGTGGATATCGCGTCTGCCTGGCATAACCTCGCACTCCCACGCTTCGAGTACCGGCACCAGGGCACCGGATGCCAATTCGTCAGCGATCAGCCAGGTGGGAAACATCACCAGCCCCTGCCCCATTAGCGCTGCGCGCACCAAACTCTCGGCATCGTTGCTGTAGAGGCTGCCGTCGACTTTATAAGCGCAGGCTTGTGACTGATCGGCAGTATTGAAATACCAGCGCTGGCGGCCCATTTCCCCCTGGTAGAGTAAGCAGTCATGCTGGCTCAGATCATCCGGGCGGGTGGGCGTACCACAACGTTGCAAATACTCGGGCGCCGCGGCCACCACATAATTCATTGGCGCTAGGCGGCGCGCCACCAAGGTGGAATCCGCCAAGGCACCGACGCGAAAGGTGATATCGATGCCCTCACGCACCGGGTCGGTCAATTGATCGGTCAGCATCAGCTCGGCTTTTATCGCCGGGTAGCGGCGCTGAAAATGGTGCAGAATCGGCACGATCTGCCGCTGGCCGAAGGCCACCGGGGCGTTAAGGCGCAGCACACCGCTGGGCTCAGTATTGGGTGCCATCAGCGCTTCAGTCGCCAAGTCGAGCCGCTCAAGAATCTCGCGAACTTCCTGATAGTAGCGCCAGCCCGCTTCGGTCAACGTCACGGCACGGGTGTGGCGATAGAACAGTTGCTGGCCCAGCGCCTCCTCTAAAGAGGCAATCTGGCGTGAGACCGACGACACGGCGCGATGAAAATGACGCGCGGTGGCAGTAAAGCTTCCTGTCGCGGCGACGCGCTCAAAGATGCGTAGCGCATTGAGATCCATTGAGTTGCTCCTGTCGCAATAAAGATTTGCGATCTTTCCAATTGTAGCAATGATACTCAGCGACCAAACTGCTTTTCATCGGGCACGAGCACAACGTTCGCCCCCCGTTTCGAATCTCTTGTCTGCATAAGGAATTAACGATGCGCAAAGGCACAGCACTTGTAGTAGGCGCTACCGGCATCACCGGCGGCAATCTGGCCAGCTATCTCGCCGCTAGCGGATGGACCGTTTACGGTTTATCACGTCGCCCCTCTCAACAAGAGGGTGTCATTCCCGTCGCCGCCGATCTGCTCGATCGCGAAGCGACGGCTAAGGCGCTCTCGGGCTTACCCATTACTAACGTTTTCTACTGCACCTGGGTACGCCGTGACAACGAGAAGGCCAATGTCGAGGCTAACGGCGCGATGATGCACAACCTGCTCGACGCTTTGCAGGGTGCAAGCGTGGCGCATGTCTCGTTGGTCACCGGCACCAAGCAGTACCTAGGCGCCTTCGAAAACTACGGCAGTGGCAAGACCGAGACGCCGTTTCGTGAATCAGCGCCCCGGGTACCGGGTGAGAACTTCTACTACACCCTCGAAGACATCATGTTCGCAGCGGCAAAGCGCGACGACTTTAGCTGGAACGTGCACCGCCCGCACACCGTGATCGGCTATGCCCGCGGCAACGCTATGAACATGGGCGTAACGCTGGCGGTTTATGCCTCTATCTGCAAGGCAACGGGCAAGCCGTTCATTTTCCCAGGCTCGCAGACCCAGTGGAACGCTTTGACCGACCTGACCGATTCGCTGGTGCTGGCGCGGCAGATGGAGTGGGCGGCAGTATCGCCCGGCGCGCATAACGAAGCCTTTAACACCGTCAATGGCGATATTTTCCGCTGGCGTCGGCTGTGGAATGAAATGGGTGAGTTTTTCGGCCTTGAAGTGCCGGACTGCCCGGAAACGCCGCAGCCGCTTGAAACACAGATGGCCGACATAGCGCCAACCTGGGCTGAGATTGCCGAGCAACACGGGCTAATCGAAGCCGACGTTTCCAAGCTGGCTTCCTGGTGGCACACCGATGCCGACCTGGGACGCGAGCTTGAGTGCGTTAACGATGTGACCAAATCCCGCGATTTCGGCTTTGACCACTTCCGCGAAACCCGCGCGGCGTTTTTCGACCTGTTCGCTCGCCTGCGCGCAGAACGAATCATTCCTTAAGCAATACCAGAAAAAAATGGTTCTACCAGGGCGTGCATCATCGCGCCCTGGGTTTTATTTCCCCTCCTTTCCTTGAATCCTCCCGGGCATGCCTGCATATCATAGGGAACTATTGTTCATTTTTTGATGCCGAGTCTTCCTATGCAGATTATTGATCCCCGCTCAGGTAAACCGCTGACTGCGGATACCGGAAATACCGACGCCCCCGCGCCTGATGCTGAACAGGCAGCGGTACGTCCTGAAGACGTTATTATCGAGCTTAATGCAGGCAATATTCAGCAGGTGTTGGAAGCCTCCATGAAGGTGCCCGTGCTACTGGGCTGCTACTCACCTTCTCATCCTGGCAGCAGTACTCTGCTTTCAATACTGGAAAAGCTGGTAGTTGAGTACGCGGGCGCCTTCCTGCTCGGCAAGCTCGATATCGAAGCGAACCCTGAAATTGGCGGCCAATTGGGCGTACAGTCGGTGCCTGATGTGAAGCTGATTAGCCAAGGCGGTTTAGTCGATGGCTTCCAAGGCGCTCTGCCGGAGAAAGAAGTCCGCGAGTGGCTGAACCGCTACTTCCCTGCCCCAGGTGAGGCACCGCCCACCCCAGAAGAGCAGGCGGAAGAGGCGCTGAAAGCCGGCGAAATCGCCGCTGCCCGTAAGATTTATGAAACTCTGATGGGCCAGTATCCAGAGCACTACGCCTACCAGGTAGCTTTCGCCCGCGTGCTGTTGGCGGAGGACAAAGGCAATGAGGCCCGCGAGGTGCTCGATAACCTGCCGCCGGAGGAGCGTGATGCCGCGCCTGCCCGTGGCGTACGCGCCAGCATCGAGTTTAGCGAGCAGGCACTCTCAGCCGAAGAGATTGCCGCCCTGGGTGATCGCACCGATAGCGAAGCGCAGTACCAGCGCGCCCTGCGCCAAGTGGCCGACGGTCATTATGATGAAGGGTTGGAGGCGCTGCTGGCGCTGATGAAGCAGGATCGCGCCTATAACGATGACGCGGCACGTAAAACGCTGCTACAGGTGTTCGACGCCCTGGGCGCCGACCACCCGCTGACCGTTGCTTACCGCCGCAAACTCTTTGCGATGATGTACTAAGGTCTTCTGAAGGCTTTCAATCCCGCTTCAGCAGGGAATCCATTCGAGCCAGCGCCGCTTCCAGCTGGGAAGCGGTAGTACCGAAGTTAAGCCGTACATAGCCGGGGCAGCCAAAGGCAGCCCCGTCCGAAAGCGCTACCCCCGCCTCTTTCAGCAGCGTCTTATGCGGCGCATCGCCTAGCCCTGCCTCGCGCATATCCAGCCAAGCTAGATAGGTCGACTCTGACGCACTCCAGCGCACGCCCGGCCAAGCCGCTATACGCGCCTGCAGCGTCCCACGATGCTCTCTCAACACGCTTAACAGCGCCTGACGCCACGGCTCGCCATGTCGATAAGCGGCTTCCGCCGCAACCAAGCCAAGCACATTGCCATCGGGAAGTAACCCTTTGGTAGCCGCCGCAAACCGCTCACGCAGCGCAGTATCGGGAATCACCGCACAGGCGCTGGTCAGCCCGGCTAGGTTGAACGTTTTCGACGGCGCCCACAGGGTAATGGTGCGCTTCGCTAATTCAGGAAATGCCGCGGCTAACGGGCGGTGCTGGGCACCTTCGTCTAACAGCAGATCGCAGTGCACCTCATCGGAGACCACCCAAAGATCGTGGCGCTTGACCAGTTCAGCCAGTGCGGCAAGCTCCTCATGACGCCATACGCGCCCGGTCGGGTTGTGGGGCTGGCACCACAGCAGCAAGCGGGTACGCGGCGTAATCGCTGCTTCCAGGGCGGCAATATCGAGCTGCCATGGCTCGTTAAGCGTCGAAGGCGCAGCCAGCATCGCCTGCTGGGGCAGTCGCCCGGTGCGCTTTGCCACGTCTAAAAATGGCGGATAGATGGGAGCCACCGTTAATACGCCGTCGCCTGGCTCGGTTAGCGCTAATACGGCGATGTGCAAGGCCGGCACGACGCCCGGTAGCCACTGCTGCCACGCCGACTGAATCGGCCAATCATAGTGGTGGGCACTCCACTCACACAGGGTTTCTGTTAACGTAGCAGGCACTTCGCCATAGCCATATACACCGTGAGCTACCCTAGCCTGCAGCGCATCAATCACCGCTGGCGGGGAGCGAAAATCCATATCGGCGACCCAAAGGGGTAACACATCGTCGCCGTAACGGTGCCACTTTTGCGATGCCCAGCCACCTTCTGGGTGGCGTCGCTCTACAGGCGTGGCAAAATCATAGGCCATGAAAAATCTCACTCATTGAATAGGGGTTGTGCCAAGCATGCCGCAAGATGACTTTTATACCAAGATGCGCGCGGGGCTATCTGCGCTGCTGCGGCAATGGCGCTCGCTAGGCCAAGCGGATACAGACCAGCTAGCGCTCATTCTGGCTGAAACAGCACGGGTGGCGAAATTAGGCACCCCCGACGCCACGCCTAGTGGCACGACGCTTGAACAGTGGAGTCACGATGAGCTTGGCGAAATGCCGCTATGGGCACCCCGCACCGCGGTGTTTTTGCTTAATCAAATGCCCGCTCGCCCGACCCCCGATAGCGACGCCGAGGCCTGCGCCTGGGCCTACTGCTGGCTACGCAACCGCTCCTTTGGTTCACTGCAAGACGCTCATGACGCGCTCCCAGGACACTTGAAAGCCCCCCTGAAAGAGGCCCTGGAAGCCGCCTGGCGCGACCAGCAGGGATTGCGTTTAGTGTAAAGGGTGCTTGACCAAGCGCTTGCTTGGGTCAATCCTAAAGAGCCTTGTTATGCCAATAGCTGCTTCTTTACATAACCCTGTTCATAATTATGTTCATAACTACAAGGACATGCCATGTTTACACGTACCATCGAGCCCGCATTTTACGATACCGACGCCTTAGGCCACATTAACAACACCCGCCTGCCGGCGTGGTTTGAGCTTGCCCGCAATGACCTGTTCAAACTCTTTACCCCTGACTTAAACCCCAAGCAGTGGCGTTTGATTATGGCGCGTATGGAAGTCGACTATCGGGCTGAACTGTTTTACGGTCACGATATCGAAATACGTACTTACTTAACGCGATTAGGCAATAGCTCGTTTACTGTGACCCAAGAGGCGCGCCAGCATGGCAAACTCACTAACCTGGGGCATACCGTTATGGTGCAGTATGACCACCAGGCCAAGTGCGCCATGCCTATTGAGGGTGACCTGCGCGAGGCGCTAACGTCGCACCTGCAAGACGCGCCTGAGCCCGCCTGATTACCGCAGCCCCGTGCTTTCGGGGCAACAGGAGCCAATTGTAATGGCCATCCGCTACAACCTCTGGATAGACCCTGACAACGTCGCCCAACACCGTGCCGTAGAGGCCGATCTGGAAAACTATTTTGTCGAGCGCTTTGCCGACTACCCGCATATCCGCTTGTTTGGTGCCGACCCCTACGATTATGATGCCCCCTTCAACCGCCTTTATGACGTGCTAATGGCACGAGCCGCTGAATATTGTGAGCGGACGTGGTGCTATGTCGCGTCCCCTGAACAGCTCAATCGCTGCTTCTTCCGTGCCGTTGGCCGCTCGACTAAATTTGTTCAAGACGATCGTTCATAAGAGACCAACCCAATGGTGATACGCACCAACCAAGCGCCTGACGAACGTCAGCTCGCCATTATTGCCCAGCAGCTTGGCCGTGCACCGCGCGGCATCGAAGCGGTCGCCGCTACCGACGGTGAAGGCACGCCGCTCGTGCTGCGTATGGCACCGATTGTCGATGGCAAACCCTTCCCCACCCTGTATTGGCTCTGCTCAGATGTGCTGAAAGTCGAGATTTCCCGCATCGAAGCCGTTGGTGTGATCAAGGCGCTCGAACAGCGCCTGCAGGATGAGCCCGAATTTCTTGAGGCCTATCAGCAGAGTCACCGCGACTATGTAGCCGCCCGCTGGGACTTTATGAGCGATGCTCAGCGTGCAGAAGTCGCTAAGCTGGGTTACACCCAGGTGATGACCGAGCGAGGCATTGGCGGGATTACTAACTGGCACCAGATACGCTGCCTGCATACCCAGTATGCCCATCACCTGTGTGGCGATAATGTGATTGGCCAGTGGATGGATCAGCATCATCAGGTCAATCAACATTTACCTTAAGTACTCTCCTTAAGTACTCTCCTTAAATACTGTTCTTCGCTTGCTATAAGGAATGTTCGAATGGCTCGAATTTGCGTTTATCTGGGTTCCCGAGAAGGCAATAGCCCTGCCTTTCGGCAGGCCACTAATCAACTGGGGCGCACGCTCGCTGAACGCGGCCATACGCTGGTTTATGGCGGGGCACGCGTTGGCCTGATGGGCGAGCTAGCTAACGCAGCACTTGAGGCCGGTGGTGAAGTTCTTGGTGTGATGCCCGACCACCTGGTGGAGCGCGAACAGGCGTACTTTGGCTTGAGCGAGCTGATTCGGGTGCGCAATATGCACGAACGCAAAGCCACCATGGCGGCCAACGCCGATGCGTTTATTGCCTTGCCGGGCGGAATTGGCACTTTGGAAGAGCTGTTTGAAATATGGACGTGGGGCTACCTGGGCCTGCATGAAAAACCCATGGGATTACTTAACATTGACGAGTTCTACTCTCCACTGCTGACTTTTTTAGACAGCACGGTCGGTCATGGTTTTTTGGCGGCTCCCACCCGGGAGATGCTGCTCGACGCGCCGTCACCCGGTGAGCTCCTTGATGCGCTAGAAGCTCAGCTATAACGAACGCCGGAGAAGGAAGGAGTTACGAGCGGCCCAGGTGCTCAGTGAGCTTACGGGTATGCTGATACGTCAACTGGAGCAAGCGGGCATCTTCCCCTGCCCGGTGACGGTGAATCCCCTGTTCGGCGATCATCGCTTCTTTGGTGTCGCTCCATAGTGCCTGCTGCTCTTCGCTCAGCAGTATTCTTAACGCCTCAAGACGAAAACCCGGCAGCATGCCAGCGTGATGGAAAAGCAGCGACAGCCAGGTGTTATCGTATCCCCAGCTGTCGCTATACGCCTTACCCAGCTCGCGCAGCTCATCGTTCAACCATTGGGCAACTTGGCGGACCGGGTAGCCCTCGTGAATAAGGCGATCACGGGTGATACCGTGTAGCAATTCGGCTTTAGGATCCCAGTGCGTCCACTCCTCCAGCGGTTGAATAAGAAAAGCACAGCAGCTTCCGTCGGCACGTGCGATGCCGACTTCAATCGGGTAGCTGCCACGCCCAAATCCGGACGCTTCAATATCTAATACTGTGGGTAGCGTCTCGGACACAACCTTCCTCACTCAATCAAAACGCGGTAACGCTTCATGCGGCGGCCACGTTATTTAGCGTCTGCTGTTCCGCCTGTCGCTGCCAGTAAGCCGCTCGCTCGCCGTCCACTGCCAAGCCTAACTCACCCAGGCGATAAGCACGGGCAAGCCTCTCGGCCGCTAGATAGTGACCCGACTGTGCAGCGCGGGCGTACCACGTGACCGCGTAGTCTTCACGGCGCGGGTATTGAGCACAGCCGTGCTCGTGGATTTGTGCCACCTGGTACTGTGACTTTACATCCCCGGCATGCGCCGCTTCCAGAACGTAGCGCGCACCGCGCGCCTTGTCTTGGGGCGTCTGACTGCGATGAAACAACATATGGCCATAAACAGAGAGCGCGTCAGGGTGACCCGCCTCCGCACAGCGCTTAAATAAGCGCATCGTTAAACGCTGGGTGCGCGGTGAACGCGGCAACAACCAGTGATTATGGAACAGCCGTTCAGCTAGGCGAAATTCTAGCCGAGTAAATAACGTTGATGCCTGCAGCATGGCAAACCACCCTGCCTGTCTGTTGGAACCTTGGGCCAGCAGTCATGAAATAGCTGCCAACCACACGAGAAACCGGCCTTTAGCCGGTCGATGGGCTGGCAAGCATACGCCTGCCTTTGCGACGACTCAACCCCATTAATTTGCTGCTTGCCAAGAGCCTCGCTAACATGCGATTCATACGCCGTCTACCATCCAGGTAATGGTGGCTTATTTGTGGCAATTCCGCCTTAGTAAGGAGATGAAAATGCAAACGCGCCCACTTGGCAGAACCGGCATGGAGGTCAGTCGACTCTGCTTAGGTACGATGACGTTTGGCGAGCAAAATAGCGAAGCCGAAGCCCACGAACAGCTTGACCGGGCCGTGGCCTTTGGCATCAATTTTATTGATACCGGGCATACCCCGTCCCGCCCATGGCCAGTACACAGGGTCTGACGGAACACTATATCGGCAGTTGGCTAAAGCAGCGCGGCGCCCGAGACGATCTCATCATAGCCACCAAAGCCGCAGGCCCAGGCCTTGACCATATCCGCGGTGGGCCGCGTTTAACCCGTGAGCATATTCATCAGGCCATTGACACCAGCCTGGAGCGCTTAAAAACCGATTACGTTGACCTTTACCAACTGCACTGGCCAGACCGGCAAACCAACTTCTTTGGCAAGCTGGGCTACGTGCATAGCAAAGACGAAGACGCGACGCCGTTAGAAGAGACGCTCGCTGCTTTGAAAGAGCTGGTTGATGCTGGCAAGGTGCGGGCTATAGGGCTCTCTAATGACACTCCCTGGGGCGTAATGCGCTCACTGCAGCTCGCCGACAAGCTGGATTTACCCCGCGTGGCGTCAATTCAAAATCCCTATAACCTGCTTAACCGTTCCTTTGAAGTCGGCTTGGCTGAAATTGCCCACCGTGAAGATGTCGGCCTACTTGCCTATTCACCGCTAGGGTTTGGGGTACTCTCAGGTAAATACCTTAATGGCGCGCAGCCACCCAAAGGCCGCTTGACGCTGTATGAGCGCTTCAAGCGTTACACCTCACCCGAAGCCGAAGCGGCCACCCAGGCTTATGTGGCGCTCGCTAAAAAGCACGAGCTAGACCCTGCGCAAATGGCGCTGGCGTTTGTTAATTCACGCAGCTTTTTAACCAGCAATATCATTGGTGCCACCACAATGGAGCAGTTGGAAAGCAACCTTGCCAGCGAGAGTCTCAAACTGGATAACGAAGTGCTAGAGGCCATCGAAGATATTCATCGCCGCATGCCGAATCCCTGCCCTTAAGCGGCTGCTGAGCCCCGCCTATAGGCAGTAAGCGGCTCTGCCAGAACTATCGAAGCGATAGCCTCGGCCTTGGCCGAGGCTTGGTATACTACGTTCACTTATGATGGCCCTAGGAGCATGCGATGCTGAGCGTTATCTCTCCCGCTAAAACGCTGGATTTTGAAACCCCACCGACCACAGAGCAGGTAACACAACCTGACTTTCTGAAATACAGCCAAGCATTGATCACACTTTTGCGCGACTACTCGCCCCAGCAAATCAGTGAACTTATGGGCATCAGCGATAAACTGGCGGGGCTGAATGCAGCGCGCTTTGAGGAGTGGCGCCCCCCTTTCACGCTGAGCAATGCCAAACCCGCTGCCCAGGCGTTTCAGGGCGATGTCTATACCGGCCTGCAAGCAGCAAGCTTCAGCGAAGCAGATAACCGTTACGCGCAATCCCACCTACGCATACTCTCCGGCTTATATGGCCTGCTACGGCCCCTGGATTTGATTCAGCCCTATCGGCTAGAGATGGGCACCAAGCTGTCCAACAGTGCTGGTAAGGATTTGTATGCCTACTGGAAGCCTATACTAACGCCTGCGCTCAATGAGGCCATTGCTGAAAGCGGCTCTGACGTGCTGGTGAATCTCGCTTCGAATGAGTATTTCAAAGCGGTAGATACCCAGCAACTCAATGCCAGAGTCATTACGCCGGTGTTTAAAGATGAGAAAAACGGCACCTTTAAAATCATCAGCTTCTACGCCAAAAAGGCCCGCGGGCTGATGAGCGCCTGGCTGATTCAGCAACAGGTCAACAACCCAGAGCAACTCAAGGCATTCGATGTAGCAGGCTATCGTTTCGATGCCTCGGCATCCGAGGGTGATACCTTCGTTTTCACTCGCAAGGATAGTGATCGCTAGAGCGAGGCGAACAGCCTAGAAGAAACGTACGGGGCGAGCCGAACGTGGCTTTAAAAACCGCTGGTGCGCCTCTTTAAATAGCGCAGTGTCACAGCGGTGTAGCCACTCATAAGCCACCATGTCTGCCGTCACCGCCACAGCACCGCTTGCGCAAGCGCGCTCACGGGCAAACGCAGCCTCTTGCAGGCGGCGGCTGGCAGAAGCGTCACTCAGCCAGTACAGCTCGTAACCTGCCGCTAATAGACCTAGTCCCGTTTGCAGCACGCAGATATGCGCTTCTGTTCCACACAGCACAATCTGAGTTTTGCCCGTTGCGTTTAGTGCTTCACGAAATTCAGCTTCCGCCATGGCGCCAAAGTGCTGTTTTTGCCAGAGCTGATAGTCATTCAAGCTGGCGAGCAGTGGTGCGGAGGTTCCCCCCAACTTTTCTGGAGACTGCTCGGTTAACCATACCGGCACCTCAAGCAAGCACGCCATTTCGCCTAGCCAAGCCGCTTCGTTAACGGCCTCTTGACCACCATCGATCACAGGCAGCAACCCGGCCTGGAAATCGACCATCAATAGCAGACTTTTATCACACTGTAACTGCATGTTGCTTCCTCCATTTCTTATCATTATTGGAGTCATCATAGCCATATTCCAAAAAATAAAGCAGCCGCTTTTCAGCGACTGCTTTGGCTAACTCATCAAATAAATTCTCGGCCTAGTTTTCGGCAGCCTCTTCCATATCTTCGCCGAGCTCTTCCATGCTTTCCCCGGCATCTTCTGCAGCGTCATCAATGCTTTCACCCGCTTCTTCAGCCGGCCCTTGATCATCACAAGCGATCAGTCCGCCTGCCATCAAGGCCATAAATAGAGCGATTGCTAACTTCTTGGCTACTTGCGTCGTCATACCGTTTCTCCTCCTGAGATTTTACTTCTGGGTACGTGCAGCATAATACTAGATGCTGCTTGGCAACAATACCATGCCGAATGCACAAGCTATTGTTATATCTGGAAGAAAATGCCTGGAAATCGCGCTGAGGTGTGAGGTGTGAGGTGTTGAAGTCTACCCCTCACTCCTCACCATTTACGCCTC